>PMYN01000142.1:0-32202 GCA_003171215.1 Gemmatimonadota bacterium | reverse complement strand
ATTCCTCTTCCGCATTCCGCATCGGGTCGAATCTCCCCACTTCCCGCTACTCGCCCCTCCCTACTCGTACTTGGGATTCGGCAGCAGCTCCCCGTCCACGATAATCTCCTTGTCCCACGGGAGCACGATCGTGCTCTCCGTCTCGAGCCCGAAGAAGTCGGGCTGAAAGTCGCCTGTCTTGAAGCTCACCGCCGAGCGCACATCGGCGGCGCCGGCGTTGAGCACGGAGGCGATCGCCAGACGCAGGGTCGCGCCCGATCCGCAGGTCTCATCGACGATCAGCACGTTCTTGCCGCGCACCTCGACGGGAGCGGCGCCGAAGACCGCCGGCGTCTCGCGAACGGTCTCGGCCTGATACCGCCGGCTGACGAGCATCGAATGAAACGGCCGGTCAAGCATCGCGGCGACGGCCGCGCCCGGCACGACGCCGGCGGTCGCGATGCCGACCACCAGATCCGGATCGTACTCCCGCGCCACCTTCAGCGCCAACGCCCGCGAGAGCTCGCCGAAGAGCGGCCAATCGACGTTGAATACGTCCTTCGCTGGACGAGCGGGCTTCTTCTTGGGCATCTTGGAAGGTATGTCGATGTGAGATTCCGGGGTACCACACCAAGGTATTAGACACCCGGTAGTCGATCGTCCGCTGTCTGCCGTCTGCCATCCGCCGTCCGCCGTCCGACCTGTGCCAAAATACCCTACCAGCGCGTCTTTCTAGGACATGTCATGGTTCAGCCGCCTGCTCGGCGGCAAGACGAAGAGCGACGTTCGCCCGCAGCGCCTCGATTATCTTAACGAGGCGCTGGTGCTGGAGCGTCAGGGTGACTACGACGCCGCGTTGACGTCGTATCGACTTGCGCTCCGCGACACGCCGAACGACCTGCGCGTGCTGCAGAACATGGCGATCGCGTTCTCTCGCACGGGGCGTCTCGAAGAAGCGGTGCGCGCGTATCGGCGCGCGCTGGAGATCGACCCGGCGCTCTCGGGCGCACACTACGGACTGGCATTCCTCCTCGTGAAGCGCGGCGACAATGCCGGCGCGGAGAAACATCTGCAGGCTTTCCTGACTCAGCCGCCTTCGGGCGAAGAAGCCGAACGCTGGATCCGCCATGCTCAAGCGACGCTCGAGCAGCTGCGAAACCCGGCGGGCGGCGTGACGCCGCCTGGCGAGGGATAACGTGGGTCAGATTCTCGCAATCGTCAGTCAGAAGGGCGGAGTCGGCAAGACCACCACGGCGGTCAATCTCGGAGCGGCGTTCGCACGCCGCGGACTGAAGACGCTTATCGTGGACGTCGACCCGCAGGGCTCGGTGCGCTACGGCGCCGCGCTCAAGAAGGGACACGGCACGCACGGGTTCGCCGACTACCTCAACGGCAGCCGTCCCCTGCGCGACGTCATCCTGCCGACCGCGCTTCCGTGGCTCCGCGTGATGCTCGTGGGCACGGTGACCGACGACGCCGATCACTCGGACTATTCACGGCGCATCGCGGAAGGCGACCTGCTGCCGAAGATGCTCGAAGCGGCACGCGAGCGCTGCGATATCGTCGTGGTGGACACGCCGCCGGGACTCGGGCCCATCACACGCCGCGCGCTCGCGTCGAGCGATCGCGTGCTGGTCCCGCTGCAGTGCGAGCCGCTCGTGCTGCAGACGACGCCGCAGATCCTGCGCGGTATCCAGGACGCGGTCTCTCACCATCCGCACCTGACGCTCGACGGCATCCTGCTCACGATGTACGAGGCGGGGGTTCCCGCGTGCGAGCGCACCGAGAAGTATCTGCGTGGCCACCTGCCGAAGAGCATGGTGTTCGACCTGGTGATCCCCCGCAGCGCCGCGGTCAGCGAGGCGTTCGCGGCCGGACAGCCCGCGGTGCTGCGCGCACCGAGTGACCCGGGGTCGCAGGCGTACATTCACCTCGCGGCGCTTCTCGCAGAGCGTTTCGCGAAGTGAGAAGTTTGAGGCGGTTCGCCCCGGCGCGCATGTTCGCTCCACTCGCCGTCGTGCTGGCTGCGGTGGCGGGGAGCTGCACCGAGATCGGCACGAGCCCGACGACGATCACCTCGCTGGAGTTCGACTCGCTTCCCTTCCCCGCGGTCGTCACCGGCGACACGCTTCGCGATTCGCTCGGGCGCGCGGCGCCGCTGCACGCGATCGCATTCAACGCCGCGGGCCAGGTCGTGCCGAACCCGTCGATCACGTACCTCGCGCTCGACTCGGGACTGACGATCGGTCCGACCGGCATCGTGACGGCGCAGCTCCGCAACGGCGCCGTGCGCGTGATCGCGTCGGCGCCCGGGCTGCAGTCAGTGCCGGAGACGCTCATCGTCGCGCGCAGGCCGGACACGGTGTTCGCGACATCGCTCCTCGTCGATACGCTGCGTTACACCATCCCCGACAGCGCCAGCGCGAACGTCACACCGGCGCTCGGGCTGCAGGTGGCGACGCGCGACACGGCGGGCGGCATCACGGGCTCGCAGGGATGGCTCGTGTCGTACCAGGTGCTCTACCACGGCAAGGCGCTGGCGGTCACCGACACGACGATCGCGTCACTCTGGAACACGGCAGGCTTGTCGGCACTGCTGGACACCACGCAGTCGGGTGGAACAGTCTCGCCCCGGCTTCGGGTCCGGTCCACCTTATTGCCAACGCTCACCGAATCGCTCACTGTTGTCGCCAGCGTTCGATATCGCGGCGCGCCGGTTCCCGGCAGTCCAGTGACCTACCTGATCCAGCTCCGGCCGAAACCACACTAACGTGCCAGGCACGCTCACCGAACTCTTCTTCGAAGCGCTCGAGAGGTTTCAGCGCGACGACGCGTACCAGGTGAAGCGTGACGGCAGGTACCAGCCGATCTCGCACGCCACGGTGCACGAACGCGTGCGACGGCTCGCGCTCGGCTTGCAGGAACTCGGGCTCGTGCGCGGCGACCGCGTCGCAATCCTCTCGGAGAACCGGCCCGAGTGGGCGTTCGCGGACTGGGCTTGCCTCTCGCTCGGGATGGCCGACGTTCCGGTCTACCCCACGCTGCCCGCCGCGCAGATCACGCACATCCTGGTGAACTCGGGCGCGGCCGCGATCTTCGTCTCGGGCGATGCTCAGGCGGCGAAGATCGCGGAGATTCGTGCCGAGACTCCCGGCGTCAAGCACGTGATCACGTTCGGCGGCACGAAGCCGGAGGGAGTGAATCACACGCTCGCGGAGGTCGAGGCGATGGGCGCCGCGGTGGACAGCGCGGAGCGCGGAGCCTCGTGGAAAGCCGGCGCGCTCGCCGTGCAGCCGGGCGACCTCGCGACGCTGATCTACACCTCCGGAACGACGGGACTGCCGAAGGGCGTGATGCTCACGCACGACAACCTCCACTCGAACGTGCGCACCGCCCTCACCGCGCTGCCGTTCACGCTCCAGGATGTCGCGCTGTCGTTTCTCCCGCTCTCGCACGTGTTCGAGCGGACGGGCGACTACCTCTTCTGGACCGCGGGCGTTTCGATCGCGTACGCCGAGTCGATCGACACGGTGCCGTTCAACATGTCCGAGGTGGGGCCTACGCTGTGCATGTCGGTGCCCCGGCTGTACGAGAAGATGTACGCGAGGGTGCTCGAGAACGCCCTTTCAGGCGGTTCCGCGAAGAAGCAAATCTTCTTCTGGGCGCGCGCCGTGGCGGACGCGTGGGCGGACGAGACGCTCGCGGGACGCGTGCCGAACGGGTGGCTCACGCTGAGGTACGCGCTGGCGCAGAAGCTCGTGTTCAGCAAGCTCAAGGCGCGCACGGGCGGGCGGCTGAGGTATTTCGTGTCGGGCGGCGCGCCGCTCGCGCCGGAGATCAACAAGTTCTTTTACGCGGCGGGCCTCGTGATCCTCGAGGGGTATGGCCTCACCGAGACCTCGCCCGTGATCTCGTGCAATACGCCGGACGCCTTTCGCATCGGCACGGTGGGCAAGCCATTTTCGGGCTATGAGGTGACCATCGCCCCGGACGGCGAGATCCTCACGCGCGGCCCTCACGTGATGGCCGGCTACTACAAGAACGAGGAAGCGACGCGCGAAGCGATCGATCCCGACGGCTGGTTCCACACCGGCGACATCGGCCTGCTCGACGAGGGATTCCTGCGCATCACCGACCGCAAGAAGGACATCATCGTCACCGCGGGCGGGAAGAACGTCGCGCCGCAGCCGATCGAGAACGCGATCAAGACGAACAAGTACGTGAGCCAGGCCGTGATGATCGGAGACAAGCGCAAGTATCTCGTGCTGCTCGTGGTGCCGAACTGGGACCAGCTCGAGCGGTGGGCCGGACGCAAGAACATCATCTGGACGCAGCGTTCGCAGCTGCTCGAGATGCCGACGATCAGGGCGAAGATGGAGAAGGAGGTCGGCAAGCAGACTGCCGGCCTCGCCAAGTTCGAGGCACCCAAGAAGATCGCCCTGCTCGAGCACGATTTCTCGATCGAAAGAGGGGAGTTGACGCCTACGCTCAAAGTGAAGCGACGGGTGATCGATCGGGATTACAAGGCGCTGATCGATTCGCTGTATGCCGACTCCGGGGACGCGCGGTTCGCGTAGCGACGATCAGGATGTTCGTCGAACTTCTGGACAAGCTCCGCTGCCCCAACGCGCACGAGGACTCCCCCCTCATCGCGGCCGCGTCGCGCACCGTGGACCGCCACATCATCGAGGGCACGCTCGGCTGTCCCGTGTGCCACGCCGAGTATCGCGTGCACGACGGTGCCGTCGAGATCGGCGAACCTGCGCCGGTGTCGATGCTGGCGGCGGACGCGCTGTCTCACGAACGAATGATGCGCCTCGGCGCGCTGCTCGGGCTCGACGAGCGCGGCGGACTCTATGTGCTCGATTTCATCAGCGCGTCGTTCATTCGGGAGCTCGCCGAGCTGTCGCCGAATTCGCAGTTCATCGCCCTCACCGGACGCCGTGAGATGGAAGGAGCGGGCATCGTGATCCGCGGCCGAGGCCCGGCGCTGCCGCTCGCGAAAGGATGCGCGCGCGGCATCGCGCTCGATATGGCCACTCCGGCGTTGCTCCGCTCGGCGGTCCAGGTTCTCTCAGCGGGAGGCCGGCTCGTCGCGCCGGCGGATGCGATCGTCCCCGATGGCATCAGGATGCTCGCGAGGGACGACGAGCAGTGGGTCGGCGAACGCGAGGCAGTGCCGGTGCTTTCCGCGATTCGTCGCGCGCCTCGCTAGTCGGGCGCCAAGCGTCCCCTACGCGCGGGAGATTCGCAGCTCGTCCACGTTGACGGTCTCGGGCTGCGTCACCGCGAACAGGACCGCCCGCGCCACATCCTCCGGCCGCAGCATGACCGCACGGTTCGGCAAATCCGTCCGCGAATCCGGATCGAGGTCGTTCCACAGGGCCGTATCGGTCGCGTTCGGCGAGACGAGCGTGGCGCGCACGCCGCTTCCCTTCGTCTCGGCGCGGAGGACTTCGTGCACCGCGCGCACGCCGTACTTGCTGGCGGCATAGCCGGCGTTGCCGGGCCAGGCGGAGCGATCGGCGACGGATCCGATCGTGACGATGTGCCCCGCTTTGCCGGCGAGCATCGCAGGCAGAAACGCGTGGATGAACCGGAACGGCGCGACGAGATTCACGCTCACCATCGCCTCGAAGTCTTCGGTGGAGAGCTCGTGGAGCGGGCCCACGCGGAAGATGCCGGCGTTGTTCACGAGAATTCGCGGCGGGCCGCCGAGTCCGGCGGTGATGGCCTGGACTGCTGCGTTCACGGCACCCCCGTCGCGCAGATCGCAGGACACGGCGAACGTGCGGGCGCCGAGCGCGGCGGCAAGCCGCTCGAGAGGTTCGCGGCCTCGGGCGACGAGCGCGACGCCCGCACCGGCCGCAGCGAGCGAGCGCGCGACAGCCTCGCCGATGCCGCGCGACGCGCCGGTGACCACCGCCGACACGCCGTCGAGCGGCGTGCCGCCTCCCGCGGCCGATGCGCTCAACGGAGCGGCTGCGATGGCGTGTATGCGAGACGGAGGAATTCGTCGCGCGTCTTCGCGTCGTCGCGGAATGAACCGCGCAGGGCCGACGTGATGGTCTTCGAGTTCTGCTTCTCGACGCCGCGCATCATCATGCAGAGATGGTACGCCTCGATCACGACGCCCACCCCCAGCGGCTTGAGCACGTCCTGGATGGCGATGGCGATCTGTTCGGTGAGCCGCTCCTGCACCTGCAGCCGGCGCGCGAACATCTCGACGATGCGCGGCAGCTTGGAGAGTCCCACGATGCGGCCGTCAGGGATGTAGGCGATGTGCGCCTTTCCGAAGAACGGCAGCATGTGGTGCTCGCACAGGGAGTAGAGCTCGATGTCGCGCACCATGACCATCGACTGGTGCGCCTCGTCGAAGACGGCATCGCCGACGATTTCGGCGACTTTCATCTCATAACCGCGCGTGAGCCAGAGCATCGACTCTGCCACACGGCTGGGCGTCTTGAGCAGTCCCGCGCGGTCGACATCCTCGCCGAGCATGGCGAGCTCGCGCTTGACCATGTGCTCGAGCTCGACGGTGCAGCCTGCGCGCAGGATGTTGTTCCCCTTCAGCTCGGAGGACCCTTTGCGCTTCGCTTTAGCGCCCTTCGTACTCGACATAATTGTTCTCCGTTTCCCAGAGCCGAAGCCGCGTGAGCCGCGCCGGCTTCAGCGCCGGCTCGAGGCGGCGCCAGCAGGCAATGATGATGTTCTCCGTGGTCGGGTTCGTGCCGGCCATGAACGGGACATCGAGATTGAAGTTCTTGTGATCGACGAGGTCGACGTATTCGCGCTCGACGGTTCGTTTCACGAGGCCGAGGTCGATGACGTAGCCCGTGACGGGGTCGGGCTCGCCGGTCACCGAGACCTCGAGCGAATAGTTGTGCCCGTGCCAGTTAGGGTTGTTGCACCTGCCGAACAGGCGCGTGTTCTCCTCATCGCTCAGGGCGGGGTTGTGGACCCGGTGGGCGGCGCTGAAGCGCAGCAGGCGAGTGACGGTGACGAGGGGCATACATCGGATACTAGTTGCTGAAAACAGCAGGGGCGAGGGGTGAGACCAGTGGGGAGTGGCGAGGGTGAGCGGGGAGTGGGGAGAACCGAGCCGGGAGCGGGGAGTGGGGACGACCGCCACTGAACTGATCAGATCGAGAAGCTGGGAGATCTCCCAACTTCGCTGCAGGTCTCATCTCTCACGCCTGACCTCGCCGCTCGCCGCTTCCCGCTCGGTTCTCCCCACTCCCCGCTCACCCTCGCCACTCCCCACTGGTCTCGCCCCTCGCCACTGCCCTCGCCCCTCCCCTCTCCAATCTGTCGTTAAATGACGAAAGCTCCATCCGAAGATGAAGCTTCCGCCCAAAGGAGAACGAAGAGGAGTTTTTGAAGCCCTGTCGAATGTATGAGGCCCTCACCCTGCCTTCCGCCTTCCCGCCGTGCGGGCATGACGTCAACAAAGCATATCGGACCCACTCGGAGGACTTATCGGCTCAAAAAGTAAGCCCCTTCGTTCCAGCTGAGAAAGAAAGTAGGTTGGAGTACATAGAGCGTCAATCAGGGAACACGTAACGGGACGGCCAAAATGGACCTTGGAATCATTGCGGCAATTGCCATGCTCGTGCTTTGGGCCGTCCTGACGTTCATGTTCGAGGCGCCGGGATACGTCCACCTGCTGCTCACGGCGGGAGTCTTCCTGCTTATTTGGCGGATAGTGGTGCGAGGGTCGCCGAAAAAGTGACTGGGAGCTATCGGCTGACAGCTGTCAGTCGATAGCTGTCAGATCGTGGCCTGCAGCCAACAGCAAACAGACTAGATTTCCCAGTTCGACAGGACGATGCCGAATTTCGGCGGCCGCTCCTCATATCCCGTCAGCACCATGCGCAGGTCGGTCCAGCGCACGCGTGCGCCGAATTCGACCAGTCGCCGGTACAGCGACGCGTAGTCCCCCTGCAGCCTGATCGCGACGCGCGCGGTCGCGGTGCGGCGCGCGAGGTCGGCGAGCTGCACGAGTATGTGGTCGAACGTGCGCTCATCACGCACGACGGCCTTCAGCACGCGTAGTTCCTCGCGCGTGCGGCCCTCCACCAGCGGCGCGGAATGACACAGCGCGAAACCCGCGAGCGTGTCGCCCTCATAAATCAGGAGCGTGTCGCCGAGCGAGAGTTCGTGCGTCAGTTCGATCTCGCGTGTGTAGTCGAAGCCCGGCAGCGTTTCGTGCACGAGGACCGCGCACTCTCGAATCGCGCTGTCGCGCGCGGCCGAGCGCATCGACGACAGGAGGCGCGGCGCGTGCGACGATGTCGCGGCGTCCAGGGTCAGCGTGACCGTGAGCCGCGCCGGCACGAAGCCGAGTCCCGAGTAGAAGCCGATGTTGTCCATCGTGCGCGGCATCGTCTCGAGGCCGATCACGGTGCAGCCGGAGCGTTTCAGCAGCTCCAGGCCGGTGTTCACGATGTTCTTTCCCTGTCCCGCGCCCTGGCAATCGTCGCGCACCGCGAGCGGTCCCATCCAGCCCTCGACCCCGGAGCGGTGCGCGATGTTGAACGCCGCGATCGCGCCGCGCGCGTCGCGCCACAGCATCGCGCCCTCGCCCGCGTCCGCCACCGCGTACTGCCAGATCGCGGGATTGAGCGGCGGTACGCGCACGCCGACGAGCCCGTCGCGGCGATAGCGTTCCGTGAACGTTTCGCTGAACAGGACGTTGAGCGGCGCGATGTCGCCGCGGCCGATCGTGAAGGGTCCCTCGAGCCGCAGGGCGGGCGGGAGGTCGGCGCGCGCCACCATCAGCCCTGCGCCCCCGTGCCACCGACAGACGCCGTGACCGCACTTTCGAACGCGTCGGCCGGGGCGGCCGCTCCGCGCTGCACCACCGCGGCGCCCGTGTTCTCGTCGTAGCGCACCTCGAGCACCTGGTCGAGCCCGTCGCGAACGTTCTCGATGTGCGTGATCAGGATGACCTGCTCGAACCGGTCCTGCAGTCCCCGCAGGAGCTCGACCACGTGGTGTCGCCGCGTCTCGTCGAGGGAGCCGAAGATCTCGTCGAGCACCAGGAGCGAGAACGCCTGCCCCGCCCGCTCCGCGATCATCTGCGAGATGGCAAGGCGGAGGACGAGGTTCGCCATGTCCTCCTCGCCGCCGGAGATGACGGGCTTGGGCACGCCCTCCTCGAGCACCACGATTCGATACTTGTCGTCGAGCTCCAGTTCCGTGTAGCGCGCGTCCGTCAGCTCGGTGAGGAACGCGCTCGCGAGTTCCGAGAGTTCGGGGCGCATCGCGAAGTTCAGGTCGGTGCGCAGGTCGCTGTAGGCGCGGTGGAGCTCGTCGTGCAACCGCTTCTCGGTCTCCAGGGCCTCGAGCTTCCGCTCGGTGCGCTCGAGTTCGTTCCGCGCCGCGAGCGCGCGGTCGAGCGCGGCGCGCGCGAGCGCCATATCGCTGTTCGCGTTCATCGACGCGAGCGTCTCCGCGTGGAGCTGCGCCGCCGCCGCCGCGTGGTGGTCGCGCAGCATCACGAACTCCTCTTCCGAGAGCGCGAGCGCGGTGCGCCGCCGCGTGAGTTCGTCGCGGCGCGCCGTGAGCGCGGCGATGCTGCGCGCGACGCTTTCCTGCTCGCGTCGCAGCGCCGGCTCGCGCTCCACCTGCGTGTTGAGGCGGTTGGCCTGCGTGTTCAGTGCGGCGAGCCGCTCGAAATCCTGCTCGAGCGCGGTGTGTCGCGCGCGATCGTAGCCTCCCGGAATTTCACCGAGCTCCTTCACGAGCGCGTCGTGGCGCTGCTCTTTTGCGGCCAGTTCGCGTCCAACCTGCTCGAGCTGCTGCACGCCCATCTGCACCCGCGCGAGCCGGCGCTCGAGCGCGCCGACCTCCTGCTGGACCTTCCGGCGCTGCTCGTCGAGCGCCGCCACGTCTTCCGGCATCGCCTCGAGCTGCTCGAGCCGCGACTTGAAGTACGATCCGTCGGCGCTCACCGTCTCGAGCTGGTTGTCGAGCAGGTCGAGCACCTGGCGGTAATGGTCTCCGAGCGGCCGCTGGCAGGTGGGACACGTGCCCTCGACGCCGAGGGCGACGAGCTTGTCGCGCTGGTCCTTCAATTCGGCGTACTGGGCCCGAAGCGCGTTTCGGCGCGTCTCGGCCTCCTGCCGGTCGCGCACCCACTCCGTGCGGCGGAGTTCGAGCTGGCCCTGCGCCTCATCGTGCGCGCGGCGCCGCGCCTCGAGCTCGACGGTGACCTGCTCCTCGAGCGCCGGCGCCGCCTGCACGCGTGTGCGCTGCTCACGCAGATCCTCGAGCTCGGCGGCGAGCGCGCGTTCCTGTTCGAGCAGCGCCTGGCGCCGGCCGTCGTGCACCGCGAGGTCGCGCATCCTCGCGAGATCGTTGCCGAGCTCGTGGAACGGCACGAGTTCGGCCGCGAGGGGCAGCAAGGCTTCACGGGCCGCGGACACGTGCTGCAGCTCGGCGGTGAGCCGCTCCGCGTTGCGCTGGAGCCCCTGCAGCTCGCTCTGCGCCACGCGAAGGTCGCCCTCGAGCTGCTGCGACTCATCGCGCTGCCGCTGCGCGTCGATCCACCGCGGCGCCAGCGCGCTCACCTGTGCCTGCAGCCGGGCTCGCTCGACCTCGACACCGGCCAGGCGCGCCGTCGTCTCCGCCCGGCGCGCATCCGCGTCCGCGATCTGCGCGGCCACCACCTCCGCATCGGGCATTCCGCTGCGCATGCCCGTGATCTCGCTGCGAAGCTCACGCCGGCGGACGTCGGAGAGTTCCTGCGCGGTGCGGAGCTTTTCGTATCCCAGCACGCGTGAGAGGAACTGCGCGCGCTCGGTCGCGCTGAGCATCGCCATCACCGCCAGTTCCTTCTGGCCGGTGAAATAGGTGTTGAAGAACTCCGACCGCGTCATCCCGAGACGGCGCTGCAGAATCTCGCCTACGGTCGTGACGGAGTCCGCGATCGGCTGCGCACTTCCGTCGAGGTACAGCTCCGCCATCGTGAGGCCGCGCACCACGCCGTAGCGGTGGCCGCCGAGCTCGAAGTCGAGCTCGACGCGCACCGATGCGCGCGGCGCGGCGCGCGAGAAGCGAATGGAATCCTTCCCGCCGCGGGCGGTGTCGCCGCCGTAGAGCGCCCATGCGATCGCCTCGAGGATCGTCGATTTCCCTGCGCCGTTCGGGCCGATGATGCCCGTGAGCCCGGAATCGAATTCGATTTCGGTGTCCGCGTGCTGGCGGAAATTCAGGAGGCGGAGGCGGTTGAGCCTCACGTTTCCTCCGCCGAGGCCGTCAGGTCGCGCGGCGTGCCGACCTGCTCGGCCTCGCGCAGGTAATGCGCGCCGAGATCGACGAGGCGGTCGCGATCGATGTCCGACGTGAGCACGCGATTGCGCAGGCTCTCGCGCAGCATGTTCGCGAGCGTTGGGCGGCGCCCCGGAGCGCCGCTCGCGAAGGTGCGCAGCACCTCGGGACGCCGCGTGTCGAGATGGAAATGGAGCGCGCGGCGCTGGAAGTCGCGGAGCATCTTGTGGTCGAGTTCGCGTGCGATGTGGCGCGGCACATCGCGCGCGACCAGACGCACGACTTTGCCGTCGATGCCGCCGCTCGCCCGGGCTACGGCGGCGGCGATCGCCGCGTCGAGATCGGCGGCGGAAAGCCCGCGTCCCCCGATCGGCGGCAGGTCCAGGAATTCACGGGTCACCGGGAGCGGATGGAAGGTCTGCTTCCCGGTCTCGAGATCGCGCTCGATCATCCCCTTCCCAGGAAGCTTCTGCGCGCGCTGCTCCTCGAGTTCGCCCCACACGTTCGAGCTCGTATAGTCGAGGGCGCCGCTGTAGAACGCCTTCGGGCCCACCTTCTTGTAGACGTGATAATCGCCGAGCGCGACGTAGTCCCACGCGGGCGAGTTCAGCTCGGCGACCGGAATCCGCAGCGCCGAACGGTCGGTGTGCCCGACGAACGCCGGCATCGCGCCCTCGACTTCACCGTGCATCACGAGGAGATTCAGTCGCGCGGCCAGATCCGGCTCCAGCGTAACGCTGCCCGGCGGAAGGTCCGGCACCGCGAGGATCGAGAGCCCACGATCCGGAAACGCGAGCCGCCGCGGCTCACTGTCCACCACGTGGATGCCGAGCGGCGCGAAGAGGCGCAGGATGCACAGCGTCTCGCTCGACCGCGGCATGTCGTGATTGCCGGCGACGACCACGACGATTGCGTCGGGCAGCTCGCGCATGAGCCGCGAGAATTGCGCGAACGCGTGGAGAATCGCGGGGTTCGTCGGCCGCACCGTGTGAAACACATCGCCAGCGATCAGCAGGATATCCGGACGCAGCTCGATGACGCGATCGATGGCGCGAGTGAACGACTGCGCCACATCCCACTCCCGCTGGTTGATGCCGGTGGGGGTGGTGCGCTGGAACTGCCGGAACCCGAGATGCAGGTCGGAGAGATGGAGGAGGCGCACATACCGAATCTAGCCGTTGCAGACGATAGGGGTCAGAGGCGTAGATCGAGGTGGGAGCGACNNCGGAAGAGGAATGCGGGATCCGGAGCAGACATGAAGGGCGAGATGGATGCGGGTGGAGGAAACGACGAATGGCGCGGTCGTCCTTTACGCCTCACCCTTTCTGCCTCCCGCACCCCAACTCATTGCTCGCCCCTTCTCCCGGATCCCGCATTCCTCTTCCGCACCCTGCATCGAGTAGGTAAGTCCCGCAGCCGATCTCGCCACTCCCATCCACGCGCACTCCCACTCCCCCACAGCGGCGAGGTAGCTTAGTCCAATGCCTCGCCGGCCGTCTGCGATCACGACTCTCGCCGCTCTGCTCTGTTTCGCGACGACCGCCGGCGCACAGGCCGTCGGCCGCCTGCTGACCGGCGTGGTGGTCGCGGCAGCGAGCCAGTCACCCCTCGGGCACTCGATGGTCTCGCTCCAGCCGCTGGGACGGCAAACGTTCACCGACGACCTAGGCCGCTTCGCGTTCCAGGGCGTCCCGCCAGGTAATTATCGCCTCCGCGCGGCGCACCTCGGCTTCGCACCCGCCGAACTGCCGGTCACGATTCCACGCGATTCGGCGCCGACGCGCCTTCGGGTAGAGCTCGCGGAAGTGCAGGTCAGGCTCGCGACCGTGCAGGTCCTGGCGGACGCGCCGTGCATCGCGCCGGGCGCACCCGATCCGCTGAAGGAACGCGAGTTCTCCGTGATCTTCCAGCAGCTCGAGCAGAATGCCCAGCAGTACCGGCTCCTCGCCGACTCGTTTCCGTACGCCTATCACGAAGAGCGGACGACTTATTCGGTTCGCGGCGACAGCGTGATCGAATCGATACACCATGAAACGGCCCTGCTGCGAAGCGACAGGCCCGGGTGGACGTATCATCCGGGCCGTGTGGTCTCCACGGATTTCATCACGCGCCAGCGCTCGATGCACCTGCCGACGCTCAGCGATTTCGCGAGCGAGGAGTTCGTGCGGAACCACTGCTTCCGTTACGGCGGCGAGGTGCGCACCCCCGATGGCAGCGCGGTCCGCATCGACTTCCGCGCCGCCGACCGGCTCGGCGCTCCCGACGTGAACGGGACGATCCTGCTCGACGCGACGACGTACCAGATCCGGCGCGCCGAACTGCGGCTCTCACAGGTGCCGAGCGCGCTGCGGAAGGTCGCGACCGTGGACGTCACGACGCTCTTCCGCGAAGTGGAGCCATCGGTGCTCGTGTTTTCCGAGGTGCACGGCGTGAGCACGATGGTTCCCTCGAAGGATCTGCTCGACCGCATCGCGGCCATCGAGGATCACGTGCTGCTCGACTTCGGATTCCTGCGCACCGACCCGAGGCGCGGCGATCAGAAACCGTAGGGATCGTCCGTCGGCGCGGTCTTCAGGGGCTGGCGCGGCCGCGCGTCCACGGGTTCGGCGCGCACACGACGCTTGAGCTGGGCGCGGAAGAAGGCCTTCACGTCGTCGGGCTTGGCCTGCATGGTCCGGTTTCGCGCGCGCAGGACTTCCTCCTCGTCCGCCAGCGCAATCGAGTCCTTCACCCACTCGAGCGTCACCGTGCGGTCGAGCGTGCGCAGGGCGCGAGTGACGGCTTCGTCGAGCGTCTGCTCGGCGGCCTGCGGAAAGCGCTCCACTCCCTCCCGGCCCGAGAGCACGGCGGGGCGCGGAAAACGCACGAACACCGGCTGCGAGAAGTGCGGATGGCGCACCATGAGCTGGCCCTTCTCGAGCGTGGAGAGCTTCGTGCGGGTCGCCGGCGAGAGCGTGGAATACCCCGGCATTGCGAGTTCGTCGGGGTCCATGCGGCCGAAGAGCGCGGTGCCGCTGTTCCCGACCACTCGGCGGTGCACCTGCGAACGAAACTGCTGCGCCGCGAAAAGGACGAGCCCGAGGTACCTCCCCCGCTCCGCGATGTCGAGGAGCATCGCGCGCACGTACGTGTCCGGCCCGTCGCTCGGCGCGTACTTGTTCAGCTCGTCCACGAACACGATGACGTGCTCCACGCCGAGATCGCGCTTCTCGAGATGCTCGCGCAGCATGGAGACGATCCGGGAGAAGATCAGGTCCTGCGCGTCGGCCTCGACGTTCGCGACATCCACCACGTACACCGCGCGGTCGCGGAACTCGCCGAACGGCAGGTCGCTGACGGTGCCGTCGTCGGTGACGAGACCGCGGCAGCGCGTGGAGATGTTCGTGAGGCGATTGCGCACCTTTCGAATCGTGGCGACGTGATGCGTTCGCCATGACTCGGCGTTCTGCTTCTCCATGCCCGTGAGCAGATCGCGGAACCAGCGCTCCAGCTCCCCGAACGACTGCACGCGGTGCACCGCCGTCAGGTACTTCGGATCCGAGAATTCCTGGTCGACGACGCGCTCCTTGATGAAATCGATCAGCGCGTCGGCCTTGGCGTCGACGTCGTCCTTGTTGAGCAGCACTTCGGCGTACTGCAGGACCTCGCGCAGGCCCCACGTGAGCGGCTTCACGTTGTGCGCGAGCGCATCGTTGGAGCGGAGCGTGTTCAGCGCGTAGCCTTTTGCGGTGTACGGCGCGTAGTACTCGACGTCCTTGAACGGCTCGGCGGGCACGCCGAGCCGGTCGTACAGTGCACGGTCCGCCTCGTCGAGTTTCACCGCGGGCTGGTCGAGGAAGCAGAGATCCGGCCCCTTCACGTTGAAGCAGACCGCCGCGACGCGGCCCTTCTTCGCGGGGAAGTGCGCGAAAATCGAGGCGAGCAGCCACTCCACCGCGCTCGTCTTCGTCGCGAGGCCCGAGACGCCGCTGATGTTGAGGTGCGCCGCCTCGGGGCCGAGAAGAAAGTCCGCGTCGAGCCAGACCGGCGACGATGTCGCACCCGAGCGATACAGCCCGACGGGAATCCCGGTGCTCGAGCCCGGCGTGAGATACGCATCCATTCTCAGCGCGACCGCGACGTCTTCGTCGCTCGCGAGATGGACCGTTCCCATCGAGACGGGCTGCAACGGCTCTTCCGGCACATGACGCAGCACGGCCGCCGAGTAGAGCCGGATTTCCGTGCGACGCGTCGGTGCGCCCGCGTCGCCACCGGGTTCACCATCGTAGCCGAGCACCTCGTGCAGCGGCGTCTCCACGTCGGTGTACCCGAACCCTTCGACGACGACGCCGTAGACGACGGGGAGCACGCCGCTCACGGGCTGCGCGCTCTCGACCCGCACGATGGTTCCGATTCCGACCGGCGAGTCGAGCGCGGTCCAGAAATGGAATTCGTGGGGCGTGTTGGGCTTGCGCTCTGTGGCGACTACGCGGCCTAGAACTGGCAAGACGGCAGAGGGCAGAAGGCGGACGGCGGTTGGGACGGCGGACGGCGGTTGGCAGATGGCGCCGTATTGAAGTTACTGCCGTCCGCGATCCGCCGTCTGCCGTCTACGCGCCCGTCAGGGCGCGCAGATATTCCTCGCAATCCCGTATGCCATACGCCATGGTGCTCCAGCGTTTGTCGGGAAGCGACACGGGCGCGCGTTCGGCGAGGACCCAGCGGGATGCCTCGTCGGCGCGTTCGGTGCTCCACGACTCGCGGGCGATCTCGACGCGTACCAGTCCGAAGAACGGATCGCGACCGCGCGCGTCGCGCAGCCGGAGGTACCAGCTCGCGACCGTCGTGCGGCGCGGCGAACGGATTTCGAACGCCGTCGTCCGCGCGCCGGCCTCGAGCCCGGTCACGACCGTAAGCGCGCCGCCGGTCGCGTACAGCGTGCGATGCGATTTCACGACGCCGACGGCGAACATGCTTTGCGACGCGCGGCCGGCACCCGAGATGCCGCCGTCGACGAAGAGCGGCTCGGCTTCCGACGCGCACCACGACTCCGCGAGCGCGATCTCGAGTTCCTCGCGGCGCCGCTGCACGGCGGTACGCGCGAGCGCGAGAAGCTCCATCGGATGCCGGGCGAGCGCGGCGTCGCCGCCGGCGAAGGTGTCGACGATCTCCATTCGGGTGCTGCGCAGCCACTCGAGTTCGCGGGCGCCGATCAGCGGGACGGGCGCATAGAGGGCGCGCGAGATGCGCGGCGCACCGCGCCAGACATGCAGGATGCGGTCGCTGCGCCGGCGGACGACGGCCGCGACGGTTCCGTGCACGACCGGCGCGCCATCGCGTCCGCGCAGGATGACCTGGCTCGCCTGGATGCCGTCGAGAAACGCCGCGAATGCCACGACAGGCTCACCGACACCTCGAACGGCAAGCAGATCGCCCTCGATCGACGTCGCGGCCTCGAGCCGCGGCGGCGTCGCGTCGGCCGGCGTGAGCTCGAGCGCGGGACCGGCCGGCCGGACGACCGAAATCCCCATTTCGTCACCGGGAATCGGCGCATTCCGGAGTGCGCGCAGCGCCTCCCGGATGCTTGTTCCGCCCTCGGCCGCATCGTACGTTGAAGCCATGCCTGCCCTCTCTCGCGTGTCACGCGCCGTCACCAAACTCACCGCCGTCATTCTACTCTCGGCGGCGGCGTGCGAGAAGTCAAAACCGGCGAAGAATCCCGCGGACGTGATCGTTCCGGACGGTGTCGCCGCGCTGGATCTCGCCGGCAAGCCGCAGATCCTCTTCCAGATCTTCGGCGATCGCGAGAGTCCGCACATGATGCCGATCGCGGCGATCGTGAACGGCGCAATCAAGCCGATCGGGCTGACGCTGAGCGGCTGGAAGCAGCTCGACGCCCAGTACATGGCGCCGGGAACGAAGTATCCGTTCTACGTGGAGGGCGGCGACCCGGGCGAACTGACCGTCACGCACGACACGACGTATTCGCTCCCCGGGTGCAGCGCGGTCAAGCCGATGGCCGTCGTGCAGCTCGCGTTCAAGACGCCGCACGCCGATCCCACGGTCGAGTTCGTCGCGTCGAGCGGGGCGGCCAGGCCGCCGCGCCCGGAGAGCGGGAAGCTCATGACGTCGGCGGACATCGCGAAGCTCGCACGCAGCATCGGGCATGCGGCCGGAAAGCGCGCTAACCTCTCGCCGGCGGAACTCGATTCGCTCGACTTCCACGCCCGCATGATCGCGACCGGCGCATCCCCGGCACCCACGATGCTCATCTCGTTCATCGATCCGAACGCAGGCAGCGCGGGCGGCGGCCAATGGACCGGCCACGTGTTCGCCCTCGCCGACAGCGGCGCGAACGGCTACGAGGCGACCTACACACATGCCGTGAAGGGCGACGCGAGGACCGTGGAGTTCCAGCGGCTGGTCAACCACGTGGACCTCAACGGGGACGGAGCGGACGAGATCATCGTGGAGGCGTGGAAGTACGGGTCGGACAATGATCTCGTGGTGCTGAGTTTCAGGGCGGGGCTGTGGCAGGAAGTTTTGCGGGTCAAGCAGGATTGGTGCCTGGCCGCATCGAAACCGAAATGAGAGGGGAGAGGGGAGATTCGACCCGATGCAGGGTGCGGAAGAGGAATCCGGGATGCGGGGCGGAGCGCAGAGTAGCGAGTTAGCGGGGAGATGGGAGAAAGGGCGCAAACTCAAATGAGTTGCGCCCTTCGTCTTTTTGAGCATCCGCATTCCAGCTCGCATCTCATCGCTACTCGCGCCTCATCGCTCCACCCCGGATCCGGATTCCTCTTCCGCACCCTGCATCGGGCCGAATCTCCCCACTCCCCTCTGCCGTTCACGAAGCGCCGACGTCCCATCCCTGCTCGAGATCCGCCTTCGAATACGCCTTGAACGCCGTCAACGTGGTGGTCCGCACCAGCCCCGGCACCAGCGGAAACTGCTCCGTCACGATCTTCGCGATGTCGTCATACTGCGGGACCTTGACCAGCACGACGAGGTCCCACTCGCCGGACACGGAATAGACGTCCGTGACGCCTTCGATCGCCGCGAGGTGTTTCGCGCACTGCGGAATGAGACGCGGTTCGGCCTTCACGAGGACGATGGTCGTGATCATTGGTCGGTGGGGAACGGGGGCACGTTGAGCAGCCAGACGCCGGCGATGTGACTCGCGTCGTCGACGTCGAAGATCAGGTCCTGCGCGACGCGCACCGCGCGCACGGAGCGCGCGGCACCGAAGCGAAAATGAATCGTGCGTTCGGACGCGTCCGCGTCGGCGACGAGGCGCGTGTCGATCTCCAATGCCGCAACACCCGGCTGCGACGGCCGCCCGGGAATCGTGACAAGGCTCGGCACGGCATCCGCCGGCGGTGTCAGCGCGGCCACCTTGCGCACGTCCGGCCACACCGCGACCTCCACGCCGGCGATTCGCCCGCCGCTGACGTCGAAGATCAGCCACGAGCCGTCCGATCCCTCGATCTCGACCGAGCCGGACATGCCCTGTCCCTTCGCGCCGGCATTCATCGTCGCGGTGAGAATGTCCGTGTCCGCGTCCCAGCGGTATTCCACGGCAGGCAGTTCCGACGTTCCAGGCTCGACGTGTACCGTGATCTCCAAGGCAGGTCTCCGGTTCGAGTCTTACGCGGGCTCGCGGAATGCCGCCACCAGCCGTCGCATCGCCTCTTCCACCTGCGCCTGTTCCGCCGCGTACGACACGCGCACCCAGTCCGGCGTGAGGAATGCCGACCCGGGCACGATCGCGACGCCCGACTTCTCGAGCAACCGCGCCGCGAACGCGCTTCCCGCGTCCGCGGTCTCCCCCGCACCCGGCGCGCGCAGGTAGAGGTAGAACGCACCGTCCGGCGCGAGCACGTGGATACGCGGCTCGGTTCTCAGGATCGCGAGCGCCGCGTTGCGCCGCTTCTCGAACTGCGCGACCATCGCGGTCACGGCCGCGTCGGCCTCATCGCGCATCGACAGCGCGGCGAGCGCGGCGTGCTGGCTCACGGTGGCCGCGTTCGACGTCGTGTGCGACTGCAGCGCCGTCATCGCGGCGGCGACGTTCGCCGGCGAGATCGTCCACCCGATCCGCCAACCCGTCATCGCGTACGCCTTGGCGACGCCGTTCACGACGATGAGCCGTTCGCGCGACGGCGCCACGTCGAGCGACGACGAAGCGGCCTTTCCGTACGCAATCCGCAGGTAAATCTCGTCGCTCAGCACCCACCAGCCGCGCTCGTTCGCGAGCGCGAGGATCGCCCGCAGTTCCTCCGGTGCATACACGGAGCCCGTCGGATTCGAGGGCGAGTTGAGCATCAGCCCCCTCGTGCGCGGCGTCGCGGCGGCCTCGAGCATCGCGGCCGTCACCTTGAAGCCGTGCGCCGGGTCGCCCGTCACCGGAACCGCGGTCGCGCGCGCGAGCGAGACCATCTCGTAGTAGCTCGTCCACGCGGGTGTCGGGATGAGCACCTCGTCGCCGGGCCCGAACAGCGTGAAGCACGCGTTGAACAGCGACTGCTTCGACCCGGTCGAGATCACGACCTCGGCGGCGGTCACTTTGTCGCTCCCTTTCCAGCGGCGGTTCGCCTCGTCGGCGACGGCCTGCCGGAGCGGGAGGATCCCGTCGACCGCGGTGTACTTGGTCGCTCCCGCGTCGATGGCGCGCTGGGCGGCGACCCTTATGAATGCCGGCGTGTCGAAATCGGGCTCGCCGGCACCCAAATCGATGATTTCGCGCCCCGAGGCGCGCAGCGCTTTGGCCCGTTGCGACACGGCAATCGTCGCCGATTCCTTGAGCTGGGCGACGTTGGCTGAGGGCGTGTAGGCGGGGGCGGACGTCATCCGGCGGCGGCGCTCGTTTTTTTGGGGTGGAATCCTTTGCGGGACGCGTGCGTTCACTAGATTTCAGTCGCGAAGGAACGATATCCACGCGGCGCACGTCGCGCCATTGACAACCGAGGCTGCAGTGACCGAGACCGAGCGCGAAACGGCAGGAGCCGTTCGCAGCGCCCACGTGGCGCACTTCTTTCCCCCCGATTGGGCCCAGACCGCGCAACGCGCGTCGGGCGCGCTCGAACGAGCGGATCGCGAACTCGCGGCTCCGCAACTCATCGTCACCGTGCCGGACTCGGTTGCCGCGATGGCGCTTGCCCGCGAACTGCGCGCCCTTCCCGCGACGGTCGGACTTCGTGTCGTTCCCGTCACGAACGCGACACGCGGCGCCCGCCTCATCAAGGCGGCGCCTCCGCAGGTCGTCGTCGGCACACCGGCGGTACTCGCGGAACTGCTCGCGGCATCGGCGCTGAAGCTCGGCGACGTGCACACCCTGCTCCTCGCCGCCGCGGACGAATACGACGCGCAGGCCGAGCCGCTGGGAGCCCTCATGGCCGAGCTGCCGCGCGGGAGCTCACGAATTCTCACGGCTTCCGCACCGACTCAGCTCGTGGAGAATCTCCTCGAGCGCTATTTGCACAAAGCGCGTCGCGTGGTCGTGCCGGTTGTTCCGCCCATTCCGATCGCGCCGGGTACACCGCCCACGATCTACGTGCGCACCGTGGCGCCGGGCGCCGCGCTCGCGCCGCTGGGTGAGCTGCTCGACGACGTCGATCCGCCGTCCGCTGCGCTCGTCGTCGTCGACTCTCGCGGGGAGGGACAGGCGCGCACCGCGTTGGAGGCACTCGGCTATCCCGCGGATTCCGATCTCATCAAGGTCACGCGCGGCGACGTCGCGCTGCACACCGCGCTCGTCGTGTTCGTCGGGTTGCCCGAGCCGGAGTCGCTGACGGCCGCCCTCAGCGCGCATCCCGCGCGTCTCGTCGCGCTGGTTTCCGCGCGTCAGATGGACGCGCTGCGCCAGCTCACCAAGGGCGTGGTGCTGATGCCGTACGAGCGTTCGCGCGCCGCGCGCGCCGCTCGCGAGCGCGAGGAGAACAATCGGAATGCGCTCCGCGCGGTGCTCGCCGCGGGACTGCCGGCTCGTGAGATCGTCGCCCTCGAGCCGCTGCTCGCGGAGCACGACGGACTCGAGATCGCCGGTGCCGCGTTGCGTCTGTACGAGCGCGCCGCCGAAGAAGCGGCGACCGCGAAGCTCGCCGGCCGCGAGGAGCTGCGCGCCGAACTGAAGGCGGCCCGCGCCGAGCCGAAGAAGGCCGATGCCGCACCCGAGGGCCGCGCGCCGCGCAGCTTCGATCGTGAGAAGCCGCGTGGCGAGCGCGACCGCAGTGGGCCTCCGCGCGGAGAACGCTCGTTTGGCGGCCCACCACGAGGCGAGCGCTCGTTCGGCGGTCCTCCTCGCGGCGAGCCGCGGGGTGAGCGTTCGTTCGGCGGCCCACCGCGTGGTGAACGTCCGGCCAAGACCGGTGATCGTCCGTTCACGCGCGGCGCTCGTGTCGAACGCGGTCCCGCCTCTTCGTCGCGCGGGCCCTCCGCCTCGTCACGCGGGTCGGCGCCCCCGTCTCGCGGCCCGAAGCGCGATGACAAGGGCCGTCCGCCGCGGAGAGAAAAATGACCTCCGGCTCGTTTCAGCTGAATGGCGGCTGGATCGAGGTGATCGCCGGTGTGATGTTCAGCGGGAAATCCGAGGAACTCATTCGCCGTGTGCGCCGTTCGCTGATCGCGAAGAAGCGGGTGCAGGTGTTCAAGTCGCACCTCGACGACCGCTACGGCGGCGTGTACGCCGTCGGCTCGCACGACGGGCGCACGATCGAGGCGATTCCGGTCGATTCCACCGAGCAGATCGCGCTGCGGCTCGATCCGCTCGCGCAGGTGGTGGCGATCGACGAAGTGCAGTTCCTGGACGGCGGCATCGTCGCGCTCGCGAATTCACTCGCGAACCGCGGCCGCCGCGTGATCCTCGCCGGCACCGACACGGACTTCCGCGGCGAGCCGTTCGGCCCAATGCCGCAGCTGATGTGCGTGGCGGAAGTGGTCGACAAGCTGCACGCGATCTGCGTGCTCTGCGGCGCGCCGGCGACCCGCAATCAGCGATTGATCGACGGGAAACCAGCGCGCTACGATTCGCCGCAGCTGATGGTCGGCGGCGCGGAAGCGTACGAGGCGCGGTGCCGGAGCTGTCACAAGATCCTGCCGGCGGAGGAGTCGGGAACGCTCAAATTGTTTTGAGATGTGAGATCGGAGGAGATGGGAGTGGGGAGGTTCGGCCCGATGCGGAATGCGGAAGAGGAATGCGGGATGCTGGGTGGAGCGGGGAGTGGCGAGTAGCGGGGAGATATGAGAAGGGCGCGACCTCTCGAGGACGCGCCCTTTCCGCATTCGGCATTCAACTCCCTTCTCACTCCTGCTCTCATCTGATCTCAACCCCGAATTCGAATTCCTCTTCCGCATTCCGCATCNNGATGCGGAATGCGGAAGAGGAATCCGGGATCCGGGAGAAGTGGCGAGAGCTGAGCCTGGATGCGGGATACTGAAAGGGCGCGGCCTCAAAGTGAGCCGCGCCCTTCGTCGTTCCCGCTACCCGCAACCGTCTCACCACTCGTTATCTACTCCGTATCCCGCATTCCTCTTCCGCATTCCGCATCGGGCCGAATCTCCCCACTCCCATCTCCTCGACACTCGCCCCTATTTCCTGCTCAGTACCGACTCGAAGTAGGCAATCGCCCGCGGATCCCCGCTCTGCCCCAGCCAGAAAATCGACTGCTTCCGGATCCTGGGATCCTTGCTGTTCTTCGCGATCTCGAGGAGCGCGGGGATCCCTTCGTCCTTCGGGCGCTGCGAAATGGCGAACACCGCCTGCAGGCGCACGTCCTGATCCGCGGCCGCGTCGCCGACGACGTCCACGAGTCCGGCGGTCGCCTTCTCACCGGCCGCCTGGCTCACCCAGAACACGGCCTGCGTTCGGACGCTGCGCGAGCGCGAGTCGTCCTTCGCCAATGTGAGCAGCCGCGGCCACACGACCACGCTGTCGGCGATCGTGGCCGGGAAAATCGCCTCGCCCGCCACCGTGCCGTCGCCGCGGGCGAGGTTGTCGAGCAGGTAGTCGACGGCGTCCTTCACCTGCACCGTGCCGAGATCGGTCACGTCGGTCGCCGGGCGCCACCGCCCTCCGACGTACGCGCGCAGCGCGATCGGCTTGCCGTCGGCGATGTCGATCGCCACGCGCACCGGGCCGGCTTCGCAGTCATCCTCCCATTCGTTGTGCCGGGACGTGGTATGGCCGCCCGACCCGTTCGAGTTCATCGTGCGTCCATTGCGCGTGCTGATGTTGCCTGCTCCGTTGCCGCACACGTCTGATCGCGAGGCGAACGACATGCGCACGCTGCCGTCCTTCGCCTGCGCCACCCGCCTCGCGATGCTCTGTGCCGGCAGTGCCGCCGACACGAGCATGACGCTCACGCCGCATGCGGCGGCCAGCATTTGTTTCGCGTTCATCGGTTGATCAGCTCCCCCAGGGCCTTCAGCGCACGCGGATCGTGCGACTGGCCGAGCCAGAAGATGGCCTGCTTCCTGAGCTCACGATTCTTCTCGTTCTTGGCGATATCAATCAGCTTGTCGACGGCCTCGGGTGACTTTCCCCTCTGGGACAGCACGAAGATCACCTGGTTCTTGAATTCCTCCTCCGGCGCCTTGTCGTACAAAGCGCCGAGCTTCGCGAGATCGACGCTTCCGTTCTGGCCGGCCCAGAAGAGCGCCTGCTTGCGGATCTCCATCGAATTCTTTGTGTTCACCGCCTGATCGAGCAGCCACTGGTCGTTGCCGGCATTGCGCGTCTGCGAGAGCGAAAACAAGATCTTGTCCTTGGCGGCACCATTCGTCGTCTTCGCGAAGAGATCGCGAAGGAACTTCGCGTTCTCATCCGAGTGCCGCTGCCCGAGCCAGAAGATGGACTGCTCGCGCAGATGATCCGAGACATCGTCACGCGAGGCGTAATCGCGAAGCGCCTGCTGCGCGCGGTCGTCGGATTTCTGCGAGAGCGCAAACAGCGCCTTATCCTGCATGTCCTCGTCCGTCGATGACTTCAGGATCTGCTCGAGCAGCGGAACCGCCTTTTCCGACCGCACCTGCGAGAGCCAGAACACGGCCTGCTCACGGGTCTCGCCGTCGGGATCGTTCCTGGCCGTCTCCATGAGCAAATCGGCCGCCTCGTCGCCGCGCTTCTGCGACACGAGGAACACCGCCTTGCGGCGCAGCACTTCCGAGCACTGATCGCGGCGCGCGAGCACTTTCTTCAAAATGGGGAGCGCATCGTCGGAGCCCATCTGCAGCAGTGCGTTCAGCGCCTCCACGCGATCGTCGTCCTCCTCGCTCTTGCAGCCGTCCGCGGAGCTGCTCGAGCCGCGCGACGCACGGGCACCCGCGCGGGACGATCCGCCGCCCGCATTTCCGCTCGAACGCGCCGACGCGCTTCCGGCCCGAGCCGAGATCTCGGCCGCCGCGCTCGCATCACCACCCCTCGCGAGCGCGCCCTGGAGCCGTGTGAGGAGCGATTTGGAATCACCGCTCTTCACCGACGACGCGCCCGCGAAGCGCTCCATCTGCCGCTCGAGCAGCGACACGGCATCGCGGATGTTGCCGGAGCCGCCGCGACGGGAGAGCGCGAACGCCTCCCAGTAGTAGCTGTCTGCGGCGTACGCGGATTTCGGATAGCGGTCGTGAATCTGCGCGAACAGCTTCTGCGCGAGCCGCCAGTCTTCGTCCGAAATGGCGTTCCGTCCCTGGCGCCAGAGGGAGTCCGCGCTGTCGGCCGGAGCCCACGCACGCGGCACGGCCATGCCGCCGTCGCCGCTCGACACGCGGGTTGCACCGGCGCCGTTCGTCGCGCCCAGAACGGCCACCGCCGCAATGATGATGAGTTTATGCACTTCCCTGTCTCCTGTTCAGATTCCGTTATTGCGACCCGCCGGGAGCGCCGAGCGCAGCCGCGGGAGCACCTGTGTGCGTTCCATGCTGCGGTCGATGTGCGAACGCTCTTCGGCCTCTCCAGCCGCGGGCGAGCGCTGCACCATCTGCACGAGCACGAGTTCGAGGTCCTGCAGCAGCCGCCGGCGCGACGGATCGTCGGCCGCCGGTGAATCGAGGAGCAGGCGCGTGTTCGAGAGGATGTCGCGCGCCCAGGTCGAGAGCTGCTTGTCCACGCCCGCGTTCGCGCCTGACGCGTCGTACGCGCTGAGCAGCGCCTCGGCGCGGGCGAGCTGCGCGGTTGCGGCCTCCGCATACGAAGCTCCACCGTTCGTGTCCATGGGAGTGAGCGAAGCGCTCGCATCTGCATGGCGGGGCGAAGCGCTCGCATCTGCATGGCGGGGCGAAGCGCTCGCATCTGCATGGCGGAGCGCTACGCTCGAAGCGGCCTGCTTCGTCAACGCGAACCTGCCGATCGCCACGCCGATCACGAGCGTCGCCGCCATGCCGATCCAAGCGAAGCGCGTGACGTGCGGACCGCGAGCCGTCCGTGCGTGCGCACCCGCGCCGGCCCGCCGTGCCGCGACGATCGCCGCGAACATCTCCTCGCACGGCACGTTCGCCGGCGGCTCGTTGTACGCCTTCGCCTCGCGCTGCAGGAACTCCTCGAACTTCTCGTCGCTCATGACGCCCACTCCCCCTCGAATTCCGCCAGTTCGCTCCGCAACCGGGCCCTCGCCCGGAACAGCTGCGCCTTCGACGTGCCCGGCTGGACGCCGAGCGCCGTGCCGATCTCCTCGTGCGTATACCCTTCGACGTCGTGCATCACGAACACCATCCGGTAACCGTCCGGCAGCGCGTCGATCGCCCGCGCCAGTTTCAGCTTCAGGTCCGGCTCCGCCTCGCGCCGCGTCATCGCCACGTCCGGCAGCACGTCGCCGTCGATCTCCCGCGCCCTGATCCGCCTCACCTTCTTCAGTCCGTTCAGGATCACCGACGTCGCGACCGTGTGCAGCCACGTCGCCAGCGATGCATCCCCCCGAAAATCCGCGAGCTTGCCGAACGCGCGAACGAACGTGTCCTGCGTGAAGTCGCGGGCCAGCGTTTCGTCTCCCGCCATCCGGAACGCGAGCCGGAAGACGCGGTCGACGTGGCGATCGTAGAGCTCGCGCTCCGCGCTCGCCTGGCCGGCCAGAACGGCTGCTACCAGCTGTGCATCATCCAAATACGGCGCGCTCCGTCGTTGACCGGGTCATCCCAGAGACAATGCTATGACGGATAGGGTTGCGCGAGATCGGACGGCAGTCGGCGGACGGCGGACGGCGGACGGCGGCTGGGACGGCAGAACGTGAACGGCAGACGGCGGCGAAGCCGAAGCCTCGCCGCCGTCTGTTGTCCGCCATCCCAACTGCCGTCTGTCGTCCGCCGTCTGCCGTCTGCCGTCTGCCGTCAGTACCTAAGGCACTGTATGCCCTCGCAGCGACTGGAAGAACGTCCTCACCTGCGCGGCCGTCGCGACGAGCGTAGGGTCGATCTCGTAGTACTTATTGTCGAGATAGCGCCCGGTGGCCGGGAAGAATGGCGGTCGTGAATTCGTCTTCTGGCACGGGTCCACCGTCCGGTTTTCGCGCATGCCGATGCTGGAACCATCGTATGTCGCGGTGATCGTCTGTTCGATCACCCCGCCCGTCTGGTTGATGCAGCCGCCGCTTACGTTGTTGCCGTTACACGTGGTAGCGGGTGAGGTTATCGGCGCGTTGCCGGTATTGAGCGAGTTCGAGTTGAGGGCGGACCAGTCTTCGACGCCCACCGTGCCGTTAAGCGCCATGGTGACGGCGTGGAGTTTGAAATCCGGGAAGCCGAACCAGCGAATGGTTCCGCTGTAGTCACCACGGGGGCGATTCAGCGCGTTGTCGGCCGCAAGGACGTTCTGACCCGCGATGATGCCGAGGAAATTTCGGCAGAGCGCGGTGGAGGCGGTGGGATCCTGATCATAGACGAGGTCGTCGATGATGACGATGTCCTTCGCGGCGTTCGATTCGTAGAACGTGACGTAGCCGCGCAGCGTGTCGCTCACATAGACGGGGCCCGTCGTGGCGTTGATGACGCCCTTGGTGTTCATGTTGTACGGCACGAAGAGTGGCCACAGAAATGGGGCTTCGACCGGCTGAATGACCGATGTCGGGATTGTGGGGAGCGCGGCACCGGCCCACAGGCGCCAGGAGCCGAGCTTCACTTGGCCGGTGATACCCGCGGTTGGACACTTTCCCGCGACCACGCTGGTGTCGTCGCCGGCGGCGTGCGGGGTCGTCGTCTTGTAGTGTCCGCCGATAAAGGCGCAGCGCGTGACATTGGCGGTGAACGTCGAGTCCATTCCGCCGTATCGCTTGGTCGGTCCACAACTGCCGCCCGTCGCACCCCATCCCCAGAGCGAGGTGCCTGTGGTCGTCGTGCTGTCGATGACGCAGGCAGCTTTCGTATGGCGTTCGGTCAACATGAGCAGCGGACTTCCCGCCGGAAAACAGCGCGAGTTGCCAACGCCATGGCTCATTACGTTGTTGACGACGCCCAAAGTTGGGAGGCTGTCCGTACCAAGAGCCTCCATCGCCGTCGTATCTGTCGCAACGAGCGACCCGCCTGTAACGAGTGTGCCGAGCATCAACCGCTGACGAACCCAGTATTCGTGCACGCGCGCAATCGGAAAGAACTCGTTGTGCGCCGATGCGAATGTCGGACCAGTACCCGCCGGGATTTGCCCGGCAGCATAGTGCATGAGCAGCCCGCATTGGTTGAGCATGACGATCGCGCTCGGACTCGCATTAGTCCATGTAACGCCCGACGCGCCTCTCGGCAGATCTACACGAAGCGACGACGTGTCGATGCCATCGGCGACGTCGAAGATCATGACCATGCCGTCGGCCTGATCCAGTACGCCGTTGTTGTTCACGTCCACGGTCTTGAAGCTCACGCGCGTCCCGCGCGTCGGCTTAGCAGTCACCATCTCGCCGGACAGGTTTATCGACGCTGTCATGCCGTTTGTCTGCGTCACCGGATTGCTCGCCGACGTCGCCGTCACCGGCGTGAACTGCAGGTTCGCGCCCGACGCATAGCCTGTCAGCGCCGCGAGCTTCGCGATCGTCGGCATCGGGATCAGCGCCGCGCCGGCAATCGGCGGATACGTGAACTGTCCGGTTCCCGAAAACGTCGTGTGCGCCGAAACGGTATCAAAGTACTGCGGACCCGGCGAGCCGGAGGAGCCCCATCCTTGATTGCTGTGCGCGCGGCCTTTGATGAACTCACCCGTGCCATACGCGAGGCCCGACGCGAAGGTGTTGGTGAACATCGCGAACCTGGAGAAACTTTCGGCCGTGAGATCCAGCCGCCGCACCATTCGGGTGCCGCCGCTGTCGTACGCCTGCGCGAGCAGCGTGATGAACTGGCCGTAGATGCCCACGGTGTCGCCGGTGTTCGCGCCGTAGAGGTTGACGAGAATTCGCGGGATTGTCACCGCATTGGCGTCCTTGAGCGACGCCGCTGTGAGCAACGCCATGGCACCGGTGTCCAGCATGTGGAGCGAAGTGTCGCCCGCCTGGATTCGCGACTTGCCCAGCGCGATCGCCGCTTCAGCCGCGTAGCGGTAGTTGCGCTCGCGATCGTAGTAGCGCGAGAGGAGGCCGGCGCTCGACGAGAGATAAATCGCCGACATGGCGAGCCCCGCGAGCGACAGCGTCATGATCAGAACCAGAATCAACGCCGACCCTCGGCGGCTTCGAGTCACTGATCCAATCACTTGGTAGGAAGTCATGGCGATCACTTATGGGTTTGTGACAGAACTGGTGCTCAACGAAACCGTCGAGTACAACGGCGTACAATCCACGGCAACCACGCCGTAATCCCAGGTACCGGTCTGGGGGGTGTAGTCATCCCATTTGTACGACGCGCTGCCGTTCGCGACGAGGTTGCCGAGCACTTGCCAGTTGCTCGTGCCGTGGAGCGTCCGCTGGATCACGTAGGAGGCCACGTCCTTGGCGCCGCCGGCCTCCTCCGGCGAGGCGTTGTACACGACCTTCACCTCGGCCAGCGGAAGTGTGTCCGTCACCGTCCACGGTCCGGGGAGAATGCCGAAGGTGGGAGACCCGGCATCCATCTGCGTTGCCGTCACCGTTCCCGGCGGCAGCGGCGCCGCGCCGCAGGTGGCCTGCTTCAGCATCCCCGCATTCAGCAGGCGCGTGCTGTGATAGATCGTGCGGGTCACGTCCTTCGCCTTGCGCACGTCTCGATAGAGACCCGAGATGCGCATCACCACCAGGCGGACCGAGTCCGCCCAGTCGCCCGCCGTGTTCCAGTAGATCGGCAGGCTGGCCTGCGGAATGCTGACGATGTTGCCCGACGAGTCCGTGCGCGAATACTGGAAGAAGTAGTTCGTGTCCGTCGGAATCCACATGTTGTGCGCGACGACCGTGCTGTCGCGGTCGTTCACGCGCCGGAAGAGCGTGTAGAGATCGTTGCGGCCCGTGCTCGCGTCGAGGTACAGGAAGTACGAGATGGTCTCGGCATGGCTCTGGAACCCGTTGCCGTCGTAGTACTCGACCGTCGGGTAGACGACGGTCGACGTCGGCAGCTTCTTGGCGGCTGCCGGCAGCCAGCTGTCGACGGACAGCGGGTCGGCCTGCGGGTTGTAGTAGGTCGCGTCGGGATCGTTCGTCTGAGTGGTGACGAGGTCCACGTTGAACGTGACGCTGAACGCCGCCGCCTGCACGATGATCGGCTGGCCGGTCGCGCCGCCGGCAAGGCGCAGTTCGCGGTCGATCGCGCTCTGCGCGTAGCGCGCGTTCTGCATCGCGTCGAGACGCCCGGCGCCACCGTCGAGCGCCATCGTCTGATTGCGGAAGAACGGGATCGTGATGGCGAACACCAGCATCGTCAGCAGCACCGCCATCATCATTTCGATGAGGGTGAAGCCGGCCCTGGCTCGCGCCCGTGGCGGGGTCGTTTGCATCGTCGGAGTCCTCAGGATCGCATGTTGCATGTGCATGGTTTGCGTTTGTGCTCCCGCATCAGAAGACCGCGATGATGGTGGTCTTCGAAATGGGAGCGACGAGGCTTCTTCCGCTGACCGTCACGGTCACGGTGGTGTAGTCGTTCGACGCGGTCGGGCAGCCCGTGCAGCGCGTGGCCTTCGTGAGGCGGGAGAAGCCGTTGTAGACGGGGTCGCCCACGTACGTCTCGGTGATGTTGTTGTACGTCGACACGATCGAGGCGTACACGCGGTACGTCTTGACCAGCTCGATGCGCGCAACGGCGAGGTCGCTCGCGAGCGACATGTCGCCGGCCGTGGCGGTGGTGTGCTCGAACTGGCCGCCGAATTTCGCGAGACCGAGCATCGCGCCGCTGAGGATCACGATCGCGATCATCACTTCGATGAGCGTCATGCCGCGGCGCGCGCGGCGCAAAGCTGCCGGGGAGATCGCTGCGGTCGTCGTCATGAGGTCATCCTCACCCAGCCCTTTCCGTTGTATTTGTAGAGGTCGCAGCGCCCCGTGGACGCGACGCACATGATCTCGCGATACTCGGTGGACACGTTCGCTCGCGTCGTGACGAACAGGTAGAAGTTCGTGCTGGCCGATCCGTCGCGCCGGAAGATGATCGTCGGCAGCCCGGAGACCGTGACGAGCTGCGCGCCGGCGAACGCGGCCGTCGGCGTCGTCGAATCCGCCCCGACCGCGCCGGTCCAGGCCGGCTTCGCAAAGACCGCGCCCTCGCCCATGTTGCGCCATTGCACGAGGTCGGTCGTGTTGATCGTGTCGTTGTTGTTGTAGTCCTGCACGACGCGGAACCGGTTGTAGCTCACGTCGAAGCTGACGATGACGTTGGACTGGCGCGTGATCGCGTTGCGCTGCGCCTCCTGCAGGATCACGCGCGCGAGCCGTCCCGCGCCGTCCGCGCGATACCGGTTGATGTTGAAGTTGGGCAGCGTGATCTTGGCCATGATCCCGATGATCACGACCACCATCACCATTTCGATGAGGGTGAGTCCGCGCCTTTTCCCCTTGATACGGCCTGCAATCGTATTCACGCCGATCTCCCATGCCTTGCAGCCGACCGGGCTGCGTATCTGCGATGTTCGCCGGGCCGCCCGCAGCGGCACCCGACGGAACGGAGCGAATCCTCGCCCCTATAGTCTTGAGACGACCGGCGGCAAGCGCCAGCACCAACTTGTCACGCTTGGCACCCGTACTATCACAATGTGATGGCTTTTGTGTCTTTATCGTGATACTCTTCCCTAGGAACAGCCGCAAGCTAACGCTACGCACTATCACTTGTCTGTGAGAGGGGTCACCTACACCAACCACCCATGGGCATCGTCGCCACACTCCTGCCTGACGATCGTTGTCTCCAGCGCGTCGTCCACGCCGTGCACGGGAACCACTCGGTCATCCCGTGCAAGAGCTGGGACGACGTGTTCGCCGCTTTCGAGGACGAGGCCGTGCACCTCGCGGTCCTCGATCTCTTCGCGGATGGCAAGGCCAACTTCGAGCGCGTTCGCCAACTGAAACTTCGTTTCGCGCGCGTCACGCTCGTCGCGTACGTCGCGTTCGTGCCGAGCCGGGCGCGGGATCTCTTCGACGCGGGACGCGCCGGCATCGACGGCCTGCTCATCGTCGACCAGGACGACTCGCCGCTCCAGCTGCGCAGCGTCATCGAACAGGCCGAGGCTCGCGGCGTCGCGGGACTCATCCGCCACCGGCTCGGCTCGCTGCAGCCGCTCGTGCGCGACGCGGTGCTCGTCGCGGTCACGCGCGCCCACATGCGACTCACGTCGCACCGGCTCGCGGACATCCTCTCGACGTCGCGCCGGACGCTCGTCGCGAAGCTGACGGAGGATCGTTTCCCTCCCCCGCAGAAGCTGATCAGCTGGGGCCGGCTCGTCGTCGCATCGCAGATGCTGGAGGATCGCAATCGCAGCGCCGACAGCGTGGCGCGAATTCTCGACTTTCCGTCGGGCAGCGCCTTCCGCAACACGTGCCAGCGCTATCTCGGCGCGACGCCGCAGGAGATCCGGGCGAAGGGCGGCGCGAGCTTCGTGGTGGAGGCGTTCCTGAAGTC
>PMYN01000061.1 GCA_003171215.1 Gemmatimonadota bacterium | reverse complement strand
ATGTAGCGGGGCCGGCCTCAGCCTACCAGCTTCGCATCCATCGTGATCCTGGTGTTGAAGAGCTTCGACACCGGGCAACCCGTCTTCGCCTCGCCGGCAAGCCGCTCGAATGTGGCCTGATCCACGCCGGCGATCTTCGCCTCGACGGCAAGATGGACGTGCGTGATGCCGAAGCCGCCTTCCACCTTCTCGACCGTGACAGTCGCCGTCGTCGCGATGCGTTCGGCCGTGAGCTTCTCGCCCATGAGCTGGCCGGAGAGCGCCATCGAGAAGCAGCCGGCGTGCGCGGCGGCGAGGAGCTCCTCGGGATTCGTGCCGGCGCCGCTCTCGAATCGGCTCGTGAACGAATACGACGCTTCCTTCAGCGTGCCGCTCTCGGTTGAGACGGTGCCCTTCCCTTCCTTCAGTGTGCCTTGCCAGACGGCGCTTCCCTTGCGGTCCATATTTCGCGATCTCCGTGATATGGTTACCCTCCAATCATACCCACGCCACGGACTCAACGTCATCATGCGCGATTCATTCGTCTCCGCCCGGCGCGCCGCCGCGCTGTCCCTCGTGCTTCTCGCGGCCGCTTCGTCGCGCGCCGGATCGCAACAGGCGACCCTCCAGAAGACCGGCGATGACGAGATCGACCGCCGGGTGGCGGCAGTGATGCCGCAGGTGATCACGTGGCGGCGCGATTTCCACGAGCACCCCGAACTGGGCAACCATGAGGTGCGCACGGCGAAGATCGTGGCGGACTACCTGCGGTCGCTCGGAATCGAGGTGCGCGAGGGCGTCGCAAAGACCGGCGTCGTCGGCGTGCTCCGCGGCGGGAAGCCCGGCGGCGTGGTCGCGCTGCGCGCGGACATGGACGCGTTGCCGGTCACCGAGCAGGTGGACCTGCCGTTCGCGTCCAGGGTGCGGTCGACGTTCGCGGGACAGGACGTGGGCGTGATGCATGCGTGCGGCCACGACGCGCACACCGCGATGCTCATGGGCGCGGCGACGGTGCTCGCCGGGATGCGCGCGCAGATTCCCGGCACGGTGAAGTTCATCTTTCAGCCCGCCGAGGAAGGACCGCCGCCGGGTGAGCACGGCGGCGCGCAGGTCATGATCGCAGAGGGCGCGCTCGAAAATCCGGCGCCGTCGGCAATTTTCGGACTGCACGTGTGGCCGGAGGAACCGGGCAAGCTCAGCTTCAAGCCCGGCGCGGCGATGTCGATGGCGGACGGCCTCACGATTATCGTGAAGGGGAAGCAGACGCACGGCGCCCAGCCGTGGAAGGGCGTCGATCCGGTGGTCGTCTCGGCCGAGATCATCACGGCGCTGCAGACGATCACGGCACGCCAGACGGACATCACGCTCGCGCCCGCCGTCGTGACGGTCGCGACGATCAACGGCGGCGTGCGCGGCAACATCATTCCCGACAGCGTGGTGATGACGGGAACTGTCCGCACGTTCGACAAGGCGATGCGCGAGGACGTCCACATGCGGATCAGGCGCACGGCCGAATTCATTGCGCGGGCGTCCGGCGCGACGGCGACGGTGGATTTCGGCGCGGCCTCGGGATCGTCGCCCGTGTTCAACGATCCGGCGCTGCTCGCGCACATGATGCCGACGATCACGCGCGTCGCGCTCGGCAAGGTCAATCCGAACGCCGTGTGGATGCCGAGTGAGGACTACGCGCTCTATCAGGAGAAGGTGCCGGGGCTGTTCCTGTTCCTCGGCATCAACAAGCCCGGCGTGAAGGCCGACGACGCCGCTGCGAATCATTCGCCGTTGTTCTTCGTGAACGAGGACGCGCTGCCGGTGGGCGTGAAGGCGCTGGCAGGGCTCGCCTTCGATTACCTCTCCGGCGGAGCGAAATGAACTGGCTCGAGCCGGTCGCCGTCGCAACAGGGATCATCAGCGTCTACCTCAGCGTAAAGCAGAAGATCTGGAGCTGGCCGACGGCGCTCGTGAACGTCGCGCTGTACTTCGTGGTCTTTCGCGAGCAGAAGCTGTACGCGGACATGGGGCTGCAGGTGATCTACTTCGTGCTGTCGCTGTACGGATGGTACGAGTGGCTGTACGGTGGAGAGAATCGCACCGAGCTGAAGGTGTCGCGCGCAGACCCGCAGATGGCGATCACGCTCACGGCGATCGCCGTGGTGGGCGTCGCGGTGCTCGGGACGCTCTTCGCGCGATTCACCGACGCCTCGCTCCCGTATGTGGACTCGGCGACAGCCACGACGAGCCTCGTCGCGCAGTGGATGATGACGCGGAAGGTCCTGGAGAACTGGGCGGTGTGGATCGCGGTGGACGTCGTCTACATCGGGATGTTCATCTACAAGCACCTCTATCTGACGTCGGGACTCTACGCGGGATTCCTCGTGCTCGCCGTGATGGGACAGGTACAGTGGCGGCGCTCGTACCGCGAGAATGACGCCGCGGCTGCGGCGCCGGTGACGGCGCCGGCGTGACGCGGCGCATCGTGCTCACGGGTCCGGAAAGCACGGGCAAGACGACGCTCGCCTCCGCGCTTGCGCGCCGGTTCCACGCACCGTGGCTGCCCGAGACGTCGCGCCTCTACGCGGAGGAGGTGAAGCGCGATCTCACCGCGGCCGATGCGGAGCTGATCGCGCAGCGCGCGATCGACGCGGAGGACGCCGCGCTCGCGCCGGGTCCGCCGCTGCTCCTGCTCGACACCGACCTCATCAGCACGGTCGTGTACGTGCGGTACTACTACGGCCCGTGTCCCGCGTGGATCGAGGCCGCGGCGCGCGCGCGCCGCGGCGATCTCTACCTGCTGTGCGCGCCCGATCTCCCGTGGAGCGCCGACGGGGTGCGCGATCGCCCCGCGCAACGGCCGGAAATGTTCGGGCGCTTCGAGGCCGCACTGCGGGAGTTCGGGTGCGTGAGCGCCGACGTGTCGGGCATCGGCTCGACGCGCGCGCGCGCGGCGCTCTCGGCGGCGACGGCTCTTGTCGCCGCGGCGGGGCACCGGTGATGCAGGAATTCCCCGTCGCGCTCACCGGCGAGCTGTCCGCCGCCATCCTGGAGGCGGCGATAACGCTCGCGCTCGCGCTCCTCTGCGCGGCGCAGTGGCGGCGCACCAGGCAGCCGTACTTCGGATGGTGGGCCCTCGCGTTCGCGCTCTTCCTCCTGCGCATCACGGTCATCGCGGTGTTCATCGCCACCAACGATCGCGCGTGGCTCTTCTGGCACCAGGTCATCACCGGCTGGACGGCGGTCGCGCTCCTCTGGGCCGCGATCGTGTTCTCGCACGCGGCGGCATGGAAGAGCCGCTACTGGCTCCTCGTGGCGTTCCCGTTGCTCTGGAGTTACGTCGCGGTGATCAGGCTCGACAACTTCGTGCTCGCCGCGGTTCCCGCCGTGATGTTCCTCTCCGCGGCCACGCTCTGGACCGGCATCGTGCTCCTGCGCTATCGCCGCGACGAGACGCGCGGCGCGAGCACGCTGCTCGGCTGGACATTCCTGCTCTGGGGCCTGCATCATCTCGACTACACGTTCCTGCGGGCGCGCGGCGAATGGAGTCCGTGGGGCTACTACATCGACATCCTCTTCCTGCTCGCCGTGGGCGCAGGCATCCTGCTGCTGGTGAACGCCGACCTCGCGAGCCGCCTGCAGGTGCGCACGCTCGAGCTCGAGCAGCTCTCACGGCGCATGGTGCGCCAGCACGAGGAGGAGCGTCGCCGCCTCTCGCTCGAGCTGCATGACGAGACCGCGCAGGTGTTCGCATCGGTGAAGATGCAGCTCGGCGTGGTGCGCGAGCGCGTGGAACCGGAGATGGCGCGGCGCCTCGATCGGGCGCTCGAGCTCGTGGACGAGGGGATGCGCGGCATTCGCAACGTGACCAACGACCTGCGGCCGTCCCTGCTCGACGACCTCGGACTCCTGCCGGCGCTTCGATCGATGGTGGCGGACTTCGCGGAGCGGCGCGGCGTGAACGTGACGCTCGATGCGCCCGATGCCCTGCCGGTGCTCAGCGACGAAGCCGAGGTGGCCCTCTTTCGCGCGCTGCAGGAATCGCTCTCAAACGTGGCACGCCACGCCGGCGACGCGCCGGCGCACGTAGAGATCCGGGCCACGAGCGGCGAGGTCATATTGCGTGTTGCCGACCGCGGGCCGGGATTCGGAGGCGAGCACTCGCTCGCGCGCCTCGAGGCCGAGGGCCATCTCGGTCTGGCGGGGATGCGCGAACGCATCACCGCGCTCGGCGGCGGAGTGCTCCTGAAGTCTTCGCCGGGCGCGGGCGTGGCGATCGTGATCCGGATTCCCGTTTCGGAGGGCAGCTCGATATGAGTCGTGCGGAATCGATTCGCGTGCTCGTGGTGGACGATCATGCCGTGGTGCGCGAGGGGATCCGCCACGTGCTCAGCGACGGCACCGAGTTCTCGGTGGTCGGTGAGGCGCAGAGCGGGGCCGAAGCGGTGGCGAGCGCGGCACGGCTCCTGCCGAACGTCGTCGTGCTCGACATCTCCATGCCGGGCGGTTCGGGACTTCACGCGGTGGGCGAGCTGCTCGAGCGCGTGAGCGGCGTGCGCGTGCTCATGCTCAGCGTGCACGAGGATGTCGAATACGTGCTCGAAAGCGTGCGGGCAGGCGCGCACGGTTACCTGCGCAAGGACTCGACCCCGGCGGAGCTCCGCGAGGCGATCCGAGCCCTGCATGCGGGGCGCACCTACTACTCACCCGCGCTGGCGGCGCAGATGGCCGAGGCGCTGCGCAAGGGAAACGAGGCCAGGGAGGAGGCGCCCGCCCAGGCGACGGACGTGCTGACCGGGCGCGAGCGCGAAATACTCGTGCACATCGCGCAGGGGAAGACCAACAAGGAGATCGGGGCGGAGCTTGGCATCAGCACGCGAACGGTGGAGGCGCACCGGGATTCGCTCATGCGAAAGCTCGGGATCCGGACGGTGGCGGGACTTACACGGCTGGCGCTGGAGCAGGGGCTACTCGCGTAGCACCTAAAAGCGGCGACGGGCGACGAGTGAGCGGCAATTTGGCGAAGAGTGACGTGCGAGAGGCGAGGAGACGGTCACCGCACTTCTCGCTCGTCGCCTCTCACCAAGTCGCCCCTTGTCGCCCGTCGCCTGTCAGTGCCCAACCCTGACCACCGCCACCCGATCGAGGGCAAGATCCAGCCGCCGCACGAACTCCGCGATCGTCTGGACGCACCGGTAGTAGAACCCGGGCTCGATGTGCTCCACCCTGTCGCCCGGCTTGTGATAGTCGGGATGATCCTCGACGCCGAAGTACACGAACGGAATCTTCTTCGTGTCGAACGGTCCCTGATCGGACTGCTGGATCCAGTTGGATTCGCCGGCCCCGGTGTCGTGCCCGAGCAGCAGCTTCACCGGCGCGATGGCCGCGATGCTGTCGAGCAGCGGCTTCATCACGGGAAAGGGCGACGCCCCCGACGCGTACAGCTCGCGCTTCACGTTGCGGCTCACCATGTCGAGGTTCACGTTCGCGACGATGCGCTCGATCGGCACCGGCGGCTCCTCCAGAAACGCCTTCGCGCCGAGAAGCCCAGCCTCCTCTCCGTCGAAGAGCGCGAAGATGATCGAGTTCTCCGGCGGATGCGACTTGAACCACTGCGCCATCGCGAGCACGGCCGCGGTGCCGGAGGCGTTGTCGTCGGCGCCGTTATAGGTCACCCCGTTGCGCACGCCGAGGTGATCGTAGTGCGCCGAGACGACGAGATAGCGGTCGGCGTGCCCCGTGCCGCGAATCATGCCGACGAGATTCACGCCGATGAGATCGGCGGTGCGGGTCTTCGCGACGAACGGCGCGGGGAAGCTGTCGCGCACCGGGGCGAGCCCGATGCGCATGAAGGCGCGCAACAGGAATGCCCGCGCCCGGGCGCCGCCCGGCGTGCCCATCCGCCGCCCTTCCATGGAGTCGGCGGCGAGCGCGGAGAGGTCCGCGATGAGCCGCGCCGAATCGAGCGCGGGCAACGACGGCGTGCCCTGCAACTGCACGGCTGTGACGAGGGCGGCGATCGCTCGACAAAAGGTCACGGTATCCTCAGTTCGCGTTCGAGGTAAACATCGTGGCGGGAGCGCGAAGGCGCTATCTTATGGGTCGTACAATCAGCCCAAGTCTTCCAATGACCGCACCACGCCACGCCGCGCTCAAGCTGGCCGGCGCCGACCCGGATCCGGCGGATGAACGCCGCAAAGTTCCCGGCGAACACGTCGCACGCAATCCGGGGATGCCCCTGGACCTCGACCTCGTGCTCGCGCCGCGCGTGAACCGCAGCGCAGTCGAGCGGCGCGCGGCCACGCTGCCCGGCCGCCGCACGGTGAAGAAGCAGTGGCAGGCCGCGTGGCTGCTGCGGGCGGTCTCGTGCATCGATCTCACCACGCTGTCCGGCGACGACACCGCCGGGAACGTCCGCCGGCTCTGCGCGAAGGCGATCCACCCGATCCGCGCGGATCTCGAACGCACGCTCGGCATCGAGCAGCTCCACATCACGACCGGCGCGGTATGCGTGTATCACCAGCTCGTCGCGGTCGCGGTCGAGGCGCTCGCCGGCTCGAACGTTCCGGTCGCTGCGGTGAGCACCGGCTTCCCGGCGGGGCTCTCTCCACTCGCGACGCGGATCGCGGAAGTGAAAGCGAGCGTCGCAGCGGGCGCTCGCGAAATCGACATCGTCATCACGCGCGGCCACGTGCTCACGGGCAACTGGCACGCGCTCTACGATGAAGTCCGCGCCTTCCGCGACGCATGCGGCGAATCGCACATGAAGACGATCCTCGGGACCGGCGACCTCGCCACCCTGACGAACGTGGCGCGCGCGTCGATGGTCGCGATGATGGCCGGCGCGGACTTCATCAAGACAAGCACCGGAAAGGAAGGCGTGAACGCGACGCTGCCGATCTCGCTCGTGATGGTGCGCATGATCCGCGAGTACTTCGAACAGACTGGCTTCGCGATCGGATACAAGCCCGCCGGCGGCATTCGCTCGGCGAAGAATTCGCTGGAGTACCTCTACCTGATCAAGGAGGAGCTCGGCGACCGCTGGCTGCGGCCCGACCTGTTCCGATTCGGCGCCTCGGGCCTGCTCACCGATATCGAACGCCAGCTCGAGCACTTCGCCACCGGGCGCTACGCCGCGGCCCATCGCCAGCCCATGGTGTAACCGATGGCCGCAACCACCGTCGCAGGAATCTTCGAGTCGATGGAGTACGGACCGGCGCCGGAGAGCGACAAGCCGGCGCTCGCATGGATCGCCCGGCACGAGGCTTCGTTCGGGCATTTCATCGGCGGCGCGTGGACGAAGCCTGCGAAGGGCGCGCGCTTCGACGTCATCGATCCGGCAACCGGACGAGTTCTCGCGAAGGTCGCACAGGGGAGCAAGGGCGACGCGGACGCCGCGGTGAAGGCGGCGCGCAAGGCGCTCCCCGGTTGGCAGAAACTCAGCGGTCACCAGCGCGCGCGGCATCTCTACGCTCTCGCGCGAGCCGTACAACGAAATTCGCGGTTCCTCGCCGTGCTCGAATCGATGGACAACGGCAAGAGCATCCGCGAGACGCGCGATATCGACATACCGCTCGTGGCGCGGCATTTCTACCACCACGCGGGATGGGCGCAGCTGCTCGAGACGGAATTCCCCGGCTATCACGGCGCGGGAGTCGTCGGCCAGATCATTCCATGGAACTTCCCCCTGCTGATGCTGGCATGGAAGGTCGCGCCGGCGCTGGCCGCGGGCTGCACCGTGATCCTCAAGCCGGCGGAGTTCACGCCGCTGACCGCGCTTGCGTTCGCCGAGCTCGCCTCCGAGGCCGGCCTGCCGCCGGGTGTGCTGAACATCCTGACGGGCGACGGCTCCACGGGCGCTGCGCTCGTCGATCATCCGGACGTGGACAAGCTCGCATTCACCGGCAGCACGGACGTGGGCCGCATCATTCGAAAGGCCACGGCGGGGAGCGGCAAGAAACTTTCGCTCGAGCTCGGCGGCAAGAGCCCGTTCATCGTGTTCGAGGACGCCGATCTCGACAGCGTGGTCGAGGGCGTGGTGGACGCGATCTGGTTCAATCAGGGGCAGGTGTGCTGCGCCGGGTCGCGCCTCCTGATGCAGGAGGGCATCGCCGACAGGCTCATCACCAAGCTGCGCGCGCGAATGGAGAAGCTTCGCGTCGGCGCACCGCTCGACAAGGCGATCGACATGGGCGCGATCGTCGCGCCGGTGCAGCTCGAGCGCATCCGCTCGCTCGTCGAGCAGGGCGCGAAGGAAGGTGCCGAGCTGTGGCAGCCGACATGGGCGGTGCCGAAGGAGGGATGCTTCTATCCGCCGACGCTGTTCACGAACGTCGCACCGAGCAGCACGATCGCGCAGGTGGAAATCTTCGGACCGGTGCTCGTCTCGATGAGCTTCCGCACGCCGGAAGAAGCGGTTGCGCTCGCGAACAACACGCCGTTCGGACTCGCGGCGAGCATCTGGAGCGAGAACATCAACGTCGCGCTGGACCTGGCTTCGCAGGTGAAGGCGGGCGTGGTTTGGGTGAATTGCACCAACCAGTTTGACGCAGCATGCGGATTCGGCGGCTATCGCGAATCCGGATACGGCCGCGAAGGCGGACGCGAGGGCATGCTGGAGTACCTGACGCCGAAGTGGCTGCATGCG
>PMYN01000013.1:3918-4494 GCA_003171215.1 Gemmatimonadota bacterium | reverse complement strand
ACCGCGGTCTCGAGTGCCACGGCATCAGTCCAGCGGCTGTTCGCGGGCTGCCGCCTGCCGCCCTCGAGCGAGCGGCGCAATCCAACGCCCGCGTCGCACACCGCGATGACCACAACGGACCGCGCAGGCTGCATCCTCTTGTACAGATACGACTGAACCATCACCCACCCACTGCACCCCGCATGCTCCACGATGTTCTGGCACGCTGCGGATACCGACGCTGCCAGCCCCGTCAATGTGCGCGGCTCGAGATTCAGCCGCTTGGTGAGGATCCGAAGCGTCCGCTCCTCGATGTGCTTTACCACGGTGTGCGCGTTCTCGCCCTGCGGTACCTGCGTCACCTCCAGGAACAGGTCGCTCTCGGCCACCGATGCGATGCGCGGCACCGTACCGGCCACGTCGTACAGTTCCTCGGCGTAACGAAAGAACCCAACGCGCGTCCAGTAACTCATGTTGTCGAGGTCCTCCGGCGGCAGGAACGCCGGCTTATCGGTGCGCGTCTGCGCGAGCGCAAGCAGGGCGGTGAGCCCGAAGGGCGTGGCGAAGGTGCAGCGCCTCGCGTCCACCGTCACCTTC
>PMYN01000013.1:0-3823 GCA_003171215.1 Gemmatimonadota bacterium | reverse complement strand
GAGCCCCCGTTCCTGTGGCCGCCACTTCTATATAGAAGGACTGTCAGACCCCCCTCCATACCTTGGGCGTGCTTCTCTGCCTCTTTATGTGAAAGCGCCCACCCGTCCTGCGTGCTATCGTTGACCTTCATGCCCGCTGACCGCTCCGCCCAGAAGCTCCGCCGCTGGATCGACCTCATCGTGGCGTTGCTGCGCCGCTCGGGGCCTGCGTCGTTCAACGACTTCAAGGGCGACGTCCCGGCGTACGCCACATCGGAGGCCGCGCCGGAGTCAGTCCTCCGCACGTTCGAGCGCGACAAGGACGAGTTGATCAGGTTCGGAATCCCCATCGAGGTCTCGAACGATCTCAAGGGCGTGGGCCTCTATCGCATCAAGCCGGGGAACTTCTACCTCCCGATGCTCCAGCTCGGCGAAGCGCTCGGGTTTGATACACCTCCGCGTCAGAGGGCGCGCGGTGATCGCGCCATCAGCACACTCGCGTTCACGCCGGATGAGTTGACTCTGGTGGTCCGCGCAGGTCGACGCGTGCAGCAGCTCGGTGACCCGTACCTCGCCGCCGAGGCCGCCGGTGCGCTGCGCAAACTCGCCTTCGAGCTGGCGCTTCCCGATGATGATGGGACGGAACGCGTCCGCGTCGAACCGCAGAACGATGATCCGGCCGTACTCGACCTGCTCGATCAGGCGCTGCGCGCGCGCAAGTTCGTACGGTTCGATTACCACTCGATGCTCCGCGATGCCCATGGGCGCAGGGAAGTCGAGCCATGGGGACTCGTATTTCTCGCGCGACACTGGTATCTGCTCGGCAAGGACCACGGCGCCGGCGAGCTCCGGCGCTTCCGTGTGCGAAGGATCACCAACCTCGAGATCGAGCGAGCGCGTCCGCACACGCCGGATTTCACCGTGCCGGATTCGTTCGACATCACCGCATACGCGAAGTGGCAGGAAGCCTGGCGGATCGGTGACGGCGACGCCATGCAGGTCATCGTGCATTTCACCGGATCGACCGGCATCGCGGAGGAATCGGCGCGGCTCGGTACGCCGGTGGACGGCGAGCCCGATCAACGACGCTTCGAAGTGCGACGTGCCCAGACGTTCGCGCGCTGGCTCCTGCGTCTCGCCGGCGATGCGCGACCGGTGGCTCCGCCCGAGTTCGTGGCGACATGGCGCGAACTGGTCAAGGCCACGGCAGACATCTACGGAGCGAGTCGCTGATGGCGGCCAACGCTACTGAAGCTGCCGCGCAGCTGCGCCGACTGCTGCTGGCCCTGCCTGTGCTGGAGGGCGGCGAGGCGCATTCCATCGAGGACATCGCGAAGCGGGTGGGGGCAAGCGTCGAGACCGTCGCGCGCGACCTCCGCACGCTCGTCACGCGTGAAGGCAATGAGCCCGGGGGATTCATCGAGCGGATCCAGCTCGGCTTCGACGCCGACCGCGTGCATCTGCAGGCGAATCCGCTCAAGTGGCCGATGGCACTCTCGGCGAGTGAGCTCGGGGCGATCGAACTCGGACTCGACGTACTCGCCCGCGAAGTCTCGCCCGAGGAAGCGGCGCTCGTGGACCAGGCGCGCGAGCGCGTGCGGCAAGCCGCGGTCGTGATGCCGCAGCGATCGCGCCGCGCAAACGCCGAGGAGCCTGCCGGGAATGGCGGCCCGATTCGAGTCGCATCGCTCGAGACGACGACCTCCATTCCGCTGCATCTCTCTGCCGTGCGCGGCGCCGCCATGCGGCGTCGCAAAGTGCGGCTTCGCTATCAGGCGGCCGAGGCCGAGGAGCCGTCGGAACGCACTGTGCGCCCGTACGGGCTGGTGTACACGAGCGGCCGGTGGTTCCTCGTGGCGTTTTGCGAAATACGCGAGGATATCCGAATTTTCCGTGTGGACCGTATTTCGATGGTGGGAGTCCTGGAGGATCAGGAAGCGGTGATCCCGGAAGCATTTTCTCTCGATGGCGTCATGCGACACGGCCGCGCGCTCGTGAATGAGGCGTCGGAGTCGCTGTCCGTTCGGTACGCGCCGCAGATCGCGCGCTGGATCGCCGAGCACGAGATCGGTGAATGGGGCGTGGACGGTTCGTTCGTGGTGGATCATCCGTTGCTGGATGACCGGTGGGCGGTCCGCCAGGTGCTGCAGTATGGGACCGAGGCGGAGGTGCTCGCTCCCGAGCGGATACGTCATGCAGTGGCAGAACGATTGCGCTCGACTATTCAGGCCGGGTAAGCACTGTCAGACCCCGTGGTCATTCTTCTGCAAGAGCGGTGACGACTCGAACAGGAGAGTGCAATGCGCGGCACGAAGAACAGGGGCAGGGTCACGACATCCAGCCGGAAGATCCGCGTGTCGGTGAAACAAGCGATGGCGGCAATCGGGTTGCCCTCGCCGGCGCCCGAATTTCCGACCGATGCGCCCGAGTGGAATCGCTTCCCCGGCAGCGGCCCGCTGCGGGCGTGGGCGCGCGAGCTGCGCCAGGCGTGCAGCTCGACCGACGCCGCCGACGATGCGTGGGAACTGACCGGCCGCGCCGCCATCGTAGTCGGAAGTGACGCGACCTCATGCGCGGCCGTGCTGCGCCGCGTGGCCGCGGACGCCGGCATGCGTTTTATCAGCATCGTTGCGGACGACGTCGCCGGTCTGGTGCCGGTGACGGAGTTCAGCGTCGATGCCGAAGACGTGTGCGATCTGGCGCCGCCTGCAGAGTGGCGCCGGACTTCGCCACTCCTCGTGCACCTGGAGCGCGGACGCTGGATGCTGGCGAAGGGCGAGGACGAAGACGCCGCGGTGGTCGCGTTGATGCTCCGCTTCCAGTCACGTCTCGCGTCGTGGATCCGGGCGTTCGATCGCGAGCATCCCGTGGTCATCGTGACCACCGCGGACGACATCCGCTCCATGGCCGAGAGCCTGCGGCAGGTCGGACTCTTCGACCGTTTCATGCGTCTTCCGTCGCCGACGATGGAGGCGCAGGGGCACGACTTCATCGAGCGGGTCGGACGAGAGCACTGCGCCGAGTCCATCACCCAGTCGCAAGGGAAGGTAGGGAAGCTCGCCAGCACCGAGTACGAGGATGAGCGCCGGCTCGGTCTGGCCGCACTGCAGTTGCGCCGGCTCGTCGCTCGCGAGAAGCGCCAGCTCGAGTTCATCGACCTAGTGAATCTTTCTCAGCATGGGTTCGCGGAAGCGGATGAACTGCCCACCGATTCGGAGGGCGACCTTCGGCAGTTCGCCTATCACGAGGCGGGGCATGCCGTGGTTGGATGGGCAACCGGCAGGGAGATCGTGGCCGTGTCAATGCGCCATGTCGAGTATGGTGCCGAGGCGTGGCCGGAGGGGCCGGTGGGGGCCGAGTTTGTGCTGAGGGCGGTAGTCACGACCCTTGCGGGTGGGATCGCTGGCAGGATGCTGACCGGCAGCTTCAACACCGGCTTGGCCGCCCCGGACTCGAGGATGGTCAGAGGGTTGGCCGCAACGGTCTTCGCCGACGAAAGCGAGCGCCCAGCCTACATCGCCCACTGCGAGGAGGAGACCGCCACCATCCTCGGGCGGTGCTGGCCGGCTGTAACTGCCCTGGCTGCGGCCTTGCTTGAACGCGGCGAGCTGAGCGGCGACGCAGCGCGGGCGATCATGCAGGCCGCGATGCAGGAGAAAGCGCACGGCGACGACGCGGATCCTGCGACGGCCCAACGCTGCGGCGACGCGCCCACACGCTCTGCCTGCCGACGCGAGCCCGATCCCGCCGTGCCCCGAGAGCGTGGCATAGCGGCCATGTGAGCGCACGGAGCGGGCGGGACGGTAGATGCCGGGCGGGAGACGACGCGCCACGGCGCTCCTCG
>PMYN01000055.1:67131-102055 GCA_003171215.1 Gemmatimonadota bacterium | reverse complement strand
TCGGAACGATTGCACGCGGCGTAGTAGACGGCCGTCACGACCTCGCGCTCGGGGCAGGCGGCCTTGATGAAGAACTCGTGCGTGAAGCGGTCATGGAACGCGTGGAGCAGATAGCAGTCCGCCGGCTCGCCGTCGCGGCCGGCGCGGCCGGCCTCCTGATAGTACGCCTCGAGCGAGCCGGGCATCGCGTGGTGCACGACCAGCCGCACGTTGCGCTTGTCGATGCCCATGCCGAACGCGTTCGTCGCGACGATCGCGCGCACCTGCTCCGACATGAAGGCGTCCTGAACTTCGCGGCGGCGCGCGTCGTCGAGCCCCGCATGGTAGGCCTCCGCGCGAATGCCCGAGCGCGTGAGCATGTGGGCCACGCGATCCACCGTCTTGCGCGTGGCCGCGTACACGATCGCCACGCCTTCATGGCGGGCGAGCACTTCCACCAGCGTGCCGTCCTTCTCGGCGTCGTTCTTCGTGCGCACCACGTGCCACCGAAGATTCGGGCGGTCGAATCCGGTGAGTACGACCTCGGGCTCGTGCAGCGCGAGCACCCGAGCGATGTCGCGACGAACCTCGGGCGTGGCCGTCGCGGTGAGCGCGATCGTCGGAGGCGATCCCAGTTTCTCGCGAATGTCGCGCACGCGGCGGTAGCTGGGACGGAAATCATGCCCCCACTCGCTGATGCAGTGCGCCTCGTCGATGGCCAGCAACGAGACTCCCATGGCCGCGATGCGCTCCGCCGCGCTGCCGAAGTCGAATCGTTCGGGCGCGAGATAGAGCAGCTTGAGCTCGCCCCGCTGCGCCCTCGCGAGCCGGTCCGAGATCTGGCCCGCCGAGAGCGAACTGTTGATGAACGCGGCAGGGATGCCTTTCGCCTCGAGCGCGTCCACCTGATCCTTCATCAGCGAGATCAGCGGCGACAGGACCACGGTGAGTCCGTCGAGCACCAGCGCGGGCACCTGATAGCACAGCGACTTGCCGCCGCCCGTGGGCAGGATGACCAGCGTGTCGCGTCCGGCAAGCACCGACTCCACCGCGCGCTCCTGCCCCGGACGAAAGGCCGCATGGCCGAATCGCTCGTGGAGTATCGTGCGGGCCTGCTCGATGGTTGCCGTGGTCACGCCGATGAGTAACTGCTAACAGCAGAACCACGGATTCTTACTGCAGTCAACGGCCGGATTATCACGGATCAATCATTGGGGGAACCGCAACGGCAACCGCGAGCTGTCGTTCGCCAGAAGGACTGATCCGGTATTTGTCCGACAGTTGATCCGCGAATATCCGTGGTTCTTCTGTAGAACCCAGAATCATTTCGATGCCAAACGGCGCGCATTCGCTCTCAAACCGCGCGGCTGAAATGCCCACGCGTGAACTGGTCGCCGACGAGCGCGCGAACGGCGGCGGTGTCGGCGCGCTCGTTGCGACTGAGCGAATCGAGAAGCGCGCGATAGCCGGCAACGATTTCGGCAACCGGAGCGCCGGCGGTGTTGAACACGGCGCGATAACCGCGAATGCCGCTGCGCCAGAGTTTCGGAATGAATTCGGATCCCTCGATCACACGCGAGTGCAGAAGACGATTGCGGCACGCGCTGTCGGTGGCGACGGGAAACTTGTATCCGGCGGGATCGGTGAGTTCGACGTTCGGATGCTTCTGGACGCACAGGTCGCGGCACGTGGTCACGACGCGGTCGAAGGCGGCCGAGAGCACGCAATGCTCGAGGGTCATTCCCTCGGGGCGGCCGTATATGAGGACGTCGAACGCATCACCGTCGCAGGGCGCCACGAGCGATACGATCTCGTCGGCGGTCAGCTCCACGGACGCCGTGATGCGCCGCGCGCCCATGCGGAACAGCTCGGCGGCGGTGTGCGGATTGAAGCAGTTCACGGCGTAGTCGGCGACGACGTCGCGGCCTGCGCGCGAAAGCTCCGCGATCAGCCCGACATGTCCCGAGAGCAGCGGCAGGTCGAGTGTGAGCCACTTCTCCAGCTGCGGCCGGTCCTCGGGACGGACGATCGTCGGCGTGCGCAGGCGAAGCTGCGCTCCCTTCTCCTTCACTTCCGCCGCGAGTGCCATGATGCGCGAGCGCGGCGGCGCCGGATGCCGCAGGAACGGATCGAACACGATTTCGTTCGCGCCGGCGTCGGCGGCCGCGCGAGCGTCGTCGGCCGTGAATACCTCGGCGCTGAGCGTATAGCCTGCGGCCGGGCGAACGGCTGGGCGCTTCACCATCGCCGGTGCACGAACGGCCTCGCCCACGCGCTCAGCGCGCTCCGCCTGGCGCGCACTCTCCGCCCAGTCGCGGTGCAGCATCAGCTCGTCGACGGCGCGCTGACGCAGGTGGTTCAGCTCGCTGATCGGGATGAAGAGGTTCGGCGACAACGCTTGTGCGTTTACGGCACCCAGCGCGAACGGTGTGTCGCCGAGGCGTCCGAGCTGTTCACGCAGCTGGGCGGCGTCGAGCGATCGCTTCGTCGCGGGCGCGAGCGGGATCCCGCTCACGACCGACACCTCGTCGTCCGCCGCGCTGAAGATCGCCTTGAGCGGCGCGCCCGCTCCGCCGAACACGCGTACGTCGAGCGCCACCCTCCTGCGTGCCGGCGCGCCCTTGAGCGACGCAAAGCTCGCACGGGCACGCTCGAGCAGCGCGGCGTGCGCGGTGCGCAGCACCCTCCAGCCAACGGCCACGCGCGTGCGGCTCGCGATCGCCTGGCGCGTGATGCCGTCTCGCGTGCTGATCGTGCGAACGGCACTCACGGCGAAGCCGCTGCTTTGCGCGTGCGTCGCTCCCTCCGGCGGTTCGAATCCCAGGCCGTCTCCGGCCTCGACCGGCGTGCTGACATCGACGATCACCTCGCCGCCCTCGTTCGCGACGACGACGCCGAGGTCGAAGCCGTGGTTGTCCGGCTGTGTGCGCGTGATGTAGCCGCGTCCGGCCCGCCCGCCGTACATCCCGCCCGTGAAGCCGCGGCTGAAGATCTGCACCAGCGGCTCAACTTCCTCGAAGGTCGGCGTCGTGAACGTCCCCTTCTCGACGCGGTCGAGGAACTCGCGATATCCTTTCGTGACGGTGGCGACGTACTCCGGTTTCTTCTTGCGCCCCTCGATCTTGAGACAGCCGATTCCGGCGTCCGCGATCTCCTGCAAGTGATCGTAGGCGCCGAGATCCTTTGCCGAGATGAGGTATCCCCGGTCGAGTTCTTCTCCGCTCTGCGCGTCCGTCAGCACGTAATCCTTGCGGCACGACTGGGCGCAGGAACCGCGATTCGCGCTGCGGTCGGAGATCATGCCGGACATGAAGCACTGGCCGGAGTACGCGATGCAGAGCGCACCGTGCACGAACGACTCGAGCGCGAGGCCGGGAACGGCCGCGTGAATCGCGCGGATGTCGTCGAGCGTGTTCTCGCGCGCGAGCACGACCCGATCGACGCCGAGCTCCAGCATCACCGCGGCGCCGCTCGCGTCGTGGACGGTCATCTGCGTCGAGCCGTGGATCTCGAATCCCGGATAGACGCGCTGGATCAGGCGCACCAGGCCGACATCCTGCACGATCGCGGCGTCGATACCGCAGTCGATGCACGCGCCGAGATGGGTGAGCGCGTCCTCCATCTCGTGCGGCTTCACGAGGATGTTGAGCGTGAGGTAGACGCGCGCGCCGCCGCCGTGGGCGATGGCACAAGCCTGTTCGAGTTCGGCGAGCGTGAGCTGCGCACCTTCGTCCCGCGCATTGAACTTCTCCACGCCCAGATAGACGGCGTCGGCGCCATTCGCGACGGCGGCGCGGACGGCGTCGAGGGAGCCGGCGGGGCTGAGGAGTTCGGGGCGGGACATACAGCAAAGATACTTCCAAGGCGACGGGCGATGGTACGAACGGCGACGGTACGAACGGCGACGGGCGACGGTACGAACGGCGACGGGCGACGGTACGAACGGCGACGGGCGACGGTACGAACGGCGACGAGCGACGTGTGAGGGGCGATCTAGCGAAGAGCGACGTGTGAGGAGCGCGGAGACGTTCGCGTCGCCCCTTACGCATCGCTCCTCACCCAATCGCCACTCACCCGTCGCTCGTCGCCGTTGGTGACCCGTCGCCCGTCGCCGTTGTTGACACCGCCCACGCCCGACGATACTATCCCGTCGTGACCCGCGCCCTGCTCCCCATGATGATGTGCTGCTGCTGCATGTGCCAATCGGCACATGGAGGAGCGGGAGCGTGCGCGTCATAACGACGACCTGACCCAGGCAGAGCAGCCTGGACCAACGCCTCCGATCCTCCACGGATCGGGGGCGTTTTTGCTTTCCACCCTTTTCTCGACGAGTGCCGCCGTGATGCAGCCCAAAAACGACAAGCCGATCGCCATCTACCACGAACACCCCGACTGGTTCAAGCCGCTCTTCGAAGAGCTCGACCGCCGAGAGCTCCCATACGTGCGGCTCGACGCCGCGGCGCACGTATGGGATCCGTCGGACGAGGAATCGCCGTACTCGGTGGTCGTGAACCGGGCATCCCCTTCGGCATACCTCAGAGGCCACGCCCAGTCCACGTTCCACACGCTGCACTGGCTCAAGCACCTGGAGCGAATCGGAGTGCCGGTGGTGAACGGAAGCAGGGTGTACACGTCCGAGCTCTCGAAGGCGCTGCAACTCGACATCCTCCAGGAGCTGGGGCTGCCCTACCCTCGCGCCCGCGTGATCAACCACGCGTCGCAAGCCCCGGCGGCGGCGAGCGGCCTGCGGTTCCCCATTCTCGTGAAGGCGAACATCGGCGGGAGCGGCGCGGGGATCCAGCGGTTCGACACGCCGGAGGCGCTCGCCGCCGCTTCGGGCGACGGGCTCCTCGATCTCGGCGTGGATCACACCGCGCTCGTGCAGGAACTCGCGCCGCTCCGCGACGGGCACATCACTCGCGTCGAGGTGCTCGGCGGGAAGTTCCTGTACGCGATCAAGGTCTATCCGGCGGAGGGGTCGTTCAACCTCTGCCCCGCGGACGTGTGCCAGACGACCGACGGACGCGAACTCGAGCGCACCTTCTGCGCGGCGGACGCCAAGAAGAACGGCATGCGCGTGGAGGGATACACGCCGCCGCAGGAGATAATTGACAGTGTCGAGCGGATTGCTGAACGGGTTGGTCTCGACATCGGCGGCATCGAGTACCTGATCGACGACCGCGACGGCAAGCCGTACTACTACGACATCAACGCGCTGTCGAACTTCGTGGCCGACGCGCAGAACGTGATCGGATTCGATCCGTTCGTGCGGTTCGTGGATTACATCGAATCGCGCGCTGGCGTCGTGTCGGGCGAACTCGCCGGAGCCCGCTGACCATGCGATACGGATACTGGATGCCCGTCTTCGGCGGCTGGCTTCGCAACGTGCCGGACGAGGGGATGGAAGCATCGTGGGAGTACGTGAAGAAGCTCGCGCAGCGAAGCGAGCAGATCGGCTACGATCTCACGCTCATCGCCGAACTGTTCCTCAACGACATCAAGGGGATCGATGCGCCCTCGCTCGAGGCGTGGTCCACCGCGGCCGCGCTTGCCGCGGTCACGGAGCGGCTCGAGTTGATGGTCGCCGTGCGCCCGACCTTTCACAATCCGGCGATCCTCGCGAAACAGGCCGCGAATCTCGACCTCATCTCGAACGGCCGCCTGTCGCTGAACGTCGTCTCGAGCTGGTGGGCCGACGAAGCGCGCCGCTACGGCGTGCAGTTCGACGCGCACGACGACCGCTACGCGCGCACGGAGGAATGGCTCACGGTGGTGTCCGGCGCGTGGAGCGAGAAATCGTTCTCGCATCACGGGAAGTACTATCGGTCGGAGGAGACGGTGCTCTCGCCGAAGCCGGCGCGCCGCCCGCGCCCGACGATCTACGCCGGCGGCGAGTCCGAGGCCGCCAAGTCGCTGATCACGCGCACGTGCGACGCGTACGTCATGCACGGCGATCCGCCGGAACGCATCGCGCCGAAAGTGGCGGATATCCGCCGCCGGCGCCAAGAGACAGGACTCCCCGAGATGGAGTTCGGAATGGCGGCCTTCACCATCGTGCGCCCCACGGAGCGCGAGGCGAAGGAGGAGCTCGCCCGCATCACGAACGTGAATCCCGGGTCGGCCGGGTACCGCAACTATCAGGACTGGATTTCGCACACCAAGCTCGACCAGCAGGTCTCGCTCGAGGACTACTCGGTGTCGAATCGCGGGCTGCGCGCCGGGCTGGTCGGGACGCCGGAGCAGGTCGCGGAGCGTGTGAACGAATTTCAGGACGCCGGCGTCGGGCTCCTGCTGCTGCAGTGCAGCCCGCAGCTCGAAGAGATGGAGCGGTTCGCGGCCGAGGTCATGCCTCTGACAGGGTCTCTCGCAGTTGGATGAGGTGACGCTCTTCGTGCTTGCCGACGCTGAGAATCCACTGATATCCGTCGAGCGCGCCGAAGATGGGATGCGGCGCGCTCACGACGGTGAGGTCGCGGCCGTCCACATGCTCGATGGCACGGAGCAGTCTCAGGCGAACGGCCTGCAATGACGACCACGACGTTCCGAGCTCGGCCGTGGGTTCGGGGGCGAGCCGCTCCGGCGCCTCGATTCGCACACTGCGATCGAGGAACCGGAATTGGTCGAGCGAGGTCAGCCGCGATTCCGTGGCCGTCTCGGCGGGCATGCCGTCGGCCATTGCCTTTGCAAACAGGCCTTCGAGGAGCTTCGATATCGAGCCCTCGACCTTTCCCAGGTGCTGGATGATGCCGGTCCCGGTCCAGCCGCCGTTTCGCGGGCGGTGGTCGAACTTCGCCGGCGGCGTCTGATCGACGAGCTCGGTCAGGTCAGCCCGGACATGCGCGAGATAGCCTGTGATCTCTTGGAGATGGGGATGCATGTCGCGAATGTAACCTCCGAGTGCCCCGCTGTGGAACGGGCGCTGAAACCGTGACGACTCGCCTCCCGTATTGAAGGCAAAGGGAGGGCCTATGTGGGGAATAATCGTACTTGCCGTCTCGCTCGGAATTTCCTGGCTCAGCTACGGCACGGCCCGGCGATTCGTTCGTGAGCGGCTGCGGTATGTGGAATCGGCACTGACGCCAGGCGCCGCGATCATCGCCGGGGTTATCGCCGCTGTGGTGGCGGTGCCCGTGGTCGGGCTGTTGCACATCATTCCGATTCTGGGGTCGCTCATCGGCGGCGGAACCGCGCTTGTGTTCGGTCTCAGCGTAGGACTTGGCGTGAGGTCGGGGGCGCTGGATGTCAAACGCGGATATGTGATCACGTCGGGGAACTGACGGGCGGTCGGGCGACTTCGCTGCGGCAGANNTTCAATCCGCGCGCCGACCGGTCCCGTCGCCTTCTTCTCACCACCAATCATCTCACGGCCGGAAACTCACCACTTTGATCCGGCAGCCGTCAGCTGATTACCGCTTGGCTGTTTGCCCTACTGCTTCGCCAGTCCCGCGATGTGCACGCTGATATTGTGATTCACCCGAACGCCGTAGATCCCGGAATTCGGCACCATCGGATTCTTCGCGTCCACGGCGGCGACCTGCACATCGTTCACGAAAAAGCGAACTGAGTCAGCCGCGACCTTCACTGCGAGCTTGTTCGACGCCGATCCGCCGTCCGCCGGTGCAGCCTTGATCGCCGGATTCATCGCCTTCGCGACGATCGTGTGCACATCCGGATTCTTGCCCATCGCGCTGCTCGGGCCGCTGCGATGTTTGACTGTGAATCCGCCGTCGCCGTAGACGAGGAAGTAACCGTACGACACCTTGTCTCCGCTGAGATCGGATCCGCCCCAGATGATCCCGACCGCGTCGTGGAGCGGAGTCGAACGCACGCCCAGCGTCACCGAAATTGTGTACGCGCCCGACGCGGTGTTGGCGGCATTCCAGTAGATCGCCGCCGGCCCGCTCTCCACGTGCATTCCCGGCCCCATCGTCGTGAAGTTGACGCTCTCCGGCTTGTCCGCCGGGTTGTCGGTGCGCAGCGTCCAGCCGTCCGGGTGCGCGCCGACCTGCGTCACTTTCTTCGTCGCCTCCATGTTCATCCCCGCCATCCCGCCGCCACCCTGCGCCGACGCCGCCGAAGCGAACACCGACACGCCCAAAACTCCGAGTACCGCGAACATGTTCTTCATTCCCGACCTCCAGTTCAGTTATTCCGCCTGTCCTTTGCGAATCGCAATAGCAGCGACAGCGCCAGCAGGCCGATGCCCGTCCAGCGCAGCGTGGAGTTGTCGGCTCGTGCTCCCAGGCCCCAAACTACGATCCCCGCGACCCCGAGCGCGAGCCTTGCAATCAACACCGGATTCATCGCGATGGTTCCGTCGAAACGGTCACGTCCTCTCGCTCCGAACCCGCAATCTCGAGAATGAAATCGGCGCCGAAGGCGAGCGACGGTGTCTGGAATCCCGGCTTCGCGCCTCCCGCGAGCACCTTCTCGGCGGCCGCGACGGAGGTCAGCGCCGTGAGCGTGTACCCATCGGCGGTGCGCAGCCGGGACTGCACCCGGCGGCCGTCGTCGTCCCAGGCCTCGCCCCAAAGCTGCGCCGCCGCGCCCGCGCGTTGCCGGTCGCTGGGACCGGCCGCGCCCGCGCGGATTCGCCCCTTGAGAAATGACTGCGCCGGCGGAGTCGCCAGCAGCCATCCGAGATAGCGCGACAGGATCATCCCGCGGACCGCTGACGGGGGCGCCGCCGTATATACGTCGATATTCGGAATCCCCGTGCTGTGATACGCGCTCGACACGTCGCCCCACGGGAGCGTGACGACATGCCGCACGCGGTCGCCGAAGTCGATGTCACGCTGTTTCCAGGCTGCGGGCACGCGCGTGATCTTGCCGTCGCGCCGCACGGCGCCGCCCCGCTGGACGTTCTCGACCATCGTCGTGGCCGTGCCGCGCGAGAGTCCGGTGCCGCCGGAGAACGCGAGCGTCAGCCAGGTGGCGCTCGGGAGCCTCCGGTGCAGGTGCGCGGCGAGGCAATCGCTCGGCACCACGTCGAATCCGGAGCCGGGGAGCAGCATCACCCCCGCATCCCTCGCCTCGCCGGAGCGTGCTTTCGCAGCGAGCGTCTCGAGTACACCAATTTCACCCGTGATGTCGAGGTAGTGCACCTGATTGCGAATGCAGGCATCGACCATGGGTGGGGACGTTCGCGAGAACGGCCCGGCCGCATGGATCACCACACCGCACCCTGCGAGCGCGGCGTCGAGCGCTCCCGCATCGTCGAGCGACGCCGGCCGCGACTCGAGGCCGTGCTCGCGCGCGAGCGCCCGGATCTCGACTGCATTGCGACCGGAGAGGATCGGGCGCAGTCCGCGCGCGACGGCCTGCTTGACGATGAGGCGGCCGGTGTAGCCGTTCGCCCCGTAGATGAGCAGCGCGGCGCCGGACCCGCTCACTGCGACGGCTCGGACTCTCGCGTGTGGCTGAGGATCCCCGTGCGGAACGCCTCGGTCTGCCGCGCTTCTACGTTCGACGTGATCCCCTCCGCGATGCCGTCGCGGAACGAGAGCAGGTCGAGTCGGTAGAACAAGCGCTTCGTGAGACCCATGGACGACATCGGACTGCTCGCGAGTCCGAGCACATAGCGTTCCACCTCTGACTCGAACCCCGCAGCAGGCAGCACGCGACTGACGAGTCCGATGCGCTCGGCTTCAACGGCGTTGATCGTTCGTCCCGATGCGACAAGATCGAACGCGTGCTTCTCGCCAACGGAGCGGCGCAGCATGTTCATCACCATCGCCGGGATGAAGCCGATGCGCACCTCGGGATAGCCGAACTTTGCATCGTCGCGAGCAAGCACGACGTCGCACGCGGTGGCGAGACCACAGCCGCCCGCGAGCGCATGTCCCTGCACCGCGGCGACCACGGGTTTCTGCATACCGCGCATCGTCGTAAATATCTTCCCGAGCGCAGCCACGTCGCGTTCATGCTCTTCGGGAGTCGCGTCGAGCATCTCGGCGAGACGGTCGAGATCCACGCCCGCGCAGAAATCGTCGCCGTCGGCCTTGAGCAAAACAGCACGGACGGCGTCGTCACCCTCGAATTCCATGAGCGCGTCGACGAGTTCCTGAATGGTCTGCGAGTCGAGCGCGTTCTTCTTCTCGGGCCGCGCGAGTGTCACGCGCCCGACCGCCCCGGCGACGTCCACGCGAATTCGTGCGGTCATGCAAGGTCCATCGCGCGCGGAAGTCCGAGCGCGGCTGCTTCCTCGTCGGGGATGTCCACGACCATGCGAAGCAACGCCGTCGAAAACACCTTGCCCTGCGCGTCGGTCTTCAGGGAAAGCGTCCCGCCGCCGTCCAGCGCGCCATGCAGCAGGAAATTGAGCGCCTTCAGGTTCGGGAGTTCGTAGCGCTCCACTGCGCCGGTGATCACGCCCGTGAAGTGCGCGGCCACCCGGTCGCGAGTGACGTACTTCGCGAGCATGTCGTACCACTCGGGCTTGAGCGCGATCAAACCGACGTTGGCGGTGTCGCCCTTGTCACCGGAGCGCGCGTGCGCGACGTCGAGCAGTCGGACTCTCATTGGAGCACCGTCACGCGAGTCTCGACGACGGTCTTGTCCACGAGTGCGGGCCAGTACGCGACGATCTCCTCGGTCTTCGGCCGTCCGCCGGCGAATCCGGTGACGCTCGGCGGTCCGTTGAGGACCAGCGGCACAATCTCGCGCGTAAATCGCTCGACTTTCTTGCGGTCGGCGTCGCGGACACCGATGCGGTACTGCACCTCGGGAGCGTGCCTGCCCGCCTCCGCTCCGGCGAGAGGTCCGTGCGTGGCGTTGGCTCCGACGAATTCCGAGAGCACGTGCTCGAAGTGCAGGCCGAGCCGGTCGAGGCGCTCGCGCAGCACACGATCCGCGAGCTGCGCCTTCTCGAGCGCGTCGGGCCACGCGTACACGAGCGAGCCGATGGCCTTGTAGCCCGAGCGGTACGCGATGGACACCTTGAGCTTGTCGGTCGCCGGCTTTCCCTCGATGCCGAAGACGCGCACGCGATTGGTGCCGTCAGGCTCGAGATGAATCGACGTGAAGTCGGCGACCACGTCGGGCGTGATGTACGCGTGCGGGTCGCCCATCTCGTACACGAGCTGTTCCGTGACGGTCTGCACGGACACCCGCCCGCCCGTGTTCGGGTGCTTGGTCACCACGAAGGTGCCGTCGGCCTGCGCCTCGACGATCGGATATCCGACGTCGGCAAGATTCTCGATCGACCGCCACTCGTAGAGACAATTTCCGCCCGAACACTGCGCCCCACACTCAATGATGTGGCCCGCAATAATTCCTGCCGCGAGCTTGTTCCACTCCGTCGCTCCCCATCCGAATTCGTAGCGGAGCGGTGCCATGGTGAGCGCGGTGTCCGTCGACCGTCCCGTGATCACGACGTTCGCGCCCTTCGCGAGCGCCTCGACGATCGGGACGCTGCCGATGTACGCGTTCGCCGCGATCACGCGGTCGCGAACGATCGACAGGGGTTCGCCGGTTTCCATGTTCTTCAGCTCGTGACCCGCGGTGATGAGCTCGTCGATGCGCGGCAGGAGATTGTCGCCCGTCACCACGCCGACGCGCAGCTTGCCGCCCGCGCCTCGCGCGCGGGCCATCTCGAGTACCGCAGCGGCGCACGCCTCGGGATTCACGCCGCCGGCGTTCGCGATGACCTTGATGCCGCGCTCGGCGACGCCGCCCAGCACCGATTCCATCGCGCCGACGAAATCCTTCGCGTACCCCGCCGCGGGATCACGTTCCTTCTGCTTCTGCAGAATGGACATCGTGACTTCGGCGAGGTAATCGAGCATGAGGTAGTCCACCGGCCCGCCCTCGGCCTGGCGGCGCGGCGCCTCGAGCCAGTCGCCCCAGAAACCCTGGGCGCCGGCGACACGAACGATCTTCTTCGCCGTCATTCTGTTGCCGCCTCCATGCGCGCCGGAAGGACGAACGCGCCGAGGTGAGGTCCGGGATTCTGTAGGGCACTGCGCAGCACCATGCCGAGCGCAGTGCGCGTGTCCTCGGGATAGACGATCGCATCGACGAAACCGCGCGCGGCTGCGTAGCGCGCGTCGAGTTGTTCTTCGTAGTCGGCCCGCATCTCCGCGGCCGAATCGCTGACGGCTTTGGACACCGTGGCGCCGCCCTTCTTCGCGGCGCCCATCGCCGGGCCGTGCACGGCCTGCACCGCGGCTTCTCCCTCCATAACGCCCATCCGGCCGGACGGCCATGAGAGGATGAAATCTGGATCAAAACCCTGACCGGCCATGGCGTAGTATCCTGCGCCCGATGCGTGATTCACCGTGAGCACGATCTTCGGCGACACGGCGGTCGCCATCGCCTCGACGAACCGCGCGCCCGAACGAATGATCCCCGACTGCTCGGCTTCCGGCCCGACCATGAAGCCGGAAACGTCCTGCACGAAGAGGATCGGCGTCCCCGCGCGGCTGCAGCGATCGATGAAGTACGCCGCTTTTTCCGCGCTTTCGGCATAGATGATCCCGCCGAACCGCGGCTTCTCGCCCGCGCGCCCCTTGATGAGCCCGCGCTGATTCGCGACGATCCCGACCTGAATCCCCTCGATCCGCGCATCGGCGCAGATCATTTCCTTCGCGAGATTCTGCTGGAATTCGTCGAGCGAATCCTTGTCGACGATGCAATCGAGGATCTTGTGCATGTCGTACGACATGCGGTGATCGGACGGAAGCATGTCGTAGAGCGCGGAGGGATCTGTCGCCGTCGCCGTTGTCTCAGAGCCGTCAACCGAGAGCTGTCGTCTGACGTCGTGCTGTTCAGGCAGTCTTCCCACCAGATCCCGAATCTTCCTCAGGCACTCGGCGTCATTCTCCACCGCGTAGTGTGCCACGCCGCTCACCTCGGTGTGCGTGATCGCCCCACCGAGCGTCTCCGCATCGATGGTCTCTCCCGTCGCCCCCTTCACGAGGTTCGGCCCCGCGAGCCCCATGAACGAAGTTCCCTTCACCATGAGGATCACGTCCGAGAGCGCGGGCAGATAGGCCCCGCCGGCCACGCACTGACCCATGACGGCGGCGATCTGCGGGATCCGCAGATACCGCCGCATGAGCGAGTTGTAATAGAAGATCCGCGCCGCACCGTACTGTCCCGGGAACACCCCGCCCTGATACGGGAGATTCACTCCGGCGGAATCGACCAGGTAGATGATCGGGATTCGGCAACGCATCGCGAGTTCCTGTGCGCGCAGGATCTTGGTGATCGTCTCGGGCCACCACGACCCGGCCTTCACGGTCGCGTCGTTCGCGACCACCACGCACTCGCGGCCGGCGACCATCGCGATTCCCGTGATCACGCCGGCCCCGGGAGCCTGCCCTTCGTACTTGTCGTACGCGACGAGCAGCCCGATCTCGAGGAAATGCGCATCCGCGTCCGTGAGCTGCGTGACGCGCTCGCGGGCGGTGAGTTTTCCCTGCGTGTGCTGTTTGGACGCCTTGTCCGGGCCGCCGCCCTCACGGAGCCGGGCCTCGAGCTCGCGCGTGGCCGCGCTGAGCTCTCGCAGTCGCGAACTCACACTTCCTGTGCGCGCCGCGCTTCGTGCTGAGCGAACCAGTCCCTGATGTATTGCACGAGATCGGCGGTGGAAGTCCCTGGGCCAAAGAGTGTTCCGACGCCGAGAGTCTTCAGCTTCTCCATGTCTTCCTTGGGGATGATGCCGCCGCCGGTCACGAGGATGTCGTCCCGGCCCTCGGCCTTGAGCAACTCGTGCACGCGCGGAAAGAGCGTCATGTGCGCGCCGGAAAGAATCGAGAGCCCGACGACGTCGACGTCTTCCTGCACCGCTGCGCTTGCGATCATCTCCGGCGTCTGGTGGAGGCCCGTGTAGATGACCTCCATGCCGGCGTCACGGAGCGCGGCCGCGACGACCTTCGCGCCGCGGTCGTGGCCGTCGAGACCGGGCTTGGCGACGAGCACTCGGATGGGGCGTGTCATTCATTGAATTTGACTATGCGTACGGATGCGGGCAACTGCTCACTAAACCGCAACGGCATCCACGGATTTCGCGGATCGACGCGGATTCTTCCTAATTCTCTTTTCTCGCCGGAGATTGTTGCGTCTCAAAGGCGATCTCGTCGAGTCGTTTCCCGAGCGTGACGCGCTGAAGCTTGTCCATAGGAAGCGCGAGCATGAGGTCGATCCGCCTGGCGATCAGCGCGCGGGCCGCCCTGAACGCCTGAGACTTTACGGCGTCACTCCCTTCGACCTCCGCGGGATCTTCCATCCCCCAGTGGGCATGGATCGGATGTCCGGGCAGGATGGGGCACGCCTCCTTCGCGTTGTCGCAGACCGTTATCACGAAGTCGAACTTGTCTCCCATCAGTGCGTCGACACTGCGCGGGGTATGCCCGGTCCAGTCGATGCCGACGTCGTGCAGCGCCTGAATCGCGAAAGGATTTACGCGCTGCGCGGGGCGCGATCCGGCGCTTTCGGCCGAGAACTTTCCGCGCGCCTTTACGTTCATCAGCGCCTCGGCCATCTGGCTCCGTGCCGAGTTGCCGGTGCAGAGAAAAAGCACTCGCATGAGATCCTTCACGTTTACCCCTGAGGTTCCGGTGTGAAGCCGAAATAGCGCCGCCCGGCCCAGAGCGAGACATAGACGAGTCCCACGAGGGCAGGCACTTCGACAAGCGGCCCGACGACGGCCGCGAGCGCCTCGCCGGACGAGATGCCGAATGTCGCCACGGCGACGGCGATCGCCAGCTCGAAATTGTTGCCGGCCGCTGTGAACGACAGCGCCGCGGTCCGCTGATAGTCGAAGCCGAGTTTCTTCGAGAGTGTGAACGCGAGCCCGAACATCAAGGCGAAGTACACGAGAAGCGGCAGCGCGATCCGAAGCACGTCGAGCGGCAGCCGTATGATGCGGTCACCTTGCATCGCGAACATGAGCACGATGGTGTAGAGCAGTCCGATCAGCGCCAGCGGTCCGATTCGCGGCACGAACACGTGTTCATACCACGTCTCGCCCCGGCGGGCCGTGAGAGCGCGGCGAGTCAGGTATCCGGCGAGCAGCGGGATGCCGAGGAAGATCAGCACGCTCTTCGCGATGGCCCACATCGTCACGTGCACGACCGCCGTTTGCGCTCCGAACCACCCGGGCACAACCGTGAGGAAGAGCCAGCCGAGGATGCTGTAGGTCAGGATCTGGAACACGGAATTGAGCGCGACGAGAACCGCGGCGAGCTCGCCCGAGCCGCAGGCGAGCGAATTCCAGATGAGCACCATCGCGATGCAGCGGGCCAGCCCGATCAGGACGAGCCCATTGCGATACGCCGGGAGATCGGGCAGGAACAGCCACGCCAGCGCGAGCATGACGACGGGCCCGATCACCCAGTTGAGCAGCAGCGAAGTGCCGATGAGCTTCCTGTCGGCCACGTGCTGTCCGATGGTCTCGTATTTCACCTTTGCGAGCACGGGATACATCATCGCGAGCAGGCCGATCGCGATCGGCACCGAGACATCGGCAATCCGAACGCTGTCCAGCACTGCGCCGAGGCCGGGAAGCGCCCGGCCGAGAATCAAGCCGAGCGCCATCGCCGCGAAAATCCAGATGGGAAGGAACCGGTCGAGCGTCGAAAGCTGCTTGACGACCGGCGCCCCGGTCACCCGAGCGGTCACGTGCTCGAGCAGCCGCAGTCGGGACTGCAGCAGGATTCCTTCGCGGTGGGAAGCGCCGCGCGTGGCGCGCCGCTTGCGCCCGGCTTGGTCCCGCGCACGAACGCGCTGATGAACTTGCCCTCGATTTGGGGTGCGATGGCAGCGACGTCGAGACCGGTTCCCGCGAGAAACGCGGCCGCGTCTTTCGCTTCGTACACACGCGTCGGCTCGATCGAGGGATTCTCGAATCCCGCCTCCGACAGCAGCGAGATGAACTCCTTCTCCTCGAGCGCTCCGGCGACGCAGCCGATCCAGAGCTCCATGTTCTTGCGCACGTTATCGGGCACGGCGCCGCGCACGACCACGTCGGAAATCGCGAATCGTCCGCCGGGTTTGAGGACGCGGAACGATTCCTGAATCACGCGGCGTTTGTCGCCCGAGAGGTTCACGACGCAGTTCGAGATGATCACGTCGACGGAGTTGTCGGGAAGCGGGATATGCTCGATCTCTCCCTTCAGGAACTCGACGTTCGTTGCGCCCGCCTTGCGCTTGTTCTCGTTCGCGAGAGCGAGCATCTCGTCGGTCATGTCGAGTCCGTACGCCTTGCCCGTGGGGCCAACGCGCTTGGCAGAGAGCAGGACGTCGATCCCGCCGCCGGAACCAAGGTCGAGGACCACTTCGCCCTCTTTGAGCGCCGCGAGCATGGTGGGGTTGCCGCATCCGAGTGAGGCGAGCAACGCCTCCGCCGGAATGCCGCTCGTCTGGCCCGCTTCATAGAGATCGGACGTGATCGGATCCCACGCCGCGGTTGTGGAGCCGCAGCACCCGCTCGACCCGCACGCGGAGACGGCCGTCTGGCCGTCCGCGACCCGTGTCGCAGCGGCGCCGTATTTCTCGCGGACTACTTCCCGAAGGGCCTCACCCTGATTCGTCGTCATCGGATTCCTCTCGAAGTGAACAATAAAAGTTGATGTATTAGTGTAAAAAAAACTTCATCCGCAGCAGGTAATGGAGCGCGCCGCGGTGCGCTCGGTGCGCTTGAGTGAACCCAGCAGCGTCTCGATCTCATCGAGCGTCGCGCGATTCAGCGTGTAATAGACCCAGCGCCCTTCGCGACGGTCCGTCACGATGTCGGCGTCCTTGAGGGTCTTGAGGTGGAACGACAGCCGGCTCTGCGCGGCGTCCATCAGGTCGGTCAGCTCGCAGACGCAACGCTCCCCGCCGAGCAGCCGCTCGACGATCTCCAGGCGCGTCTCGTCGGAGAGCGCGTGGAACCAGCGGGCGGCCTGGGTGGTGTCGAGGGAGGTCGAGACGGGCATGAGTTGAACATATCGAGAACTCTTGATACGTCAATCCCTTCCCTTGTAAACCAAATCCCAGCGCCTGTTGTCATACCTTCAGACCCTCTGAAGGAGTGGCCGTGACCGACCCGCGAAGCGAGCTGCTGCAAGGAACGCTGGAAATGCTCGTCCTCAAGACGATCGCGCTCGAGCCGATGCACGGCTGGGGGATCGCGCAGCGCATTCAGCAGATGTCGAAAGACGTATTCCTCGTCACACAGGGCTCGCTCTACCCCGCCCTCGTGCGAATGAAACGGCGCGGTCTCGTGAAGACCTCGTGGCGTGTCACGGAGAACAACCGGCGCGCGCGCTACTACGAGATCACCTCCTCCGGTGAACGAGAGCTGTTCGCTGAACGCGAGAACTGGAATCGCGCGTCCTCGGCGATCAACTGGATCATGGACACGAGGCACATCGCGATTGCAGGTGCGTCGTGAGCGCGTTCTCCGACATCATCGAGCGCCTGCGCGCGTTGCTGTTCCGCTCGCGCGAGGAGCGCGAGCTGCAGGACGAACTGCGCTTTCATCTCGAAATGGAAATTGAACAGAACCGGCGGACTGGAATGAACGAAGTGGAAGCCCGGCGACGGGGCCATGTCGCACTTGGCGGTGTCGAGCGCACCAAAGAAGATGTTCGCGATGCGCGAGGCACTCGATACTTCGAAGACGTTCTCGCTGACGTGTCGTTCGCGCGCCGCACGCTCGCGCGCAGCCCCGGATTCGCGATCGTCGCGATCCTCACGCTCGCGATAGGTATCGGCGGCACGACCGCCGTCTACAGCGCCGTCGATGCCGTGCTCGTGCAGCCGCTTCCCTACCAGGAGCCGGGCCGCCTGGTGCGTCTCTACTATTACTTCAAGCACAATACGGACGAGCGGGGCTTTGTCTCGCCGGTTTTCTTCATGGACTATCGTTCCAAAATGTCCGCATTCGATGGCGCAGCCGCGCTGTTCACATACGCCGAGGCCGGCGCGGATGTCGGCACAGGCGATCGCGTGCGCCGGGTGCGCGTGCTTCGCGTCAGCGCAGGATATTTTGACGTCGTACGCACGCGGCCCAGGCTCGGCGCCCCGTTTGGATGCGAGAGCGAGAACGGCGCGCCGCTCGCGATTGTGAGCGACGGCTTCTGGAAGACTGAACTCCAGTCCGACCCCGCTGCGGTGGGACGGACCGTCATGCTGAGCGGCGTCGCGCACACCATCGCCGGCGTGATGCCGGCGGGTTACGACGATCCGCTGGTGCCTTCGGTGGACGTGTGGCTGCCCGGCGACCTTCGCGAGGGCTTGGACATCACGCAGGCGGACAACCACTACCTCGCCGTGATCGCGCGCCTGCGGCCCGGCGTGACCATCGCACAGGCGCAGGGCGAACTCGATATCCTCGGTCCGCAGCTCGCCGAACGCTATCCGGCGGGCAAAGAGACCAGAGCGCGGCTGTATCCGCTCAAGGACGACATCGTCGGCTCCGCGAGCCATGCGCTGGAAATCATGCTCGGCGCCGTCGCGCTCGTGCTGGTCCTCGTGTGCGTGAACGTCGCCAATCTTTTGCTGGTGCGCGGCTCCGACCGCGCTCGCGAATTCGCCGTGCGCTCCGCACTCGGCGCGGAGCGGTCAAGGCTCGTTCGCCAGATGCTGATCGAGAGCCTCACGCTCGCGCTCGCCGGCGACCTCGCCGGCTTGCTGGTCGCGCGCGTAACGATGTCGGCGATCGTCGCGCTCGGCTCGGGGTCGATTCCGCGTTTAGCTGAGTTGAATCTCGATCCGCGACTGCTCGTCTTCTCGCTTGTGATCTCGACGGTGTGCGCCGTGGGCTTCGGAATGGCGCCTGCACTGCGCGCGGCGCGAACGCAGCCGGGCGACGTGCTGCGGGACGAGTCGCGCGGATCCACGGGAGGACTCGCGCACATTCGCCTGCGCGAGTGGCTGGTCGTGTCGCAGGTGGCGCTCGCGTTCATGCTGCTCGCCGGTGCGGGGCTGTTGATCGAGAGCGCGCGACGAATCGGGCAGATCGATCTCGGCGTGAAACCGGCGGGAGCGTTCGTGTTTGATCTGAGCCTTCCGTACGCGCGATACGACTCAACCGGCCGATCCCGCACCTATGAAGAGATCGCGAACAAGGTCGAGCAGATCCCGGGCGTTGTTGCAGCAGGCGGCGTTTCGAAACTGCCCGCGACCGGCAACTATCACTCGTGGGGTGTGACCGTTTTGAGCGGCCCACTGAACGGAGCCAAGGAGGGACACGGTCAATCGCAGAACCGCGTCATCTCAGGCGACTATCTCAAGGCCGCGGGCATTCCGGTACTGGAAGGCCGCGCGTTTGAACCGCGCGACGACAACGCGGCGCCGAGCCGTGTGCTCGTGAGCGCGAATCTTGCGATGAAACTGTTTCCGGGGATCAGTGCGATTGGGCAGCGGCTGAATACCGGCGACCGCTCGAGCGAAATCATCGGGGTGGTAGGCGACGTTGCGGTGGACGCCGAGGGCGGCGACGGCCTCTATGTCTATCATCCGCACCTGCAGTTTGCCGGCGAGCGTGTGTGGTCGCTCACCCAGGTGGTTCGGACGAGCGGGCCGCCGGATGCAATCAGGCCGAGCGTGCGGCAGGTCGTCGCGGCGATCGATCCGCTGCTCGTGATGCACCGGCCTTCACTGTTTGCGGAAGCGATCGGGCGCGGCGAAGCGCAGCGCGCGTTCACGCTGCGGATCCTCGCGAGTTTCGCACTCGTCGCGCTCGCGCTCTCGGCGCTCGGAATCTTCGGGGTGCTGTCCTGCGGAGTGCGGCTGCGCTCGAAGGAGTTCGGGATTCGCATGGCACTCGGAGCCGGCGCGGGCGAGATCCGCCGGATGGTGCTTCGTCAGGGGCTCACCGTGACGGCGATCGGAATCGGAGCTGGGTTACTCGGGGCGTTCGCGATGTCGAGGATGATGAGCTCGCTCGTATTCCGGGTTAGCACGCTTGATCCCGTCGTGCTGGCGGGATCGGCGGCGTTCATGCTTTTAATCGCGTCACTTGCGGCGTACCTGCCCGCGAGGCGCGCGACGGCGGTGGACCCTCGAGCGGCGCTGCAGTAAGAGAAAAAAAAGACTCTTGCCGCGGGTTTTCGCGGGTGCACGCGGGTTGAATGTGCACCGGACAACCCGCGTTCACCCGCGTAGACCCGTGGTAAAAGTATTTCTTACTCTTCCTTTCTCGCGAGAAGGAGCATCTCGCTCGACTTCCTGCCGAGTGGCCGATCTCGCCAGCCATCCCAGGCCTGTTCGACGATCAATCCAGCATCCGCGCAGAGTTCGGCGAGCCGCGTCGCGGTATAGAGCCGGATTCTGTGTTCACGCTCGACCGCCCTCTTCTTCCCTTTCACCGTCGTGTGCACCGTCAGCACACCCGAGAGCGGATCGAAGCTCCGCTCGTGTCCGATCATCGTTCCATCCTTCGAACTCCACCAGTCGCGCGCGATGAACGAGCGCACCACGCCGTCGCGGCTGCCGCCGTGCCAGAGCAGCACGCCGCCCGGCTTCAGCACGCGTGCGAATTCGCGAATGACCTTCGCGTCGTCGCTCGGAAAGGTGAAGAATCCGAAGCTCGTGAAGAGATTGAGTACGGCGTCGAAACGCCCGCTCCATTGTTTCGGCAGCGCGCGCATGTCGCCGCGCTCGTACCGGAGATGCGTGCCGGTGCCGCGCGCTTTCGCCCGTTTCAGCAATTCGACGGAGTAGTCCAGGCCGGTGACGTCGAATCCGGCTTCAGCGAGCAGGTGGGCGTGACGCCCCTGGCCGCACGGCACGTCGAGGATCCGCGAGTCGGACGGAAGCCCGAACACGTCCATGATCCGCGCCACGTCGCGCCGGTCGTGCTCGAGCGCGAAGATCGGCTCGTACTCGAGCAGGTACTGCGCGTCGAAGTAGTCGCGCCACCATTCCATCAGAAGAACACCGGCTCGCGGTACGCGCCGAACACGCTCTCGAGCGCCGCGCGAATCTCATAGAGCGTGCAATACGAGCGCGCGCAGTCGAGGATGAACGGCACGACGTTCGTGTCGCCGGCCGCGGCCGTGCGGAGCGCGGCGATGTTCCGCTCGCAGAGCGCGCTGTCGCGCGTCGTGCGGAGCTTCGCGAGCGCGGCCGCCTGATCCCTGGCTGCCTGCTCGTCGATCTTCAGCAGCGGGATCGAGAGCGCGTCCTCTTCGGTCACGAACTCGTTGACGCCCACGACCAGGCGGCGGTGCTGCTCGATCTCCCACTGCTGGCGCGAGGCGCTTTCGGAGATCTTGCGCTGGAACCAGCCCGTCTCGAGACCGCGGACCACGCCGCCCTGCGTGCCGATTTCGGCGAACATCGCCTCCGCCTGCTGTTCGAGGTCGTCCGTGAGCTTCTCCAGATAATAGGAGCCGCCGAGCGGATCGATCACGTTCGGCACGCCGCTCTCGAACGCGAGCACCTGCTGCGTGCGCAGCGCGACCTGCACGGCGTGCTCCGTCGGCAGGGCGAGCGTCTCGTCCATCGAGTTCGTGTGCAGCGACTGCGTGCCGCCGAGCACCGCCGCCATGGCCTGGTAGGCCACGCGCACGATGTTGTTCATCGGCTGCTGCGCGGTGAGCGTGACGCCGGCCGTCTGCGAGTGGAACCGCATCATCCACGAACGCTGGTCCTTGGCTCCGTAGCGTTCCTTCAGGTGCCGCGCCCAGATGCGGCGTGCGGCGCGCAGCTTGGCGATCTCCTCGAAGAAGTCGTTGTGGATGTCCCAGAAGAACGAGAGGCGCGGCGCGAAGTCGTCGACCTGCAGTCCCCGCGCGATGCCGCGCTCGACGTAGGTGAAACCATCGGCGAGCGTGAAGGCGAGTTCCTGCGCGGCCGTCGCTCCCGCTTCGCGAATGTGGTAGCCGGAGATCGAGATGGTGTTCCACTGCGGCGCGTGCACGGAGCCCCACTCGAACATGTCGACGATCAGTCGCAGCGCCGGCTCGATCGGGAAGCACCAGGCGTGCTGCGCCATGTACTCCTTCAGGATGTCGTTCTGCACCGTGCCGCGCAGCTTCTCCGCGCTCACGCCCTGTTTTTCCGCGGCCGCGATGTAGAAGCACCACAGGATGATCGCCGGCCCGTTGATCGTCATCGACGTGGAGACGTCGCCGAGGGGGATTCCGGCGAACAGCGTCTCCATGTCGGCGAGCGAGCTGATCGCGACGCCGCACTTCCCCACCTCGCCTTCCGACCGCACGTGGTCGGAGTCGTAGCCCATCAGTGTCGGGAAGTCGAACGCCACCGAGAGCCCGGTGGTGCCGTGCGCGAGGAGGAACTTGTAGCGCTCGCTGGTCTCCTTGGCGGAGCCGAAGCCGGCGAACTGGCGCATCGTCCAGAGTCGGCCGCGATATCCGCTGGCGTGAATGCCGCGAGTGAACGGATACGTCCCCGGCACTTCGAAGGCGGACCCGGCCGATCCCTCGAGATCCATCGCGGAATACAACGGTGCGACGTCGCCGGCGGAATTCGTGAATGCGATGTCGCGCTTGGGCGAGCGATCGAAGGTCGCGCGCCACGTGGCCACTTCGCGGCGGAGCCGGTCGAGCTCCTCCTGCATCGCCGCGAGGGTCGCGGCCGTATCCACGTCGTGCCCGTGCTCGGGCACGACGCGTTCGGTGATCTTCGTCATCGTGTCTTCGCTCCAGCCAGGAGTTCGCCGCTGCGCGCGAGCAGCGCATCAGCCACGGCATACGGCGTGGTCACCCCGGATTCCAGCTCCGGAATCCGCTCGTTGATCCACGCGGCGGTGGCAGCGTCGGTCCAGAGCCGGCGACGCACCCGCTGTTCCGCCACATCCACCACGCGCTCGCGAAGCCGCGCACGCCGCCTCGAGACGAGCGCGCCGCTCCGCTCAAGATAGCCAAAATGACGGTCGAGGGCGCCCAGCAGCTCCGGCACGCCCTCGCCGGTCGTGCCGACGCAGCGCAACACCGACGGGGTCCACGTCGCGTCGTCGTCGCTCTTCGCGAATGCCCGGGCCGCCTTCGCGGGGTTCATCGCCGCCTTGAAGTCGACGCCGTGATGGCCGGTCGCATCACCGGTCACGGCGCCGCTGCGAAGGCCGAGCATGAGCTCGAGATCGTTGCGCAGGCGGTCCGCCCCGGGGCGATCGGCCTTGTTCACGACGAACAAGTCGGCGATCTCCATGAGACCCGCCTTCAAGGTCTGGATCGAGTCGCCGGATTCCGGCGTGAGCACCACGACGCTGGTGTCGACGGTGCGCGCGATGTCGAGTTCGCTCTGGCCGACGCCGACCGTCTCCACCAGGATGCGATCGATGCCGAACGCGTCGAGCACGTCGCACACTTCGCGCGTCGCGGCGGCGAGTCCGCCGAGCGACCCCCGCGTCGCCATCGAGCGAATGAACACGCCCGGGTCGAGGGCGACGGAGTCCATTCGCACGCGATCGCCGAGCAGCGCGCCGCCGGTGAACGGCGAGGTCGGATCCACCGCGATGATGCCGACCGTGAGGCCCGCCTTGCGCAGCTCGGCCGCGAGCCACGTGGTGAGCGTGCTCTTGCCCGCCCCCGGCGGGCCGGTCATCCCGATGCGATGCGCGCGGCCGATGTGCCGGTGCATCGCCGCCAGCAGCACGTCGCTTCCCGCCCGCTGGTTCTCGACGATGCTCACAGCGCGTGCCAGCGCGGCCTTCTTGCCGGCGCCGAAATCGGCGCTCAGCGCGCGGAGACCGGACGACGCGGATTCGGGAAGGGCGAGTGCGCTCACGGCGTCACCGTCTGGGGTTCATCGTGTTCATCGCTGATGTCGCCGACCAGTTCCTCGACCAGGTCCTCGAGTGTCACGAGTCCGAGCGTCTCCCCGAGGACACCCTGAATGATCGCCAGGTGGACGTGCTCGCGCAGCATGCGGCGCATCAGCTCGTGGCACGGCGTGGCGGCGTGGACGAGCGCCACGCGGCGCAACCGGTCGACGGGATGGAAGGGGTGCGCCAGCACGTCGAACGAGTGCACGAGCCCGACGATGTGATCGAGGTCGCGATCGTACACCGGGACTCGGCTGTACTTCGATTGCGAGATGACCCGCGCGATCGCGGAGGCCGTCATGGTGCGCTCGACGGCGATGATGTCATCGCGAAGCGTCATGACCTCGAGCGCGAGCTTCTCGCCGAACTCGACCACGCCGCTGATGATCGCGCTCTCCGACGCCTCGCCGACTCCCTCGAGCTCGCCCTCGCGCAGCAGGTCCTCGAGTGACTCCCGCCCATCGTGTTCCGCCTCGACCTGGGCGGGCGCCGACTGCGCGAAGAGCCCGGCGAAGGCGAACAGCGGCGCGCAAACCCAAGCGAGGAGACGCAGCACCGGCATCAGCAGCGGCACGAGCGGTGCGGCCCAGCGCCGCGCGATCGCGCGCGGAACCAGCTGACCGACGATCGTCAGCAGCAGCAGCGCGACGACGATCTGCTCGACCGCTCCGGGCATGGGCTCGCGCAAGCCGATCACCGCGCCCGTGGCGAAGACGGCCGCGGCGATCCCGGTTCCCGCGGCGAACAGCCAGCGCTGGGGCCGGTCGAGATAGATCTCGGCCGCGTCGGCTCCGGCCAGCTTCTGCTCCACCCAGTGGCGAAGCCAGATGCGGCTCACCGAGCGCACGGCCGTCGCCGCGGCCGTGAGCCAGCCGACCAGCAGCGCGAGCAGGAAGATCAGTGCGAAGGTGGTCACGCGACATCCTCCGTGACCGGCTGCAGCCGTTCGAGGTACACGCGCTCGACGCGGCGCCGCACGACCCGCTCCACGACCAGCTTGAAGTTCCCGACGACGAGCGACTCCCCGGCCCGCGGCACGCTGCCGACGAGCTCGTACACCAACCCGCCCACGGTCTGGACATCCTCGCGCGTGAAATCCTGTCCGGTGATCTCGCTCAGGTCCTCGAGGGTCACGCGCGCCGAGACCCAGAATTTGTCGTCGTCCTCGCGCTCGACATCCGGCGCCTCGACGTCGTTCTCGTCACGGATCTCCCCGACGATCAGCTCGAGTGCGTCTTCGAGCGTCACGAGTCCCGCCGTGCCGCCGTACTCGTCCACGACGATCGCGATGTGCCGATGGCTCGCCTTGAATTCGCGCAGCTGTGCGTCGACGTTCTTGGCCGAGGGAATGAACGTCGACGGGCGCACCAGCGAACGCCAGCCGGCCTCGGGCTCCGCGTCGGCGATGACGGCGGACAGCAGGTCCTTGGCGTAGAGAATCCCGACGACCTCGTCGAGCGTGCCGTCGTAGACCACCAGGCGCGCATGGCGCGCGCTGCGCACGCGGTCGACGACTTCGGACCAGGTCGTATCGCGGTCGATGCCGACGATGTCCACGCGAGGAACCATGATTTCCTGCACCGCCGTGTGGCCGAGCGAGAAGACGCCGCGCAGGAGGACGGCTTCGTCGCGCGTGACGTCGGCTTCGGCCTCCACCACCTCGCGGAACTGCTCGAGCGTGGCCTCGCGATCCTCCTCGTCCGGCGGCGTGGACGGAATGAGATGGTTGAGCACCGCCTCGCCCCACGTGCCGAGCGCGACCAGCGGCCGCATGACCCATTCGATGCCGCCGATGAAGGGCGCCAGTGATACGACCGCACTAGCGCCGCGTGAATCCCCCGCCGTTCGCGCGACGCTCTCGGCGATGACGACGACGACGATGCCGGCCAGCAGCACGAGCGGGGCGAGGTCCGCCGCCGGGAGGCCGCTCGAGACGAGCGCGCCCGCGCTCAAGACGCCCGCCAGCAGTTGGGCGACGATTCGGCCGAACGCGAGCGCGCGGTGCGCGGATTCCCGGCGGCCGATGAGCCCGCCGATCGCGGGCGATACCGGCGGTGCGTCCTCGTCGATCGAGAGCAGCGCTCCGTCGGCGAGGGCGCACAGCGCGGCCGTCAGCGCGGCCAAGCCGGCGAACAGCGCGGCGACGAGTGTCACGCCGCGCGCCGCGCCGCGCGTCGCATGGCGCGCTTGACCAGCGCTTCCTGCCGGCGCCACATCGGAGATCGAAACCGCGCCTCGCCGTCGGGGTGATCGTGCCCCAGCGCGTGCAGCACGCCATGCACCACGAGGCGCACCAGCTCCTCGCGGATCCCCACGCCGAGCCGCCGTGCGTTCTCGCGCGCGACGGCCGGAGCGACATAGATGTCCGCCACGAGCGGCCCGCCCCGCTCGCGCGAGAAGCCGAACGAGATGACGTCGGTGGGGCCGCGATGATTGAGGTGCCGCCCATTGAGCGCGGCGATCCGCGGCGTCGTGACCAGCGTGATGGAGATCAGCGCATGACGCACCCGTTCTGCGCGCAATGCGACGCGGGCGGCCTCCTCGAGCCGGCTGTCCGCGATTCCCGGCCTGACGCCCTGCCGCGACACCGCAACGACGAGTGCATTCACCGGTGCGATCACGTGTCGGCCGCGGCCGAGTAGGCCCTGATGATGTCGCGCACCAGTCGATGCCGGATCACGTCGGCGTCCGTGAGATAGTGGAATGCGATCCCCTCGATTCCCGGCAGGATCCGCTCGATCTGCACGAGGCCGCTCTCCTCCCGCTTCGGGAGGTCGACCTGCGTCTTGTCGCCCGTGATGACCGCGCGCGAGTTCACCCCGAGACGCGTGAGGAACATCTTCATCTGCAGGGCCGTGGCGTTCTGCGCCTCGTCGAGAATCACGAATGCATCCGCGAGTGTGCGGCCGCGCATGTACGCGAGCGGAGCGATCTCGATCACCCGGGTCTCGAGCGCCTTTGCCACGCGCTCGGCCGGCATCATGTCCTCCAGGGCGTCGTACAGCGGACGCAGGTACGGATCGACCTTGGCCTGCATGTCCCCCGGAAGGAACCCGAGCGACTCTCCTGCCTCGACCGCCGGCCGCGCGAGCACGATGCGCTTCACCCGCTTGCGCGACAGCGCGTCGACCGCCGCCGCGACGGCGAGATAGGTCTTCCCCGTTCCGGCCGGCCCGATGCCGACGACGATGTCGTTGTCGGCGATCGCCTGCAGGTACGCCGACTGCCCCGACGTCTTCGGCTGGATGATCTTGCGGACGCCGGGCAGCACGATCCGCTCGCCGCTGCCCGCATCGCGCCCGTTCTCCAGCGACATCCGCAGCACGTCGTCGGGTTCGAGCGGCGCGCGCTGCTTTGCCGCGTCGATCATGCGCTGCGCGACCGGCACCGCTCGCTGCACGACGTCGGCGGCCCCGGCGATCGCCATCGCGTCGCCGCGCAGCGTCACGCGCACCGGGAAGAGCTTCTGCAGCTCGATCAGGTTCGCGTCCGACACGCCCGCGAGCGTGAGCAGGTCGGCGCCTTCGGTCGAGAGACGCGTCGTGACGGATTCGCCGAGGCTGGTGCCGGACATCGTGCCGTCGGCCGTCATGCACCCTCCAGCCTGAGGTGCAGCGCGCTCATCTCTTCCGGTGAGACTTGCGTCGGCGCACCCTCGAACAGCGCGCGCGCCGTCGTCGTCTTCGGGAACGCGATGACGTCGCGAAGCGACGCGGCGCCCGACAGCAGCATCGCGATGCGATCGACGCCGAACGCGATGCCGCCGTGCGGCGGGGCGCCCGCGCGAAGTCCCTCGAGCAGGAATCCGAACCGGCGTTCCTGCTCGGCGGGATCGCCGATGCCGAGCAGCGAGAACATGCGCGACTGCGTGACGGAGTCATGCGTGCGAATGCTGCCGCCGCCGAGCTCGAGGCCGTTGAGCACGACGTCGTACGCGAGCGCGCGCCAGCGATGCGGCTCGTCCGGGTGCGCGGCCATGTCCTCGGGATTCGGCGCGGTGAACGGATGATGCACCGCCCCGAGCGCGCCGCTCCCGGGATCGCGATCGAACATCGGAAAGTCGGTCACGATCAGGAAGCGCCGCACCGTTTCGTCCACGAGACCCAGCCGAACGGCGCATTCCTGCCGGACGCGATCGAGGGCGGGGCTCGTGATGCGATCGGCGCCTGCGACGAACAGCGCCAGCGCCCCTTCTTCGAGCGCGAGGGCGTTCTGTGCCTCGGCCGACAGGAACTTCGCGATCGGTCCTTCGTATTTCCCGTCCGTCTTCTTCACGCGAAGCAACCCGAGCGCGCCGGCGCCCTTCGCGATCGCCTCGAGTTCGTCCACCTGCTTGCGGCTCCAGGAGGCCGCTCCCGGCACGACGATGCCGCGCACACGGCCGCCGGCGGCGAGCGCGGCGCGGGCAATGCCGAAGTCCGCCCCGTCGAACAGCGTGCTGAAATCGACGATTTCGAGGCCGTATCGCAGGTCGGGCCGATCGCAGCCGTACTTCTCCATCGCGGCTTCGTACGTCATGCGCTCGAAGTGCGCGGGGATCTCGTGACCGGCCTCGCGCCAGAGCGCGCCGATCAGTCCCTCCGCGAGCGCGAGGATGTCATCGCGCTGCACGAACGACGCCTCGATGTCGATCTGCGTGAACTCGGGCTGGCGGTCGGCGCGCAGGTCCTCGTCGCGGAAACAGCGCGCGATCTGGAAGTAGCGGTCGAATCCGCTGATCATGAACAGCTGCTTGTAGATCTGCGGCGACTGCGGCAGCGCGTAGAACTCGCCCGGATGCACGCGGCTCGGAACGAGGTAGTCGCGCGCGCCCTCCGGCGTCGGCTTCGTGAGGATCGGCGTCTCGAGTTCGAGGTACCCGCGTTCGCTGAGGTGCCGGCGCGTCACCTGCAGGAGTCGATGCCGCAGCATGAGGCTCTGCTGCAGTTCCGCGCGCCGCAGATCGAGATACCGGTGCCGCAGGCGGAGTTCCTCGGAGGGCAGCTTCTCGCCCTTGCCGCGCGCGACGGGAATGGCCGGCGTCTCGGCCGGACCGACGACCTCGATCACCGTCGCGCGCACTTCGATGTCTCCGCTTCCCATCTCCGCGTTGCGGGTGGCTGCCGTGCGGGCCACCACCGTGCCCTCGATCATCACTACGCTTTCCACGCCGACCGCCGCCGCCAGCGCGATGCACTCGGCGCTCGACCAGTCGGTGCCGAACGACACCTGCACGATGCCCTCGCGGTCGCGCAAGTCCAGAAAGACGATTCCGCCGAGATTCCGCGAGCGGTGCACCCATCCGCCGAGGCGAACGTGCGTGAGCGCGTCCGCGGCGCGGAGCGATCCGGCCAGGTGCGTGCGCAGTGAGGTGGCGAACGGGGAGCTGTTTGAAGGAGCGGTCACGTCGGAGACTCGCGGCGCGGCGCGCCGGCAATGGGACAGGAGAAGGGACAACGGTGAATGAGGGAGGACTTCACGCCGCTTCGGCACCGTGGATCACGCGCATGAATTCGTCTGCGGACGTCGAGGCCAGCAGGGCGTCGCGCGACTCGGGATTGTGCATGAGCCGCGCGATGCGAGAGAGCAGCTTCACGTGCAGGCCGCTCGCCGCCGGCGGCGTGAGCACGAGGAACGCGACCCGCACGGGCGAACCGTCGAGGGCGACGTAATCCGGGACTTTACCCACGATTCCGGCGGCGATACGCAGTTCCGGCACGAGATCGGTCCGGCCGTGCGGCACGGCCAGCCCTCCGCCCAATGCCGTACTCACCTGGCCCTCGCGTGCCTCGACGGCGTCGAGAATGCCGCCGACGGTAGTCTCGTCGGCATCGCCGACGGCCAGACGAACGAGTTCGCGCAGAAGTTCGGCTTTGGAGTGGCTGCCGAGCGGAACGCGCACGCGCTCCGTTGAAAGCAGCTCGCTGAGCAGCAGGGAAAGCTCCAAGGGCGTGAAAGAGCGTTAAATATATGCGGCATCGATACTTGGTGGTAGTCGAAGGGTTGCCCAAACTACTGTAGACCAACTAACTTAACTCAATGCGGCGTATAGTGTTCACTGTCCTCACCATCAGCCCACTGGCCGCATGGGGGCAGTCCGGTGAAATCCCGGGACGGGACCTCTTGACCTTCCCGGTCGGACTTACGGCGGAGGCGCCGGCGCTCGGCACCACGGCGGGAACCGGCCTGTGGAATCCCGCCACCGCGCTGCTCCCCGACGGGTTCCATTGGCGCCTATCGGCTGCGGCGATGAACGCACCATCGGACATCGCCGTGGCGGCGCAGCTGTTCTCCGTCGCCGCGGAGTGGCGACGCACGACGTTCGGGTTGAGCGTCACGCGTGCGTCGGTCTCGAACATCCTGCGCACCGATACCGACCCGCAGAGCATCGGCAATCCCGTCCCGTACGGCACGACCGTGATTTCCCTCGTGGCCGCTCGCCGTCTCACGCCGAACCTGAGTGTGGGCGTCGCGGTCCGTGAGCGGAACGGGTCGCTCGACGACGTGAGCCGCAGCGGTGTATCGGTGGACGCCGGCGTGATCGCGGAGCATCTCACGCGCTTCGACGTGCGGATCGGCGCGTCGAGCTTTCTCCTGAGTCCGGGGGCGGCCGCGAGCGAGCGGGCGAGCTGGCTGTTCGGCGCGGACGCTCGCGTGGCCGGCCCGGACAGCGTNNCACTACCTGTTCGCAAGCGCGCGCTGGGGCGACTGGGAGGTGCGCGGCGGACCGGTGCAGACAGACATCTACGGCGGCGCGAACTTCCGCGTGCGGCTTGGCATCGTGCTGCGCTATGCCGGATACTGCATCGGCGTGGCACGCGAAGACGGCGTGAACGGACTCGCGCCGACGTATCAATTCTCGCTGAGTTCCCTTCTCAAATGACGGCCGTCGCGCGCACCAACCTGCTCGACCTGGCACCTGCGGAGGCGGAGTCGGCGCTTCGCGCGTTCGCGGAATCGCACGGCGTGCCCGCGTACCGGGGGAGCCAGGCGGCGCGCCGACTGTGGGGGAGTGTTCCCGCCGCGACGTTCGAAGACATGACGGACCTCCCGAAGGGCTTCCGCGCGCTCCTCGCGGAGCACTTCGACATGCCGCGCCTCGCGCTCGCCGCGGAGCAGCAATCCTCGGACGGCACGCGGAAATTTCTCTTCACGATGCACGACGGACAGGCGATCGAGACCGTCGCCATCCCCGACGGCGATCGCATGACCTTCTGCGTGTCGTCGCAGGCGGGGTGCGCGCTCCAGTGCTCCTTTTGCGCGACCGGCGCGATGGGTTTTGCCCGGAACCTCGCGCCGCACGAGATCGCGGGTCAGGTGCGGGAGCTGGCGATGCTCAGTCCGCCGCTCTTCGCGACGAACATCGTGTTCATGGGAATGGGCGAGCCGCTCATGAATTGGAAATCCGTGGATACGACACTCACGATCCTGAACGATCCGAGGGGATTCGGCATCGGTGCGCGACACATCACCGTGTCGACGGTCGGATGGCTTCCGGGGATCGAGGCGCTTGCCGCGCGGAAGGAGCAGTTCCGCCTGGCGATCTCGGTGCACGCGCCGACCGACTCGCTGCGCGCGACGCTCATGCCGGTGAACACGAAGTTCCCCCTGGGCGACGTGATCGACGCGGCCGCGGCATTCGACCGTCGCGTGACGTTCGAGTACGTGATGCTGGGCGGTGTGAACGACACGCCGGCGATCGCGACCGAACTCGCCGCGCTCGCGCGCCGCTGCAGGGCGTTCGTGAACCTGATTCCGCTGCATCCGGGCGGTGCCATGGGGTTTGTTCCGACTTCACGGGAGGACATCGGGACGTTCGCGCGGCAGCTGCGATCGCACGGCGTGGAAGTGGCGATCCGGAAGAGCCGCGGCGTGGACATCGCGGCGGCGTGCGGCCAGTTACGGGTAGAGCGGCTCCAACGGCGGCGTCCAGTTCCGGCCGACTAGGACGGTCAGGTCGAGGAAGCGCGAACTGTCGGGCAGCTGCTCGATGTGCGCACGACCCATCGCGCGGGCGGCGAGCGCGGCCCAGTCGGCGTGACCCGCGCGATCGAGGATGCGCGTGGTGTCGGTACGCTCGCTCGAGTTGCCGAAGAAGACCACGTCGAATCCCGCGTCGCGCAGCACGAGCATCGCGCGCCGCGCGAGGCCCTTGGTGTCCGTCGCGTTGAGCACCTCCACCTTGATGTGCGCTCCGGCTGGAACGACGCGCTCGACCGCGCGCTTCGACGCGCGCAGCCGCGGCCCCGAGCGCAGGTAGAGTCTCGCGATCGCGCCGCACGCGATGAGCAGCGCCGCGACGAGCACGATCCAGCGCCCGACCTTCCCGCGTCCCCGCATGCGGCTCACGTTCCGCTGACCGAGTTCCAGAGCACGATGCTCTCGGGAAAGAGCGGCTTCCCTTCCCGCAGCGTCCACTCGAGGCGCATGCGCACGACCTGGCGGAAGACGCCGTCGAAGTCGCGCGGCAGGAGCGAGGAGAGAAAGCCGCGGTCGTGCCGCATGAATCCGCGGCCGGGCTCGAGAAAATCCGCCATGAAGAGCGCCCGCCCCGTCTGATCCCACGCGGCGTTGCCGACGGTATGCCAGCGCACCGCGAGCAGGACTCCGGCACGCGACTCACCCTCTTGCTCGAGACGCGCCGCGGCGGCGGGTCCGTGCAGCACGCCGGCGGGGGAATCGGCGAACGGCGTGCCGCGAACCAGCTGGCGCAGCTCCGCTTCCGACGCGTCGCGGAGCGCGTCGTGCAGGCGGCCCGCGTCGTGCCAGGCCCGCGCCTCGCCCGTCGTCAGCGACATCTCCGCGGCCCATCGGTCGAGGAGCGCCGTGACGCGGGCGATGTGCGCGCGGCGCTTCTCGCTGACCTGCGCCCACGCGGGGAGCTGCACCGCGGCGGGTTCCATCAGGCGACGTTCGTGATGCGGTGCGCGAGGTCGTTGAGGCTCGTCACGACCTCGCGCAATCCGTTGATCGCGCCCTCGAGGCCGCGCAGCGCTTCCGCCTGGTCGACGGCGCTCGACGTCACGTCCTCGGCACCCACGCGGTTGCGGCCCGCGATCTCCGACACGCGCGCGACGCGGTCGAGCAGCACGGTGAACTCGCTCTGCTGTTCGCTCGACGTGACCGCGATCCGGTGCGCGCTCCGGGCGCTCTGCGCCGTGGACTGCACGATCTGCTCGAGGGCGCCCCGGGAGGATTCGGAGAGGTGCTCCACGTCGGACACCAGCGCCTGTCCGCTCGACATCTGCTGTGCGACGCTGCGCATCTGCGCCTCGAAGCGCAGGAGGATCTCACCGGCCTCGTCGCTCGCGCGCCGGCTCTCTTCCGCGAGCGCGCGCACTTCCTCGGCGACGACGGCGAAGCCGCGCCCTTCCACGCCCGCCCGCGCCGCCTCGATCGCGGCGTTCAGCGCGAGCAGGTTCGTCTGGTCGGCGATCTGCGAGATGATCGCGATGAAGTCGGTGATGCGGCGCGTGCTCCTGGCGAGCGCGTCGATCTGCCCGGCGCTCTCGCCCACGAACTTCTTCGCCTCGACCAGGCGTTCGATCGCCGTTCCGATCTTTTCGCGGTTCGTCACGGCGATGTCGGTCGCGCTGCGGCTCGCGCCCGCGGCGTCGCGCGCGTCGCTCACGACCCGTCCCGTCGCCTCGAGCAGCGCCTGCGTCATCTCGAGGCTCGACTGGACCTGCTCCGCCTCCTCAGAAATGCCGCGCGTGATTCCCGCGACGGTGCGCGCGACCGCCTCGCCGCCGCCCCGCAGCGTGCGCGCCGACTCGGTCAGCGTCTCGAGCTCGCGCGTGATGCGCGAGACGGTGTCGAGCAGCGGGTTCCGGAGGTCGTGGATGTGCAGCGTCGTCGCCAGCTGGTTGGCGAAGCGGCGCACGAGCATTGCTTCCTTCGGGCCGTAGGCGTTCGGCTTGTGATGCTCCAGCTCGAGCACGCCCATGACGCGATCGCCGAAGCGCAGGCGAATCGTGACGGCCGAGCGCACGTCGGGCTTGGGGCGGTCCACGCGTGCGTCTCGTGCGGCGTCGAGCACGATGACGGGTTCGGCGTCGTCGATCGCGAGCGCGCGCAGGGTGGCGCCGTAGGGATCCGCCGCTGCGGGCAGCGGCAGGAGCCCCTCGCCTCCGCGGTAGATCACGAGCTCGCGGCCGCCTTCCGTGCGCGTGATGCGCAGTGTGCGCCAGTCCACGAGGCGGTGCGCAAGCGATTCGATGCGCCGGATCGCATCGGCGAGACCGCGATCGCTCGAGACGATCTGCTCCATCGCCAGGATCGTGTTGAGTTCCTCGGCGGCGATCGACTCCTCGATGATGCGCTTGAAGAGCAAGCCGCCGAAGCCGAGCACCAGCGCGACGACCGCGCTGCTCGCGACGCCGACCAGCTGCAGCGCGCCGATGAGCACGGAGACGCCCGCCGCGCCCGCGCCGTAGGAGAGCACTTCGTAGCGCAGGAGGAGCGAGCGCTCGTCGGGCAGCAGCTTCCCGCGCACGAGGAGCGAGAAGTAGAGCAGCCCGCGACTCAGCACGAAATGCACGAGAAAGAACAGCGTGATGGCCGGGATGAACTCCGGCCCCGTCGCGGCGGGATTGGCCGGATCGATCGTGACCGCCGCCCACGAGTAGAATCCGTACGCGGCGAACAGCGCGAGCGCCTCGCGCCCCGCGTTGACCCACGCGACGTTCACGCTCTTGCCGAGCAGCAGCGTGTCGCACGCCATGAGGCCGGCGAAGAGCGCCACGGCCGCGGTGGACGGCCCCGCCACGAGCGCGCCGCCGGTCGCGACGATCCCCAGCAGGTTGACCGCGCCGTACTTCGTGATGGGGAGCTGGAACCGACGGAACCCGATGGTGGCGCCGACCAGGGCAACGAACATCGCCGCATGGAACGCCCAGCCGTGTCCCCGCCAGCTCGTGTCGTAGTACGAACCCACGAACAGCAGCACCGTTCCGGCCAGCGGCATGAGCCGCGCGTACAGTGCCACCAGGCGCGAGATCACCGAACCTCGTCGAGCGCCGCGCGCAGCGTGCGGGTGAGCGTGACCGCCTCGCCCACGCTTCGGCCGGCGGCCTGCACGATCGCGCTGCCGACGACGATGCCGTCCGCGAGCGCGCCGACCGTGCGTGCGTGCTCGGGCGTCGAGATGCCGAAGCCCACGCAGATCGGGAGCGAGCAGACCGATCGCAGCGTTGCGATGGACGCCGGCAGCGTCGACGCGATCTCCGCGTGCATTCCCGTCAC
>PMYN01000055.1:11750-67120 GCA_003171215.1 Gemmatimonadota bacterium | reverse complement strand
TCGAGCGGGCCCGCGCCGAACCAGGCCTCTCGTTCCGCGTCGGCGCCGACCGGCAGGTCGGTTACGAGCACTCCGCTCACGCCGGCGTCACGCGCCCGCTCGAGGACCCGGGGGCCTGCGGCGATGATCGGATTCAGGTAGGAAAAGAGCACCACGGGGATCCGGAGCTTCGCCTCGGCGACGAGCCCGAGCGCGCCCTCGAGCGTCATGCCCTGCTCGAGCGCCTGCTGCGAACTGGCCTGGATGATGGGACCGTCGGCCACCGGATCCGAGAACGGCACACCGATCTCGAGCACGTCTGCGCCCGCGTCCGCGAGACCGCGCATCAGGTCGAGGCTTCGCGCCCGGTCCGGGTGGCCCGCCGTCACGTAACAGACGAGCGCCCGGCGGCCCTCCGCGCGCAACGCGGTGAATCGTTCGCTCAGCACGTCAGAGGAAATAGTCGCCGATGCGAATGCCGTAGCGATCCGGGTCCGCCGTCTTGATGATCGTGCGCCGGAAGCTTCCGGCCTCGTCCCGTTCGGCGAGGTCCACGAGTTCGCCGGGATGACGCACGTTGCCGAGGGCGTCGCTCACGATCAGCACGTTCGGCCGCGAGACCATTTCGGGGTTTGCGTTCGCGGAATGGACGATCGCGAGCTCGAACGTGTCGAGCACCACGAACGTCCCCACGGGATAGATGCCGACGAGGTTGACGAACGCCTTCACGATCACGGGGTCCATGCCGCGGCGCGCGTTGTCGCGCATCTCGCCGAGCACGGCGGCCGGATCCATCGGCTCGTTCTGGTAGGCGCGGCGCGACGTGGCGGCGTCGAAGCCGTCGGCGACCGCGACGATCTTGCTGTAGAAGCCGATCGCCTTCGTGCGCAGCGAGCGCGGATAGCCGGTGACGTCGCGCTTCATGTGATGCTCGTACGCCACGACCATCGCGCGATACGGAAACTCCTGCTGCTCCTTCACCTGGAACAGCGCGAGGAGCCCGAGCCACGGATGCGCGGCGATGGCGCGCCACTCTTCGTCGCTGAGCAGGTCGGGCTTGTTCAGGACTTCGACGGGAACGCGCGACTTGCCGATGTCGTGAAAGAGCGCGGCGAACCCGATGTCGTACAGCTGGAGCCGCGTGAGCCCGAGCCGCCGCCCGAGCGCGACGGAGAAGATGCAGACGTTCACCGAATGCGTGAACGTGTAGTCGTCGTAGTCGCGAATGGTCGTGAGGCCGATCAGCGACGTCTCGTCGGCGAGGATCTGGTCGACGATGCCCTGCACCACACGCTTGATCTTCTTGATGTTCGGGCTCTGTCCCATGCGCACGGAGTTCATCACGTCCTTCGTGGCGGACACCGATTGCACGTACGTGCGTTTGGCGGCCTCCTTCGACTGCACGCGGACCTTCTGGTCGTCCTCCGACTCGACGGGCGGCGACACCTCGAACGCGAGCACGCCCGTGTTGTCGAGACGCTTCTGCAGCTGGTCGAACCGCGCTTCGGGCCCGTCCCCCTGCGGCGCGAGGAGGAACGAGAGGAAGATTGTCCAGTCGCGCGACGACGGCTTCGCCTTCACGCGCAGCACGCCGACGCCGCACGCGCGGCACAGCGCGAGCAGGTAGCTGAAGGTCGTGTAGTTGTCGAGGTCGAGCCGCAGGCGCGTGGAGTTCACGAAGATGAACTCGCCCGATACGCGGAACTCGAGGTCGCCCTCGGCGTTGCGCAGCTCCTCGGTGACGGCCGTGAGCTCGTCGAGGCCCTTTTGCACGACCGGGTTCTCGATCGGGTACATCCGGATGCTGCGCAGCGAGCCGTAGAGCGCCATGATGAAGGTGCGCCCGACCGACCGCGTGAACGCCTCACCACCCTTCTCGCCGACCGCCGCCTGCTGCGAGCTGATGCGTGGACGAATGACCTGCGACGGGCGGGTCATCCGGCGCCTCCCTTCAGGGCGCGGTTCACCGCGTTGCGCACCACGACGTCCCTCTCGGACATGGCTTTGTGCAGCGCCTGTTGCGCACGCGGCGTGCCGATGCGGCCGAGCGCGATGGCGGCACAGGCGCGGAGCTCGGGATCCTCCTTCTTCGCGAAGAGCCCGCTCTTCGGGTTGAGCAGTTCGTCGAGCCACGGCACGCCGCCGTCGCCGCAGAGCGAGCCGTACAGTTCGAACATCGCGAGCCGTTCCGTGCGGTCCGCCTCGCGGATCTGGTTCGCCTTGACGAGCGCGGTGACTTTCGAGAGCGACGGCTTGTACGCCTTCTGGCCGAGCGCCTTGATCGCCGCGACGCGCACGTCGCGGTCGACGTCCTCGAGCGCCTTCTCGAGCGCCTGCATGGCACCCGGCGTTCCGATTTCCACGAGCGCGCTCACCGCGGCGAGGCGCAGGTCGCGGTACGGCTCGCTCAGCACCTTTCCGAGCGCCGGAACCGCGGCGGCGGTCTTCAGTCCGCCCGCGCGCTTCACCGCTTCCATCGCGACGGCGCCTTCCGCCGACGAGATGAGCTTCACGAGCTCACCCGTGTTCGACACGGCGAGCCGTTCCGCCGCGCCCTCGAGCAGGGGGCGCAACTTCGCGTTCTGCGTGGAGCCGAGCCAGTCGAACACCGTGCCGAGCGCCGAGGCGCGCAGCTGCGAGAAGAGTTCCTCGAGGTCCGCGCGCGGCGGAAGCGTCTCCGCTTCGTCCATCGCCTGCAGCAGCTGCGAGAGCGCGGCCGGGTCGCTCAGGCGGTCGGGGAGGCTTGCCATCCGATCGCGCAGTTCCGGCGTGAGATCCTTCGCCCGTTCGAGCACGGTCCCGATCTCGCGCAGGAGGAACGCGACGTTCGAGAATTGGCGGCCGGCGAGCAGGTGCAGGGTCAGGGCGTCGAGGTTCTGCGTGACTTCCTGGCGGATCGCCTTGTCGGTCTGCAGTTCGAACACGTCGAGCAGGCCCGTGAGCACCGTGCGTCGCAGGTCGGTCGCGTACTCGCGCTCTGCCTCGTTCCGCAGATAGGAGACTTCTTCCGCGTCCAGGAAGTAGAGCGTGGAGTCGAAGTCTTCCATCTTCACGATCCCGCCCCGCGACTGCTTCATCTCCTCGTCGGCGCCGCCGGAACCCGGCGATCCCTCGCCTGCTTCGCCCTCCGCGGCCGCGGCCTGCCGTTGGGCCTCCTCGATGGCGAGGCGCGGGTCGTCGACGACCTCGCCCGGCTCGACGGGCCACCGGCCCGGCTCCGCCGACGGATCGATCGGAACGCCGGCGTCGTTCGCGATGTCGACGTAGCGATACGTGAGGTGCGAGAACTCCTGCTCCCAGAGGAGCGTGATGAGGTCGTCCTCGTGCGTGGCGGCCTTGCGCACGCGCGGGATGATGTCGAGCAGCAGCTCGAGTTCGGGTCCCTCGAAGCCCGCGGTCAGCGTGACCTCGCGCAGGCCGTCCTTGTAGAACGTCCACGGGAGCGAGTCGGACGCCCGCTCATTCTGCTCGTGCACGGGGGTGTCGAACCAGATGAATTTCAGGTCGGTGACGGAGAGCGAGAGCGAATCCGTCTCCGCCCAGATCGGTGCGAACGACGCGCGCAACATCTCCACCGTCTTCAGGTACGTGGGGTTGTTGTGCATGTATAGCTGATGCGCGCGAACCGTCTTGTCGAGCTGGCGCAAGAGTTCTTCCACGAGCGCCGGACTGAAGGGCGGTTCGCGGCGCTCCGGCTCTTCCGTTGGGACGGACACGGCGTTCGACATCACTCTGTCAAGATACGCGTTTCCGCGACCTGCGCTACGTCCTTGTCGCCGCGGCCGCTCACGCACAAGAGCACGGGCTCGTCGTTCTTCCAGCGGCCGGCGTTCGCGTCGATCCAGGCGACGGCATGGGCGGTCTCGAGCGCGGGAATCACACCCTCCAGCCGCGCGAGCAGGTGAAAGGCCCGGAGCGCTTCGTCGTCGGTGACGGAGACGTAGGTCGCGCGGCCGGTATCGCGGAGGTACGAGTGCTCGGGGCCCACGCCGGGATAATCGAGACCCGCGGATATCGAATGCGCGGGGTGCACCTGGCCGTGTTCGTCCTGCAAGAGGTAGCTCAGCGCGCCGTGGAGCACGCCGGGTGTGCCCTTCGAGAGGGACGCCGCATGCTGCGAGCTGTCCAATCCCTTGCCCGCCGCTTCGACACCCACGAGCTCGACGTCCCGGTCACCGACGAACGCGTGAAAGATCCCGATCGCGTTCGAGCCGCCGCCGACGCACGCCACCACCGTGCGCGGCAACGCGCCCGCTCGCTCGAGCATCTGCGCGCGAGCTTCGCGGCCGATGACGGCCTGGAAGTCGCGCACCATCCGTGGATAGGGCGCGGGACCGACCACGGATCCGATGATGTAGTAGCTGTCGTCACACGTGGCGACCCAGTCGCGAATCGCCTCGCTCGTGGCGTCCTTCAGCGTGCGCGTGCCGGAGGTCACGGCAACGACGGTCGCGCCCATCATGCGCATGCGGAACACGTTGAGCGTCTGGCGGCGCATGTCTTCCTCGCCCATGTACACCACGCACTCGAGTCCGAGGCGCGCGCAGACCGTCGCGCATGCGACGCCGTGCTGTCCGGCTCCCGTCTCGGCGATGATGCGGCGCTTCCCCATGCGCTGGGCCAGCAATCCCTGNNCCGACCAGCGCGGCGCGTCGCTCAGCGGCGACGGGCGGCCCGCGTAGTTGCGCAAGGCGTCGTCGAGCGACCTGGTGAACTCGGGGTCGCGCATCGCGTCCGCGTACGCCGCGGTGAGCGCATCGAGCGCCGGGATCAGCGTCTCCGGCACGTAACGTCCGCCGAACGCGCCGAACCGATCCGAGATTTCCAGTGGTGCCGTCACCGCGTGTTCCCCCCGGCGGCGTCGAAGAACGCGCGCATTTTTACGTGATCCTTGATCCCCGGCGACGACTCCACGCCGGACGAAACATCCACCACATCGGGCGCGAGCAGGCGCACCGCCTCCGCCACATTCTCCGGCTTCAGCCCCCCAGCGAGAACAACCGGTGTGCGGCCCCGAAGCGCAGCGACGGAGTCTGCGAGGGCACTCCATTCGAGCGCGATCCCCGTGCCGCCGAGCCTGCCCTGCACGCGCGCGTCGAGCAGCACCGCATCGGCCTCGTGAAAGAGTTCTTCGGTCCACTCCGGAAGCACCGAGCCGTCGGCCCGGGCCACGGCCCAGATGCGACCGCCGAAGCGCCTGCGCATCGCCCGCACGTCGGCGGCCCGAGGGTCGCCGTGTAATTGAATCACTTCCACGCCGGCTGTGATAGCGTTCGCCGCGATCGCATCCACGTCATCCGCGCCGAAGACGCCGACTGCGGCCGGCCCGCCGGCGGCGGCATCGTACAGCTCGCGCGCCCGTTCGGGCGTGACGTTCCTCGGCCCGCCTGCGAATATCGCGCCGACGTACGCGGCGCCCAGCCGCATCGCCTCGCGGGCATCCTCGGAGCGTGTGAGCCCGCAGAACTTGACGCTAGCCACGCGTCCGCCTTGGGACGCCGACCAGCGCTGCCGTCGCGGCGCCGCCGTCCTCCGATGTCGAGAGCGACGATCCGACGAGCACCGCGTCCGCACCGATTGCCGCCGCCCGCTCGACATCCGCGCGGGTGTTCACGCCGCTCTCGTACACCGCGGTGCGGTTGCCGGGCACGAGCGGCAGCAGGCGCGCGCTGACCGCATCGTCGATTGCGAGCGTCTCGAGATTCCGGTTGTTGATGCCGATCACCGCGTGCTCGACCCGAAGCGCGTGCTCCAGCTCGCCCTCGTCACGCACTTCGAGCAGCACGTCGAGGCCGAGCGCCCGCGCCTCATTCGCCAGCGCCGTTCGGCGTTCGGGCGGCAGCGCACGAGCGATCAGCAGCACCGCGGACGCGCCGGCGGCCAGGGCCTCGAGGAGCTGAAGCCGGCTCACGATGAAGTCCTTCCGGAGCAGCGGCACGCGCGCGACGGAACGGACCGCCCGCAGATCATCCAGCGAGCCGCCGAACCGCGCGGGTTCGGTCAGGACGGAAAGCGCCGCCGCGCCCGCCGCCGCGTATTCGACCGCGCGCGCAGCGACGTCGAGCGACTCGTTGATTGCTCCTTTGCTCGGACTGCGCCGCTTGAGCTCGGCGATCACGGCCACGGTGTCGCCCCGGAGTGCGGCGGCAAACGACGGTACGGGGCCCGCCGCCCGAGCCGCCCGCTCGAGGTCGGCCGCGCCTTCGGCCAGCGCTTGCGCGCGCCGCTCCGCAGCCGCTGTGAGTTCCCCCAGCGGTCCCTGCGGAAATGTCCACGTGCTGGTGACCGCTGTCGTGTCTTGCGCTTCGGACAATGTTCGGGTACCGTTACTTCGGGTGTTGTTCGGGCGTCATCTGACGCAGACAAGCTCTCGCACCGGACGGAGTTACTGCCGTTCGTTCACTCCCATTGCAGGGACGACGTCATGCCGCTCACCAAGCGCCAGCGCCAGATCCTCGACTACCTCACAAGCTACGGTTCGGTCCATGGCTACGCCCCGAGCTTCGAGGAGATCGCCGAACAGTTCAACTATAACTCTCTGGCGACGGTCCACGAACACCTGAGCAACCTGGAGCGAAAGGGATACATCAAGCGCAGCTACAACGAGAGCCGCGCGATCGAGATCCTCGTTTCGGATGTGACGCCGCAGGCGGTCGAGCTTCCCTTGCTCGGTGCGGTCGCTGCCGGTGTGCCGATCGAAGAAGTCGCGGTGGGTGAAACGGTCGCGGTGCCGCAGGATTTCGTTCGCCGGGCGGGCAATCACTACGTGCTCAAAGTCCGCGGCAACTCGATGATCGAGGACCACATCAGCGACGGCGATTTCGTCGTGGTGCACGATCGTCAGGCCGCCGACAACGGCGACATGGTCATCGCGATGCTCGACGGCGATTCGGCGACGGTCAAGCGCTTCTATCGCGAGCGAGATGGCCGCATCCGCCTTCAGCCGTCGAACGACCAGCTGCAGCCGATCTACGTGCAGGAAAACCAGATGCGCGTACAGGGCATCGTGGTGGGAGTGCTCCGCCGCTACTAACCCGCTCCGCCGTGCGGCGCGGCCGCCCGAAGCCTCGCCAGCGCGGCGCTGCCCTCTCCTTTTCGCAGCGCCGCACGCGCACGATCCAGCGCCGCGGCGTACGTCGGCGCCAGCCCGCTCACGTAGATCGCGCCCGCCGCATTCAATAGAACGGCTGCCTCGGCGGCGGCCGGCCCCGAACCGGCAAGGACGCGCTCGATCAGCGCTGCATTCTCCGACGGCTCCCCACCGGCCAGCTCTTCCGCGTTCATCCCCGAGAATCCGTACTGCGCCGGATCGAGCGTCCAGCGCGAGAGTTCCTTCCCGCGCAGCTCGATGACCGTCGTAAGGCCGATTGGGGAGATCTCGTCCATCCCGGGTGCACCATGCACGATGAGCGAATGCGTGGTCCCGAGCCGCTGAAGCGCGCCCGCGATCAGCTCGACCCGGCCGGGTGACGCGACACCGATCACCTGGCGGCCGGCGCCCGCCGGGTTCGCGAGCGGGCCGACGAGGTTCATCAGCGTCTCGATCGCCATCTCGCGTCGCGCCGGGCCGACGTGTCGCATCGCGGGGTGCATCGTGGGTGCGAACATGAAGATGATGCCGGCGCGATCCAGCACCTCGCCCATCCGTTCGACGGGCACGTCGATCGCGACGCCGAGCGCCTCGAGCACGTCGGCGCTTCCCGACTTCGTCGTGTACGACCGATTGCCGTGCTTCGCCACGCGCACACCGGCGCCGGCGGCCAGCAGCGCGGCGGCGGTCGAGATGTTGAACGTCGTGATCGCGCCGCCGCCGGTGCCGCACGTGTCGACGAGTTCGCTCGGGCGGGCGGTGCCGAGCACCGTCATCGCCCCGCGCAGGGCGCGCGCGGCGCCGGCGAGTTCATCCGGCGTCTCGCCCTTCACGCGGAGGCCCATGAGCAGCGCGCCCAGCTGCGCGGCGGTGCCCTCGCCGGCCATCACCGCGTTGAACGCCGATGCCGCCTGCTCGTCGGACAGCGACGCACCGGCCGCGATCCGTCGCAGCGCCGCCTGAAGCGGCGTCGAGGGCTTGGCGCTCACGGGTGTTCTATTCTCGAGACGTGCAGCCGCTCGGGCAACTGTGCCTCGCGTGCGATCAGCGAGATCACGAGGCCGAGCAGGCGCACGCGCTCGACGTCATCCTCGACGAACAGGCCATGCTGCGCGCGGTTCGTGACGTTCACCACGCCGACCAGTTCGTCATGCAGCACGAGCGGGAAACTGATGAACGAGCCGGTCGTGAGATACTCGTCGCCGAGCAGCGGATGCGGTATGGCGTCCTCTCCGGCGTCCATCACCAGCAGCGGTTCACGGGACTCGGCGACTTTCCCCGCGACACCGATGCCGACCGTGACGATCGTGCCCTCCTTGACGTGCGGGGCGAGCCCGCGGCCGGCGGCGAGGTAGAGAATGCTGGGATCTCCGGGCACGCGAAGAAAAAGCGAGCAGCGGTGTGCCTGCATGTCGTCGCCGACGAGCGCGAGCAATCCGTCCGCGAGGCGCTGCGGCTCTTCGCGCGCCGCGGCAAGGGTGAGCGCACGATCGACGAGGTAGAGCGTGCGTGTGCGCTGCCGCAGCGCTTCGCTCCGGCGGTGAAGTTCGACGTGAGCCTGCTCGAGCGCTCCGATCGAGGCGGTGAGCTGCTGCTCGAGCACGACGAGCTTTCGAGTCGATCGGCGGGTGTCCTCGGCGACGCGCGCATCGTCGCGCTCCCGCGAGAGCAGCGCGGCCGTCTGGGAGGCATCGGGCTTCGCGGCGCTTCGCGCCTCGCGCAGCTGCTCCTCCGTCGCCGCCAGCCGAGCGAGATAGTCGCCGTGCACCTTTTGCGTGACGTCCTCGAGCGTCTGCACGGCCTCGCGACGCGCTTCGCGCTCCGCGAAACGCAGGAACGCCATTTCGAACAGCGCCACCATCGGCGAAAACCGTTCGGAGACCCGCGTGCCGAAGACGCGCTTGGGTTCGAGCAGCGCGAGGAGGCCGGCGAGCTGCCCGTCCACGCGAAGCCCGATCACCGAGAGCCAGCCGCCGTCGCTCTCACGCGGCATCGCGAGCATGCGCGCGAAACCAGGAGACTCCTCCGCGAGATCCGCGAACAGGCTGCCCTCCGCGATGACGCGGCCGACGTTCTTGGGGAACTGCTCGAGCGAGGCCTCGAGCGGCACGCGCTGGATCGCCCCGTCCACGACGAGCGCGCGCTCGCGCAGCATGGCGCGCTTCGCGTCGAGCCGGAAGAGCGCGACGTGGGATCCGCGATCGGTCTCTGCGAGGCCCTCGGAGAGCGCGACGAAGGCCGCATCGAGATCGGTCGCGGCACTCAGAGCGTGCGCGAGCGAGGCGAGCGTGTGTGGAGGCATTTTTCCGGGTGAACGCGCGGCCCCGGACGGGCGCACGGCGCGAGAGGAAGGTTGTGACGCGAAACAACCAAAGTCAACAAAACAGCGATGAGATCCGAGTACGAGTCGGAGGGATGAGTTGGAGAAAGCAGATCTGAGTTTGAGTGGGCGTTCGAGCGGGGAGCATGAGTCCAAGTGGGAGCAAAGTGGGAGTGGGAACACAGTGGGAATGGGCGCGAAGTGGGCGTCGACCGTAGAGACTTGCTCGCGCACTGGATTCCCGCTGAGCTCCCGCTCCCACTGAGTTCCCACTCCCGCTGGACTCCCTCTCACCCTCGCTCTCAAACTCGCATCTGCTTTCTCCAACTCATCCCTCCCTCTCGTACTCACTTCTCATCGCTTGAAGTAGTGCGTGCGGACGGCTACTTTTCCCATGATGGCGGGACGTACCATGCAGCTCGTTTTGCACTACGATGGCAGCGACTTCGCCGGCTGGCAGGTCCAACCGGCGCAGCGAACGGTGCAAGGCGTGCTCGAGGCGGCAGTTTCCCGATTGTGTGACGAACCGGTGCGCGTCACGGGCGCCGGACGGACGGATGCCGGGGTGCATGCGCGCGGCCAGGTGGCCGGCGTCGAGGTGCCCGGGCATTGGACGGCGGAGCGGCTGCGCAGGGCGGTCAACAGCCAGCTCCCCGGCGACGTCTGGGTGGCGCGGGCGTTGGAGATGAAGCCCGGCTTCCACGCCCGTTACAGCGCGACCGGACGTCGCTACAGCTACGCGGTGGGGCTCGACGAGGCAACGCACTCTCCTTTTCGCCGGCGGTGGGAATACGCCTGGACAAAGGCGGACCGGGCCCTCAGCCGCGAAGCGCTCGAATGGTGTGCGGAGCGGACGATGGGTCAGCATCGGTTCTTCGGATTCGCGGTGCGCGGAACGGCGCCCGCGACGGACGATCACCGATGCGATGTGCGGTGCTGCCGTTGGCGCGATTCGCCGGAACACGGCGGGCTGGTGCTCGACATCGAAGCGAACCGGTTTCTGCATCACATGGTGCGCTTTCTCGTCGGCACGATGCTCGACGTGGCGAGTGGCCGACGGCCGCGCGAGGAGTACGAAGCGCTCCTCGTCGCGGCGGCGAACGACGAAGTCTCTCCGCCTGCACCGCCCCAGGGACTGTGTCTCGAGCAAGTCACCTACCCCGACGACCTCTACTTCACCGCCTGAGAACCGAGCGACCAACCACACGATGCGCATCTTCCTCGCCACCACGTCGCTCGACGAAATCCGTTGGGCCACCGCTGCCTCGCTGATCGACGGCGTGGTCGCGACGCCCACAATCATCGCGACCGAACTTCCCACCGCGGACGCCCGCGACGTGGTCACGGAGATTGCGCGCGCAACGAAACTTCCGGTCTGCGCGAGCGTTCCCGCGATCGGCGCGACCGACATCTACAAGGGCGCGCGCGACCTGGCGAAGTCGGTGGACCACCTGATCGTCGCCGTGCCCTTCATCGAGGACGCGGTTCCCGCCATCAGGAAGCTCGCCAACGACGGCATTCGGGTCGCGGCCACCCTCATCTATTCGAGCGCGCAGGGCATCCTCGCGGCGAAGACCGGCGCGTCGATGATCACGATCGCGATCGACACGCTGGAATCCGTCGGACAGAGCGGACCGGACCTGATCTGCGAGCTCCGCGCGGCCTTCGACCACGCCGCCACGGAATGCGACATCGCGGCGGCCGGCCCGTCGAGCGCGTCGAGTTTCGCGGCGTGTGCCGCAGCCGGTGCGGACGTGGCGATCGTCACGCCCGGCGTGCTGCGCGCACTCCTCCAGCATCCGCTGACCGATCGCGGTCTCGATCGTTTCCTCGGCGACATCAGCCGCCGTCCCAAGCCGCGCCGCGCGAAATGAGACTCCGGCCGCTCATCCTCACGTTCGCGCTCCCCGCGCTCGTTGCGTGCGAGGGCGCCTCGCCCTCGTCGTCGAGCGCGCAGACGCTGCGCGCGCCGGCCACGCAATCGGCGTCCCTCAACAGCCAGCGCCGGAACGCCATCACCGACGCCGTGCAAAAGGTGGCGCCGTCGGTCGTGACGGTGCAGACGGAGGTGATCCAGCGCGTCGCGGCGTCACCGGCGGACTTCTTCTTCGGCACACAGAGCGGACAACAGGTGCAGGCCGGCATCGGGTCGGGCTTCATCGTCCGGGAGGACGGCGTGATCGTCACGAACGCGCACGTCGTCAGCGGCGCGGCGAAAATCAGCGTCGCGCTGCGCGACGGCACGTCGTACCCCGCGAAGTTGGTCGGCATCGACGAGCAGAACGACCTCGCGGTTCTCAAGATCGACGCGAAGAAGCTTCCGGTCGCCACCCTGGGCACGTCGCGCGACCTGCTCATCGGCGAGTGGGCCATCGCCATCGGGAATCCGTTCGGCTTCATCCTGGGCAACACCGAGCCGAGCGTCACCGCGGGCGTGATCAGCGCGACCGGACGAAACCTCACGGCGCGCGGCGAGGGTCTTGGCGTCTACGTGGACATGATCCAGACCGACGCCGCGATCAATCCCGGCAACTCCGGCGGCCCGCTGGTGAACTCGCTCGGCGAAGTCGTCGGCGTCAACAGTTCCATCTATTCGCCGAGCGGCGGCAACGTCGGCCTGGGTTTCGCCATTCCCATCGACCGGGCGCGGCGCGTGACGGACGACCTGCTGCTGCACGGCAAGGTCCGCAAGCCGTGGATCGGCGTGAAGATGGAGTACCCGCAGCAGACCGCCCTCACGCGCGATGCGCTGAACTCCGGCGCGCCGATCCACGAAGTGGTGCCGGGATCGCCGGCCGCCGAGGCCGGCCTGCTGGCGGGCGACGTGCTCTTGCGCGCGAGCAACCGGGCGGTCAAGAACGCGTACGACTGGGACGCCGCACTGCTCGAGTTGCACGTCGATGACGTGGTCCCGCTGGTGTTGCGCCGCGCCGGCCGGGAGATCCAGTCGCGGGTGAAGGTCGCCGACTTCCCCGAGGTCAACGCGCAGCGGGTGGCCGTCCTCAAGGAACTCGAGCTGATCTCGCTGACGCCCGCGATTCGCGCGGAGCGCAACATCAAGAACGCCCAAGGCGCCCTCATCGCGACGGTCTCACAGCCCGTCTCGAACAGCCTCGGGATCCAGGCGGGCGACGTGATCGTACAGATCAACAACACGCCCGTCTCCGACGCGCAGCAGGTGAAGCGCATGCTCGAATCACTCTCTGGAAAGGGGCAGTCCCGGATGATCTTCGAGCGCGGCGGCCGAATGCTCTACACCGACTTCTCGATCAGATGACACACGACCGGTACAGCTCGCCGCTCGCCGAGCGCTACGCCTCGGCGACGATGCTGTCGCTCTGGTCGTCGCAGACCCGCCACGGCCTCTGGCGGCGCCTCTGGGTGGCGCTCGCGGAGGCGGAACGCGACCTCGGCGCGGACATCCCCGCGGCGGCGATCGCCGAGATGAAGCAGCATCTCGATGATATCGACTTTGTGAAGGTCGCCGAGTATGAGAAGCGGTTCCGCCATGACGTGATGGCGCACGTGCACGCGTTCGGTGAGGCCGCCCCGGCGGCGCGCGGCGTGATTCATCTTGGCGCGACGAGCGCGTACGTCACGGACAACTCCGACCTGATCCAGATGCATCGCGGACTCGGCCTGCTGCGCTCACGCGTGATCTCGGTGCTGCGGACGCTGGCCTCGTTCGCGTCGAAGTGGAAGGCGGAGCCAACGCTCGGATACACGCACCTGCAGCCGGCGCAGCTCACCACGGTCGGCAAGCGCGCGACATTGTGGATGCAGGACCTGGTCCTCGATCTGGCAGATCTCGACTTCCGCCTCGCGAGCCTTCCGCTGCGCGGCGTGAAGGGGACGACCGGCACCCAGGCGAGCTTCCTCGAGCTGTTCAAGGGCGATCACGAGAAAGTGCGCGAACTCGACCGTCGGGTCACGCAGGCGATGGGCTTCCAGAGCTCCCTCCCCGTCACGGGCCAAACGTATTCGCGAAAGATCGACGCGCAGGTGCTCGGCGTGGTCGCGGGCATCGCCGCGACCGCGGCAAAGTTCGCGAGCGACATGCGCATGCTGCAGGCGTTCGGCGAGATCGAAGAGCCGTTCGAGAAGGAGCAGATCGGATCGAGCGCGATGGCGTACAAGCGAAACCCCATGCGGTCCGAGCGCATCAACTCGCTTTCGCGTTTCGTGCTGTCGCTCGAGCCGAACGCCAACCAGACGCACAGCGTGCAATTCTTCGAGCGCACGCTCGACGACAGCGCGAACCGGCGCCTCGCCATCCCGGAGGCGTTCCTGGCGACCGACGCCGTGCTGATCCTCATGGAGAACATCGCGGCGGGGCTCGAGGTGCACCCGGCGCGCATTCGCGCCCGAATCGCCGACGAACTCCCGTTCATGGCCACCGAGGCGCTCATCCTGCGTGCCGTGGCGGCCGGCGGTGACCGCCAGCAGGCGCACGAAGTGATCCGCACGCACAGCATCGCGGCGGCGCGCGCCATGAAGGACGACGGCGCGAAGAACGACATGCTCGATCGCCTCGCGAAAGACGAGGCGTTCGGGGTTCCGGTACACGACCTGCACGCGGCCGCCGATCCGTCGCGGTTCATCGGGCGCGCGGCGCGACAGGTCGACGATTTCCTCGCCGAAGTGATCCATCCAATCCTGCAGCGCGCCGGGAGCGATCCCCATGCGCGCGAAGAGGTTCGCGTATGACCGTTGTCGTTGGCCGGACGGAATTGCCGCTCGAGCGGGTGCGCCGTGGCAAGGTGCGCGACGTGTACGCCGTCGACGACGGCCGCCTGCTGCTCGTCGCGAGCGATCGGGTGAGCGCGTTCGACGTCGTGATGAACGAACTCGTGCCTCACAAGGGCGCCGTGCTGACTCAGATCACCGCGTGGTGGCTGCGGCAGTTCGAGGGCGAGCTCGCGCATCACATGCTCAGCGCGGACGCCGGCGAGATCGTGCGTGAGGTCCCCGCGCTCGCGCCGCATCGCGCGATGCTGGAGGGACGCGCGATGCTCTGCCGCCGCACGGAGGTCTTCCCGGTGGAATGCGTCGTGCGCGGCTACCTCTCGGGATCGGCCTGGAAGGAGTACAAGGCCTCGGGCACGCTGGCCGGAGAGAAACTGCCGCCCGGCCTGGTGGAAAGTGACCGCTTCGCCGTGCCGGTGTTCAGTCCCGCGACGAAAGCCGAGACCGGGCACGACGAGAACATCACCGTCGCGCAAATGCGGAAGGAACTCGGCGACGCGACGGCCGCGGAGCTCGAGCGCCTGAGCCGTCACGTGTACTCGCGCGGCCGCGACATCGCGGCGACGCGCGGCATCATCATCGCGGACACCAAGTTCGAGTTCGGCCACGTCGGCGGGAAGATCATCCTGGTCGACGAAGTGCTCACACCCGACAGCTCGCGATTCTGGCCGGCGGACCAGTACGAGCCGGGAAAGACGCAGCCGAGCTTCGACAAGCAGCCGCTGCGCGACTGGCTCGAGGAGGAGAAGAAGGCCGGGCGCTGGGACGGCAACGCGCCGCCGCCCATCCTGCCGGACGAGGTGGTCACGGAGACGAGCCGCCGCTACCTCAACGCGTTCGAGCGGATCACGGGTGCGCCGCTCGTGATCGCCGGAGCCGAATGAACGTCGCCCGCGAAGGCATTCCGTTCATCCTGGTCGCCGCGGCGCTCGCCGTGGGAACGTTCGGGCTGGCGCTCATGCGGCGGTCGTGGCCGCTCTGGCTGCTTGCCTTCGTGCTCACGATCATCGCCCTCTGGGTCGCCTGGTTCTTCCGGGATCCCGAGCGCACGGGCGAGCGCGGCGACGCGCTGGTGATCGCGCCCGCCGATGGCCGGATCGTGATGATCGCCGACGTCGACGAGCCATCGTTCGTGCACGGCAAGGCGACGCGCATCTCGATCTTCATGAATATTTTCAACGTGCACGTGAATCGCTATCCGGTGAATGGGACCGTTCGCTACGTGCACTACAACCCCGGCAAGTTCATCAACGCCGCAGCCGACAAGGCGAGCCTCGACAACGAACAGATGTCCGTCGGGCTCGAGTCCGGCGGAAAGCTCGTGCTCGTGCGGCAGATCGCGGGCGCGATCGCCAGGCGAATCGTGACCTACAGCAAGGAAGGCGACGCGGCCCGGCAGGGTGAACGCTTCGGCCTCATCCGGTTCGGTTCGCGCGTGGACGTGTTCGTCCCCACCAACAGCAAGATTCGGGTGAAGGTCGGTGAGAAACCGGTGGCGGGAACCACGGTATTGGCAGAGCTGCCCTGATGCGGCGCCCGCGCCTCCCGCGCCCCTCGATGGTGATGCTGCCCAACGGCTTCACCCTCATGAGCCTGTTCTTCGGCGTGTACGCCATCGTCCTGGCGTCGCGCGGCGATCATGCGCGCGCGGTGTGGTACATCATCGCCGCCTCCGTGTGCGATGCGATCGATGGGCGCGTGGCCCGCGCGACCCACACGGGAAGCAAGTTCGGCGAGGAACTCGATTCGCTGGTGGACGCCATCTCGTTCGGGTTCGCGCCGGCGATGATGATGTACTTCGCCGTCCTGAGGAAAGACGGCCTCGACTGGATCTTCGTATTCCTCTTCGCTGCGTGCGCGGTGATGCGGCTCGCGCGCTTCAACGTCGAGCAGGCCGGCCGCGCGAAGACGCACTTCCACGGCCTTCCGAGCCCCGTCGCCGGCGGCGTGCTCGCGACCTACTTCTGGTTCAGCCAGACGCCGCTCTACAACGAGACCGTCATCGGCGACCTGCCATGGCACACCATGGTGCTGTTTCTCATGGCGGGCCTCTCGTTCCTGATGATCAGCAACGTGCCGTATCCCGCGATGCCGACGTTCAGCATCAAGACGCTGCGCGGCGTGCTGGGGCTGACGGTGTTCATCGGGCTGGTCTTCGGGCTGATCTTCCTGCCGAAGGATTTCTTCTTCCCCGTCGGCATGCTTTACGTAGCCTCGGGAGTCGTCGCGTCGGTGGTGAAGGGCCTGCTCGACCGCCCGCAGTTCGCCGAGGGCGAAACAGCCGCCGATGACGAAAGCCTCTTCGACCACGAGGACGACGACTCCCTGCCCGGCGACGACGCGCTCAGGCGCAAGCGTCGCCGCCGATTCCGCGGTCCGCGGCACAAGCCTGAGCGCACACCCCCAGAGGAACCCACCGCATGACGCGGTTTCGAGTCTCCGTTCATATCATCCCGCGCCGCGGCCTGCTCGACCCTCAGGGGAAGGCGGTCACGGACGCACTCCACACGCTCGGATTCGCCGGCGTCGGCGAAGTGCACGTCGGCCGCCACCTGGTGATCGAGACCAGCGCGAAGGACGTGTCCGCGGCCGAGGCGAGCGTTCGCACGATGTGCGAGCGGTTGCTCGCGAATCCCGTCACCGAGGATTTCGAGATCGCCGGAGTCGTGAAGGAATGAAGGTCGGCATCGTCAGGTTTCCCGGCTCGAACTGCGAAGACGACGCATTCCACGCCGTCGTCGACCAGCTCGGCGAAGAGGCCGTCATGCTCTGGCACAAGGATCACGACCTTCAGGGCAGCGACGTCGTGATCCTTCCCGGCGGCTTCTCCTACGGCGACTACCTGCGCGCCGGTGCGATCGCGCGTTTCAGCCCCATCATGCGTGAGGTCGCCCTCCACGCCGGGAAGGGCGGCATCGTGCTGGGCATCTGCAATGGATTCCAGATCGCGTGCGAAGCCGGCCTGTTGCCGGGCGCGCTGCTTCGCAACGACGCCGGCTATCGCTCGATGCCCGTGACCATCCGGGTCGAGCACACCAACACCGCCTTCACGTCGGCGGCAACAGTCGGACAGTGTCTCACGATGCCCATCGCGCACGGCGAGGGACGATTCGCCGCCAGCGAGGATGTGCTGGATCAACTCGAGAACGACGCCCAGGTGCTCTTCCGGTACGTCGATGCCGCCGGAGAGGCCACTGTGGACGCGAACCCGAATGGCGCCATGCGCAACATCGCGGGAGTGTGCAACGCCGCACGCAACGTGATTGGACTCATGCCCCATCCTGAACGTGCCGTCGATCCGCTGCTCGGTTCCGAGGACGGGCTCGTCCTGTTCGAATCACTGCTCGTTGCCGCTCACGCCTGACCGGAGATCGTTCATGCGCAACTTCACTCGCCTCGCACTTCTAGTGGTTGCGGTCGCAGGCAACGCGGGCGCGCAAGCTTCAATCGATCCCGGGATGACCAGGGATCAGGTGGTCGCCAAGCTCGGGAGGCCCACGTCGGAACACTCGAGCGGCTCGGCGACGTTCCTCTACTACAAGAATGGTCAGGAAAGGAAGATGGGCATGAGCGACATGGTTGCCCTCGATAGCGGGAAGGTCGTCGACGCCGTGTTCCGCTCGAGCGCGCGGAGGTACACCGGGAGGAGTTCATCGCCCGCCCCCGTGTCGGCCGAGGCGGCGATCGCGAAGGGAAATGGCGACAGGGCGCCGGTGAAGAGGGCCGCGCCTCCGGTGAAGACGCCCGCGACGCCGGCGAAACCCCCGGCTCCAGTCAAGGCCGCGCCCCCTGCCAAGAAGCTCTCAGAACCCAAGAAGAGCGTCGATACGAAGAAGATCCAGGCGTCACCGAAGGCCCCCGATACCACCAAGAAGGCCGCCCCCGCACCCGCAAAGAAACCTTGACACCTACTCCCCGCCCCGGCGATCCCACGATCACGCCGGCACTCGTTGCCGAGCATGGGCTCACGCGGGACGAGTATGATCGCTTGGTGAACATGCTGGGCCGCACGCCGACCTTCACGGAACTCGGCATCGTGAGCGCGTTGTGGAGCGAGCACTGCTCGTACAAGCATTCGCGGCCCCTCCTCCGGAAACTCCCGACCTCGGCGCCGTATGTGCTGCAGGGTCCGGGTGAGAACGCCGGCGTGATCTCGATCGGTGACGGCCTCGCCGTGGCGTTCAAGATCGAGTCGCACAACCATCCGTCCGCCGTCGAGCCGTATCAGGGCGCGGCCACCGGCGTCGGCGGCATCCTGCGTGATGTCTTCACGATGGGCGCGCGACCGATCGCCATGCTCAACTCGCTTCGCTTCGGCTCGCTCGACTCGCCGCGAGTTCGATACCTGGTGGCCGGGGTGGTTCGCGGCATCGGCGACTACGGCAACTGCATGGGCGTCCCCACCGTCGCCGGCGATGTGATGTTCGACGCGGCCTACGAGGGAAATCCGCTCGTGAACGCGATGTGCGTGGGCATTCTCCGCGAGGAGGAACTCATCCGCGCGAAGGCCCAGGGCATCGGCAACGCGATCATGGCCGTCGGCGCGCGCACGGGCCGCGACGGCATTCACGGCGCGTCGTTCGCGTCGGAGGATCTCTCGCACAACAGCGACGCCAAGCGGCCGCGGGTGCAGGTGGGCGATCCGTTCACGGAAAAGCTGCTGCTCGAGGCGACACTCGAGCTGATCGCGTCGGGACACGTCGTGGCCGTGCAGGACATGGGCGCCGCGGGACTCACGTCGTCGAGCGCCGAGATGGCGGAGCGCGGCGACGTCGGCGTCACGATCGACACCCTGAAGGTGCCCGTGCGGGAATCCGGCATGACGCCGTACGAAATCCTCCTCAGCGAGTCGCAGGAGCGCATGCTCGTCGTCGCGATCAAGGGACGCGAGGACAAGGTCCGCGAGATCCTGGCGAAATGGGATCTCACCGCGGCGGTGATCGGCGAAGTGATCGCCGAGCCGGTGTACCGCGTGACGGAAGGTGATCGCGTGGTCGCGGAATTCCCCGGCACGCGGCTGGTCACCGACTGCCCGCAATACCATCCAGACGCGCGCGAGAGCGACGCGATCATCGCCTTGCGTGCCCGTGACGTTCACGCGGTGCCGCCGTTGCCACAGGAGAGGAACTCCGCGTGGACGCTCCGTCGCCTCCTCGAGTCGCCGACGATCGCGAGCAAGCGCTGGCTCTATCGCCAGTACGATTCCACGGTTCGCACCAACACCGTCATCGGGCCCGGCAGCGGCGATGCGGCGGTGCTGCGCATCCGCGGCACGAAGAAGGGGCTCGCGCTGAAGACCGACTGCAACGGTCGCTACGTCTATCTCGACCCGCGCGTCGGCGGCCGCATCGCGGTCGCGGAAGCAGCCCGCAACGTCGCGTGCGTCGGTGCGAGGCCGATGGCGATCACGAACTGCCTGAATTTCGGCAACCCGACCCGTCCGGACATCTTCTTCCAGTTCCGTGAAGCGCTCGCCGGAATGGCCGAAGCGTGCGTGGCGCTCGGGACGCCCGTCACGGGCGGCAACGTCTCGCTGTACAACGAAAGCCCGGCGGGCGCCGTGTATCCGACGCCCACCATCGGCATGGTCGGGCTCCTCGAGGACGTCTCGCGCGCGACGGCGATGGAGTTCCGCGAGCCCGAAGACGCGATCATCCTGCTCGGAGAGCCGACGGACGAACTCGGCGCGAGCGAATACCTCGCCTGGATCCACGGGGTCGTCGCCGGTGCGCCGCCGGCCTGCGATCTCACCCGCGAGCGCGCGCTCGTCGAGACGCTGCACGAGAGCATCAACGCCGGGCTCGTGCACTCCGCGCATGACTGCAGCGAGGGCGGCTTTGCGGTGGCGATCGCGGAATGCTGCATCGGCAATCCGCTCGCGCTGCACGGTGCGATGGTCGATCTCTCGGCTTGGAAGGCGATTCCCTCGCGTGCGCTGCTGTTCGGCGAAGCGCAGGGCCGCGCGATCGTCTCGACCAGCGATGCCGCCGCCGTCCTCGCGATCGCCAAGCGACGAGGCGTGCCCGCTCGCAACATCGGCACGGTCAAGCCGCCGAACGAAGGACTCGTGATCGTCGTCGCCGGACATAGCATGCGGTCTCCACTGATGGACCTGGTCGCCGCATACCATGACGCGATTCCGCGGGCGATGCAGCGCGCGCCCGCCGAGCAGGTGACGGTCGACCTCGCAACCGGAGCACCGGCCTGATGTGCGGCGTATTTGGAGTCAGCGGCAACGCATCGGCGGCGGAACTCGTCCATCTCGGACTGTATTCGCTGCAGCATCGCGGCCAGGAATCGGCCGGCATCGTCGCGGTGCGCGACGGCGAGGCACACGGCCTGCGCGCGATGGGACTCGTCGGCGAGAAGTTCGGTCCCGATGCCATGCAGGGACTGCAGGGCTCGACCGCCATCGGGCACACGCGATACTCGACCGCCGGTTCGTCCACGCTCGAGAACGCGCAACCCGCCCTGGTGAACTTCAAGGGCGGCCACATCGCCCTCGCGCACAACGGCAATCTCGTCAACGCTCCCGAAGTCCGCGTGCAGCTCGAGGCCGCCGGCTCGATCTTCAGTTCGACGATGGATTCCGAGGTGATCGTCCATCGCCTCGCGCGTTCCGGCGCGACGAAGCCGGAGGAACAGCTGGCCGAGGCGCTGCAGGGACTCGAGGGCGCGTACTCCCTGCTGGTGCTGATCAACGACACGCTGCTCGCCGCCCGCGACCCCAATGGCTGGCGTCCGCTCGTCATGGGAAAGCTCGGCGACGCGACGGTCTTCGCTTCGGAGACATGCGCGCTCGACATCGTCGGCGCCACACTCGTGCGCGAGGTGCTCCCGGGCGAGATCGTCGCCGTGGACAAGAACGGAATGCGCACGCTGCAGCTGGGCGCGGCACCCGTGCTGCACCGCTGCGTGTTCGAGCACGTGTACTTCGCGCGCCCCGACAGCAGTGTGTTCGGCGGCTCGGTGGATCGCGCGCGCCGCGCACTCGGCCGGCGTCTCGCCGTGGAACATCCTGCGCCCGACGCCGATCTGGTCTTCGCTGTTCCCGATTCGTCGAACGCCGCGGCGCTCGGCTTTTCGGAGGAGAGCGGCCTCCCGCTCGAACACGCGCTGATTCGCAACCACTACGTGGGGCGCACGTTCATCCAGCCCACGCAGGCCGGGCGCGACGCGAAGGTGAAGGTGAAGTACAACCCGGTGCGGGAGATTCTTCGCGGCAAGAGCGTCGTGATGGTCGATGACTCGATCGTCCGGGGCACCACGACGCGCGGCATCGTCGCGCTCGTGCGCGCCGCCGGCGCCCGCGAGGTGCACATGCGTGTCTCGAGCCCGCCGATCACGGGCCCGTGCTGGTATGGCATCGACACGCCCGACAAGTCGCAGCTCATTGCGGCGAACCTGACTCTCGTGCAAATCGCCGAGAAGATCGGAGTCGATTCTCTCGGATACATCTCGCTCGACGGCATGCTCGGCGCCGTTCCAGGCGGCCCGACCGGGTTCTGCCATGCATGCTTCTCGGGCGACTATCCGACGCGCGCACCGAGCGTGATTGCCAAGAACCGCATGGGCTGAGCTGTTGAACGCTCGTCCTCAACCCTCGTCGTTCTCTGCAGTTCCCCGCAGAAAGGAGATCGCCCTCGTGCGCAGCGCCATCCGCTTCGCCGTTCTCGCCGCAATCCTCGCGACAACGCCCCCCGGCGCGCATGCACAATCCGCGCCTTCGCCGTTCGACTCCCTGCACTTTCGTTCGATCGGCCCCGCCGCAACCGGCGGCCGCATCCACGACCTGCAGATCGATCCGGGAAATCCCGCAACCCTCTACGTGGGCGCGGCGAGCGGGGGCATCTGGAAGAGCACGAACAACGGCGTCACGTGGCGGGACATCTTCGGCGACCAGCCCGACAACACGTTCGGCTCGCTCGCGATCTTCGCGGGAAACCCGAAGATCATCTGGGCCGGCACCGGCGAGAACAACAACCGGCAGAGTTCCTCGTGGGGCGGCGGCGTCTATCGCTCGACCGACGCCGGCGAACACTGGACGTACCTCGGCCTGCACGACACGCGCTCGATCGGCCGCGTGGTGCTCCATCCGACCGACCCGAACGTCGCGTACATCGCGGCGGTGGGGAATCTCTGGCGCGGCAACCCGGAGCGCGGGGTCTTCAAGACCACCGATGCGGGCAAGTCATGGTCGAAGGTCCTGTACGCCGACACGCTCACCGGCGCCACCGACCTCGTGATGGATCCGCGCGACCCGAACGTGCTCTACGCCGCGCTGTACCAGCGTCTCCGGAAGGCGTGGGGATTCGACGGCGGTGGCCCCGGCAGCGCGATCTACAAGACGACCGACGGCGGCGCGACGTGGAAGAAGCTCGAGAACGGCATTCCGGCAGGCGACAAGGGCCGCATAGGACTCGCGCTCGCCCTCTCGAAGCCGGATGTGCTCGTCGCGACGATCGAGCACGCGGGCCAGGGCGGCACGTATCGCACCGAGGACGCGGGCGCGACGTGGAAGCGGATGAGCGCGACGAACCCGCGCCCGATGTACTACAGCAAGCCCACGATCGACCCGAACAACGACAAGCGCATCTGGCTCCCCGGCACCTACCTCGTCAAGAGCGAGGACGGCGGCTCCACGTTCGAAGAGGAGCCGACGTCCCCAACCTACGACGTGGGCCTCAAGACCGACCATCACGTGATTCGCGTCGATCCCACGAACTCCGCGCACATCTACGTCGTCGGCGACGGCGGACTGCACGAGAGTTTCGACATGGGGAAGACGTACATCCGCGTCAACAACATTCCGGTCGGCCAGATCTATCGCATCGCGGTCGACAATCGCGATCCGTACTGGATCTACGCCGGGTTCCAGGACAATCACTCGTGGGGCGGGCCGAGCGCGACGCGCCACTGGCTCGGCATCCTGAACCAGGACTGGGTCGAGATCGGGTTCAGCGACGGCACGGGCAAGGCCGTCGACATCGCGAACTGGCGGAAGGTGTACTCGTCGTCGAGCGGCGGAAACCTCTCGCTCGTCGATCCGGTCACCGGCGACGTGCAGGCGCTCAATCCGCGCCCGCCGGCCGGCGAGCCCGCGTATCGCTACGCATGGGACGCGCCGATAGCCGCATCGCAGCACACCTCCGGCACCGTGTACCTCGGCGCGAATCGCCTGTTCATCTCGCACGACTTCGGTTCAACGTGGACACGCACGAAGGATCTCACGCGGTCGATCAATCGCGATACGCTCATGATGATGGGCATCCTGAATCGCGACATTCGCCTCTCGCGCAATGACGGCGATGGCGTGAGCCAGATCTCGAACTTCGCCGAGTCGCCGGTCGACCCGAAGGTTCTCTGGGTCGGCACGGATGACGGCAACGTGCAGGTCACGACCGACGGCGGCCTCACCTGGACGGAGCTGAGCAGGAATATCCGCGGCGTGCGCGATGGCGCGTTCGTGGGGAAGATCGTCGCGTCGGCCGCATCGCGCGGCACCGCGTACGTCACGTTCGACGAGCACCGCGACGGTGATTTCGCGCCATACATCGCGCGCACGACCGACTTCGGCAAGAGCTGGAAGCCGGTCGTCGATGGACTCCCGGGTGACGATGCCTCGGTGAGGAGCATCGCCGAGTATCCCGGGCACGCGAACGTGCTGTTCGCCGGCACCGAGCGATCGTTGTTCGTGACGATCGACAGCGGCGCGCACTGGAGCCGGCTGAAGGCGAACCTGCCGACGACCCGCTACGACGACATCGTGATCCATCCGCGCACGAAGGACCTCGTGCTCGGGACGCACGGCCGGAGCATCTGGATTCTCGAAGACGCCTCACCGATCGCGAACTGGACTCCCACGGTCGCCGTCGCGAAGGCCCATCTGTTCGAGGTGCCCCGCGCGACCATCATGCTGTACTGGGAAGATGTGTCGAACATGAACCACTACTTCTACACCGCGGAGAATCCGGCCGAGGGAGCGGCGTTCACGTATTCGCTCGGGCAGCCCGCGTCGAAGGTGCGACTCATCGTGAGCAGCAATGGCCCGGCGGGCAAGGTGATCCGTGAGGTGAGCGGTCCGACGTCAGCGGGCGTCATCCACCGCGTGCACTGGGACCTCCGCTTCCCACTGCCTCCCGGCGTGGGTGGACGCGGCGGTGGCGGCGGCGAGGAGGGCGGCGGTGGCGGCGGCCCCGGCAGCCAGAAGGCCGGAGTGATTCAGCTACCGATTCCGTCGCACGACATCGCCCAGCGCGGAATTCTCGTCGCACCGGGAACGTTCAAGGTGGCGCTCGAAGTGGACGGCACCGTGGTCGAGTCGCGCCGGTTCGAAGTGCGCGCCGATCCGGCGTCCGCCGTGACGCTCGAACAGCACAAGGCGCGCGAGGCGTTCGCCGTCGAGGTCGCGGATCTCCTCACGAGGATCGAGAAGTTGGCGGCCGATCTCGCCGCGAAGAAGGCCGCGGCGACCGGTGATGGCGCCACGAAACTCCAGGCGTTGGAGACGCGGCTCGTGGGCGGCGCGGGCGGCGGACGTGGCCGCGGCGGCGGTCGTGGCGGCGGACCTCAGCCGGTCCGGCAGCAGCTCAGCGGTCTGGTGAGCGCGATGACCATTTCCGGATCGCAGACCGGCACCGTGAATCCGCCGACCGGCACATCGAAAGCTGTGCTTGCCGGCGCGAAGGCCGAGCTCGCCGCGATCGAGAAGGAGATGAAAGCGCTCAAATAGCCCGGACGGGCCCAGGGATCGCGCATCCCGCGATTCCCTGGGCTTGTCCGCCCGAGCTTACTTGACCGTGATCGACTGCGGCAGTGCGAACGAGATGTGCGTTCCCGCCGCGACGATGATGTCGCGCTGCGCTCCGGCAACCGCCACCGCTCCGCCTCCCACCGCTCCGACCGCTCCGCCGATGACCGTGCTCTTCGTGTTCTTGCCGATCAACTGACCGGCGAGCGCACCGACCGCGGCGCCGACGGCGAGATCCGTGCCCTGACCCTTGGTGACGCCGCGCCCCTTCATGGTGTGCGGGATGTCGTTGATGCCCAGGATCGCGCGGGCGGCGTGCGACGCTCCATTCACGCTGATGGATGTCACGGTCAACTCGAGCGTGCCTTCGCCGCGCGTGTCACCCGCGTTCGACGGCGAGATTTTCGTGATCTCGAGCGAGACTCCTGACCCCGCCGGAATTGCGACGCGCCCTCTGTCGTCGAGCACATCGCGGCTCACCGAGCCCTCGACGGCGTGCCCTGCCGAGTACTGGCGCGAGGAAATCTCGTCACGAATCGTGACCTCGACGGTCGTGCCGCTTGCTGCGGTGCGGCTGGACGACTCGCGTTCGGGCCGCGAGAGCCCCGTGCCGCCAGCGGAAGGCTGTGCCGTCCCGGCGGGCGTGGCATCATTTGCTGCTCCCTTGCTGCAACCAGCGAGGCTGAGCGCGAGCAGTCCAATCGAAATGCATTTGGTGGTCATGCTCAATCGTAGGGCTCGACGGTCCGCGGCGACATTGGTCGATCGGACTAGTCCCATCGATGTGCCGTGTTCCCGTGGCAACCCGACGGCGTCGCTCGAGATGCTCGGCAGCCTCTGCGGCGCATGGCAAACCGCCCCGCAACGACTCCATCCGTTGCGGGGCGGTCTGCTTCGACGACCGCGCGAGTTCCCCTCGCGCCCTGCCCTCTCTCGCTGCTACCGCGTGGCGTTCGCCAGGTCCCGCGTCGCCACAGCCATCGCTCGCACGCGTGCCGCGTCCGCGGCGCCACTTGCGTCGCGGTCCAGTTCCCCCGCGAGCTTGTCGAGAGCGCTCTTCCGTCCGCCGCCGCTCATCCTCTCCGCGGCGTCCAGCGCCGCGGCGATCGCGCCCGTCCGCGAGCTCGAGAGCCCGCGTCCGCGCACGAGCTGGTCGAGATACGAACGCACCACCGGGAATGCGGCCGGCCATACGAACTTCGGCTGCATCTGCGGATTGAACTGGTCGAAGTGCACGAGCTTCGCGGCGTCGATTTCGTTCTGCGAGAGGAATTCGCTCGGTTTCAGCTCGAGAATGTCGATGCCGCGTGCGATCTCGGATGCAATGATGTGTCCGTTGTACCAGTAGGCGCACCAGAACCCCGCGGTCACCAGCTTCGTCGCATCGACCGGCCCGCGATCGAAATACGCGATTTCGTACGGGTGCGTCGCGTCGGTGAAATCAATGACGTCCAATCCGCCCTGGTACCACCCCTGCGCCATCAGGTCGCGGCCCGGAACAGGAACGAGCGACCCATTGTGCGCGACGCAGTTCTCCGTGTTGGTCTGCGCGGCCGGCATCTTGAAGTACGCACCCTGTATCATCTTGCCGTTCGCGATCGAGAAGATCGCGTCGCCGCCCCAGTCGATCGGATCGTCGAACCGGCACTTGGGCGACGTGCCGCCGCCCCACTCATCCGTGAACAGCACCTTCGTTCCGTCATTGTTGAAGGTGGCCGAATGCCAGAAGGCGAAGTTGGAATCTCCAGCGGCCTGCAGGCGCTTCGGATTGAGCGGATCGTGGATGTCGATCAGCAGTCCGTAGCCGCCGCACGCGCCGCCCGCGAGCCCGATCGCCGGATACACCGTGATGTCGTGACACTGGTTGGGACCGACGGGCGTCGCATCGGGACCCGCGCGGCCTCCGCGACCCGCGCCGGCACCACCCGCCGCGCCTCGTCCGCCACGCCCGCCTGCCGGCGCGTCCCCCGGCGCGGCGCCGTGCGTCTCGGCCGCCGTCAGGTCATTGAAGATGCGACCGAACGAAACGACCTTCGCCTGCTCGGGATGATCGAGCGGCACGCGAATGATTTCGATGCGGAAACGCGCCGAACCCACCGAATCCCTCGGGAGGTCGTAGCATCCCGGCAGTTCGGAGGCCGACCGCACCCCCGCCGAGCCGGAGACGTACACGTAGACGACGTTCTTGTCCGTGGGATCGGGAACGAGTGTGTGCGTGTGCGAGCCGCGGCACGTCTGCACGTCGATGACCTTTTTCGGATGGGTCATGTCCGAGACGTCGTAGATTCGCACGCCGACCGCCCGGTCCTGGCTCACGGCATCCTGAATGCCCTGTGTGCCGCAATCCGTGCGGTCGCCGGTGCTCTCGGAAGAAATGAAGAGCAGGTTGCCGTAGATCGAAGGATCGCCCTGCCCCGTCGCGCATACGGTCGCGTTCTTGAGAACGGGATTCGCGGCGTTCGAGATGTCCCACACCTGGAATCCGCTGAAGTTGCCCTGGAAGACGTAGTTGCCGCGGAAGGCCAGGTCGGAGTTCGCGAACGTCAGTCCACGCGACCCGCCTTCACCGGAGAGCACGTCCGGCTTCGCGTGGTGCGAGACGAGCGTGATGTTGTGCGCGACCTCCGCCGCGTCCGTGAGACCGGCGCGGAGTCCGACACGCGGGTCCGTGGTGGACGCTTTCGTGGCCATCGGCGGCAGCGTGACCGGTGCCACGGCGGACATCGGCGACGGCGTCGAACCGGCTGACGACGATCCCGCGCACGACGCGGCGAGCAGCGAGACGACGGCGAGCACGAACGATCCCATTACTCCACGCGTGAACCTTCGACCAGCGATCTGTGCACTCCTCATTGCGGCGATCTCCTTTGATACGATGTAAGCATCCCCTGCATCCTCTCGATTTCGGCGCGCTGATCGGCGTCGATTCCCGTGGCGAACCCGAACACTTCCGGCGTCTGGCCGGCGCCCGGAGCGGCGAACAGCGCCGCCACCATGCTCAAGGCGCCGCCGTGATGCTGGATCATTCCGGTGAGAAACGTGCTGTCCCATGCGGCCCCGTGCGCCGCGTCGAGCTGCTTCATCTGCGCGGAGGAGAGCATTCCCGGCATCAGCATTGCGTCCGCATCCATCTTCATGCCCGGCATGTCGTGCGCCATCTTGTCGTTCGGGTCGGGGACTTTCTCGCCGCGGTCCCGGAGCCACGTCTGCATCAGCTGAATTTCATCCCGCTGCGAAATGATGACCTTCTTGCAGAACAGGCTCACCTTTTCGCCGGCGCCGTGCGTGGGCGCCATCGCGCACATGTCCAGGGCCTGCGAGTGGTGGGCGATCATCCCCTGCATGAACTGCACGTCGGCCGCGGTATACGCCGGAGCGCCCTTGCCCTGCGGTTGCGGCTCCTGTGCCCGGGCGCTCGGACTGACGACTCCGAGGCATGCGAACGCGAGCAACGTTGTAGTGGTGCGAAACATCGGCTTGTAGGACATTCACCTACATTATGGTCCGCTCTTCCGATGGGCAAGCGACGTGTGCCGCGCGAGGAGCGGCGCAGCAATGCCCGCGTTGTCTACTCTGTTCGAACCAGTGCCGTCGAAATTCACCCCATTGAGTTATTTCGCGGGCCGCATGAACTGAGCTAGACTGCGGAACGGTCCTTCTTGCGGGCGGTTCGGTACATGGTGGGGACGTTCGGTACCAAAGTGCACACGATTCTGGGGCGGGCTCGACTGATTCTCGCGGTCGCGCTCGGTATCGGGATTGTATCCACGTGCGACGTGCACGGGATTACGGCTCCCGGCACATTGATGACGATCATCGTGACGCCGAACACGACGCTCACCACGGGTTCCGCGCAGCAGATGGTCGCCGTGGGCTACGACGCCGACGGACGCGTCGTCTCCATCCGCCCCACGTGGTCCGTGGTGGCCGGTGGGGGCACGATCAACGCAACCGGAATGTTTTCGGCGGGCAACGTGCCCGGCGTGTTCGCCAACACGGTAGTCGCCAGTGTCGGGAGCATCTCGGGTCAGGCATCGATCACGGTGATCCCGGGGCCCTTGGCGTCCATCACCGTCGTGCCGAGCCCGGTCACCCTGGCAGTCGGCAGAACTCAGCAGTTCATCGCCGAAGGCAAAGACGCCACCGGGAACATCGTTCAGTTCACGCCGAGCTGGTCTGTAGTGGCCGGTGGTGGCACCATCTCCGCGTCCGGAATGTTCACAGCCGCTGGAGCGGCTGGAACCTTCACCAATACCGTAGAGGCCAGCAATCAGGGAATCACGGCATTCGCGACCGTCACCGTGACCGTCGGTTCGCCGGTGGCCATCATCGTTACGCCGAACCCAGACACATTGATCGTCGGCGGCAAGCAGCAGTTCGTCGCAACCGGCAAGGATGCCGGCGGCAACACCGTGCCACTCGTGCCGACGTGGTCCGTCACGGCTGGCGGCGGCGCGATCGACGGCAGCGGGAACTTCACCGCGGGCCCGGCGCCGGGAACATTCAGCAATACCATCACTGCGACGAGCGGCACGCTCTCCGCTACGGCAACGGTCGTCGTAACCGCCGGGCCGTTGGCCGCCATCAAGGTCACGCCCAACCCGGCGACGATTCCGATCAACGGCGCCCAGCAGTTCACCGCAGTCGGCAGCGATATCGCTGGAAACCCCGTCGCGATTGCGCCCACGTGGAGCGTCGTCGCGAATGGTGGAACCATCAACGGGACGGGCCTCTTCACCGCGGGTTCGGTGGCAGGCACGTTCACCAATACGATTCGGGCGAGCAGCGGTGGCGTGTCGGGCTTTGCGACGGTGAACGTGATCAGCGGCCCGCTGACATCCGTCACGGTTACGCCGAATCCGGTAACCATGCCCACCTTCTCCACGGAACAGTTCGTCGCCGTAGGGCGGGACGCGAGCGGGAATATCTTCGTGATATCGCCTGTCTGGTCGGTCGTGAATGGCGGCGGAACTGTGGATCAGGCCGGGCTCTTCACTTCCGGCGCGGCGTCGGGCACGTTCACCAATACGATCAAGGCCACGAGTGGCTCGCTCGCCGGTACTGCGACGGTAGTCGTGGCCGTCAACCCGCTGGCGTCGATTACGGTGAGCCCGAACCCGGTCAATCTCAGCATCAGTGGTGCGCAGACCTTCACCGCGGTCGGCAAGGACGCACTCGGCAACGTGCTCGCGATCGTGCCGGTCTGGACGGTCGTGAACTCGACGGCCGGCAGCATCAACAGCGGCACCGGGCTCTTCACCGCTGGGACGGTGCCAGGCGTGTATACGAACACGGTGCAGGCGACGAGCGGCGCCATCTCGGGCTTCGCGACCGTCAATGTCGCCACCGGTGCGGCCACGCAGATGGCGATCAACGCGGGCAACAATCAGTCGGCTATCGCGGGCGCAGCGGTGGCGACCGCGCCGAGCGTACTCATCAAGGACGCCGGCAACAATCCCGTGAGCGGTGTGAGCGTGACGTTTGCGGTCGCCTCGGGCGGCGGCTCGGCGACCGGCCTCAGCACGACGACGAATGCGAGCGGTATCGCGACGGTCGGAAGTTGGACCCTGGGCCCGGCGGTGGGCGTGAACACCCTGACGGCGACCAGCGCCGGGCTCGCCGGCAATCCGGTGACGTTCACGGCGACCGGGGTCGTCGGCGCGGGCACCATGAGCGTGAACGCGGGCAACAATCAAACCGCGATCGCGGGCGCGGCGGTGGTGACCGCGCCGAGCGTGCTCATCAAGGACGTCAACAACAATCCCGTGAGCGGCGTGAGCGTGACGTTTGCGGTCGCCTCGGGCGGCGGCTCGGCGACCGGCCTCAGCACGACGACGAACGCGAGCGGCATCGCGACGGTCGGAAGTTGGACCCTGGGCCCGGCGGTGGGCGTGAACACCCTGACGGCGACCAGCGCGGGGCTCGCCGGCAGCCCGGTGACGTTCACCGCGACCGGAGCGGTCGGCGTTGGCACCATGACGGTGAACGCGGGCAACAATCAGACGGTGGCGGCCGGCACGGCGGTGGTGACCGCGCCGAGCGTGCTCATCAAGGACGTCAACAACAACCCCGTGAGCGGCGCGAGCGTGACGTTCGCGGTCGCCTCGGGCGGCGGCTCGGCGACCGGCCTCAGCACGACGACGAATGCGAGCGGCGTCGCGACGGTCGGAAGCTGGACGCTAGGGACCACTCCCGGTGCGAACACCCTGACGGCAACGAGCGCCGGGCTCGCCGGCAGCCCGCTCACGTTCAGCGCGACGGCGATCGCCGGCGCGGCCACGCAGATGGCGATCAACGCGGGCAACAGTCAAACCGCGATCGCGGGCACGGCGGTGGCGACCGCGCCGAGCGTGCTGGTGCGCGATATCAACAACAACCCCGTCAGCGGCGTGAGCGTGACCTTTGCGGTCGCCTCGGGCGGCGGCTCGGCGACGGCTTTGAGTGCGACCTCGAACGCGAGCGGCATCGCGACGGTCGGGAGTTGGACGCTGGGAGCGGCCGTGGGCGCCAACACGCTGACCGCGACGAGTGCGGGGCTCATCGGCAGTCCACTCACGTTCAGCGCGACGGCGATCGCCGGCGCGGCCACGCAGATGGCGATCAATGCGGGCAACAATCAAACCGCGATCGCGGGCGCCGCTGTGGCGATCGCGCCAAGTGTGCTGGTGCGGGACATCAACAACAATCCTGTGAGCGGTGTGAGCGTGACCTTTGCGGTCGCCAGCGGCGGGGGTTCGGGGACCGCCCTCAGCGCGATCTCGAACGCGAGCGGCATCGCGACGGTCGGGAGTTGGACGCTGGGAGCGGCCGTGGGCGCCAACACGCTGACCGCGACGCGTGCGGGGCTCGCCGGCAGCCCGCTCACGTTCAGCGCGACGGCGATCACGGGCGCGGCCACGCAGATGGCGATCAATGCGGGCAACAATCAGACCGCGACTGCGGGCACGGCGGTGGCGACCCCGCCGAGTGTGCTCGTGCGCGATGTCAACAACAACCCCGTGAGCGGCGTGAGCGTGACGTTTGCGGTCGCCTCGGGTGGCGGCTCGGCGACCGGCCTCACCGCGACCTCGAACGCGAGCGGAATCGCGACCATCGGGAGCTGGACCCTGGGCCCGGCGGTGGGCGCGAACACCCTGACGGCAGCGAGCGCCGGGCTTGCCGGCAGTCCGCTCACGTTCAGCGCGACGGCGATCGCCGGCGCCGCCACGCAGATCGCGATCAACGCGGGCAACAATCAGACGGCGATCGCAGGCGCCGCTGTGGCGATCGCGCCAAGTGTGCTGGTGCGGGACATCAACAACAATCCTGTGAGCGGGGTGAGCGTGACCTTTGCGGTCGCCAGCGGCGGCGGCTCGGTCTCGGCGGCGACGCCCGTGACGAACGCGAGCGGCATCGCGACCATCGGGAGCTGGACGCTGGGAGCGGCCGTGGGCGCCAACACCCTGACCGCGACGAGCGCTGGGCTCACCGGCAGCCCGCTCACGTTCACCGCGACGGCGATTGCCGGCACCGCCACGCAGATCGCGATCAACGCGGGTAACAGTCAGACGGCGATCGCGGGCGCCGCCGTGGCGATCGCGCCAAGCGTGCTGGTGCGGGACATCAACAACAACCCCGTGAGCGGGGTGAGCGTGACGTTCGCGGTCGCCAGCGGCGGCGGCTCGGTCTCGGCGGCGACGCCCGTGACGAACGCGAGCGGCATCGCGACCATCGGGAGCTGGACGCTGGGAGCGACGGTGGGCGCCAACACGCTGACCGCGACGAGCGCCGGGCTCACGGGTAGTCCTCTCACGTTCACCGCGACCGCGATCGCCGGCGCCGCGACGCAGATCGCGATCAACGCCGGCAACAATCAGACGGCGACTGCGGGCACGGCGGTTGCGACCCCGCCGAGTGTGCTCGTGCGCGATGTCAACAACAACCCCGTGAGCGGCGTGAGCGTGACGTTTGCGGTCGCGTCCGGTGGCGGCTCGGCGACCGGCCTCACCGCGACCTCGAACGCGAGCGGCATCGCGACCATCGGGAGCTGGACGCTGGGAGCGGCCGTGGGCGCCAACACCCTGACCGCGACGAGCGCCGGGCTCACCGGCAGCCCGCTCACGTTCACCGCGACGGCGATTGCCGGCACCGCCACGCAGATCGCGATCAACGCGGGTAACAGTCAGACGGCGATCGCGGGCGCCGCCGTGGCGATCGCGCCAAGCGTGCTGGTGCGGGACATCAACAACAACCCCGTGAGCGGGGTGAGCGTGACGTTCGCGGTCGCCAGCGGCGGCGGCTCGGTCTCGGCGGCGACGCCCGTGACGAACGCGAGCGGCATCGCGACCATCGGGAGCTGGACGCTGGGAGCGACGGTGGGCGCCAACACGCTGACCGCGACGAGCACCGGGCTCACGGGTAGTCCTCTCACGTTCACCGCGACCGCGATCGCCGGCGCCGCGACGCAGATCGCGATCAACGCCGGCAACAATCAGACGGCGATCGCGGGCGCCGCCGTGGCGATCGCGCCAAGCGTGCTGGTGCGGGACATCAACAACAACCCCGTGAGCGGGGTCAGCGTGACGTTCGCGGTCGCCTCCGGCGGCGGTTCGGCGACCGGCCTCGGCGCGACCACGAACGCGAGCGGCATCGCGACCGTAGGAAGTTGGACGCTCGGCACGACGGCAGGTGCGAACACCTTGACCGCGACGAGCGCCGGGCTCGCCGGCAGCCCGCTCACGTTCACCGCGACGGCGATCGCCGGCGCCGCGACGCAGATCGCGATCAACGCCGGCGACAATCAGTCGGCGATCACGGGTACCGCAGTCGCGACGGCGCCGAGCGTCCTCATCACGGACGTGCACAACAACCCCGTCAGCGGTGTGAGCGTGACGTTCGCGGTCGCCTCCGGCGGCGGCTCGGCGACCGGCCTCGGCGCGACCACGAACGCGAGCGGCATCGCGACCATCGGGAGCTGGACGCTGGGAGCGATACCAGGTTCCAACACGCTGACGGCCACGGCGCTAGGACTCACGGGCAGCCCGCTCACGTTCACCGCGACGGCGACGGTCAACCTCGGTACTGCGGCAGCGTTCGCAGTGCTCGGCGCGGGTGCCAGCAGCTGCGTTGGTACGACGAACATCGCTGGAAACGTGGGTGTGTATCCCGCTGGTACAATGTCCGGCTTCCCCACTCCGTGCGTCATCTCGGCTCCGGGCGATGGCACTGTCCACCTCAACGACGCGACGGCGCTTCACGCCCAGACCGATGTTGCCATTGCGAACGTAAGTCTCACCGGCATGGCGTGCACGACCGACCTGACGGGTCAGGATCTCGGCACGGTGGCTCCGCTCGCGCCGGGCGTCTACTGCTTCAGCTCGACCGCGCAGTTGACCGGCACACTGACGCTCAGCGGCCCGGCCAATGGACTCTGGGTGTTCAAGATCGGGAGCACATTCACCACGGCCGCGGGCGCCACGATCACCGGCACCGCGCCCGCCGCGAACATCTTCTTCGTGGTCGGCTCCGACGCGCCGATCGGTGCCACCAATTCGTTCCGGGGCAACATCATCGCGGCCGCGAGCATCACACTGGGGACGGGCACGAGCCTGACCGGCAGGGCGCTGGCAAAGGCGGCCATCACCATGGACACCAACCAGATCGTTCTACCCTGAAGCCGGGCGCCGCGCCCGCATTCACCGGTTCACGACCAGCGGCAACTCCACGAAGCTCGCCTGCCCCGGCGCGTGCCAGATGCGCTGCACCGCCTTGCGGTAATCGGCCGGCTTGGCCCAGAAGATGTTCGGGACGAAGGTCTGCGGGTTTCGGTCGTAGAGCGGAAACCATGACGACTGCACCTGCACCATGATGCGGTGCCCCGGCAGGAAGACGTGGTTCGCCGTCGGCAACGCGAAGCGGTACGTGAACACCTTGTTGGCCTCGATCGCTTTCGGAGTCTCGAAACTCTCGCGATACCGCCCGCGGAAGATGTCCATCGCGACCGCGAGCTGGTACCCGCCTAGCGCCGGCTGGTCCGCGACCTCGTCGGGATACACGTCGATCAGCTTCACCACCCAGTCGGCGTCGGTGCCGTCGGTGGACGCGATGAGATTCGCGATCGCCTGCCCGCTGATCTTCACCGGCGCCGTGAGCGCCTCCGTCCGGAAGGTGAGGACGTCGGTGCGCCCCGATGCCTCGCGCTGGTCGTCGACGAGCCAACGCGGCCAGGTGTGCACGTCGTCGTAGCCCGTCGGCAGCGTGGGGCGCGCGCGGAACGGCACGGGCTTCGCCGGATCGGACACGTATTCGTCGTACGCGGCTGCGCCCGCGACGGGCGCGGCATACCCGAGCCCGAATCCCGGCTGCAGGTAGAGCGGCGTTGCGCGCACCGTGCATCCGCTCGCGCAGCCCGCGGGCCACGCCGGCAGTCGCCGCCACACGTTCGTCCCGGTCTCGAATGCGGTTACCGGCGCGATGTCGGCTTTCGGCGCGCCGTCCTTGAGGTACTGATCGAGGAACGGGAGCAGCACGTCGCGCTGGAACGTGCGCGACGTGTTGCTCTCGAAGCGGATCGCGCCCAGCGAGCTGCCGTCCTCGATCTCCTGGCCGTGATGCCACGGACCCAGAACGAGAAAGACCTTGTCGTTGTTCGTGTCTTTCGGCTTGATCGCCTTGTATACCGCGATGTCGCCGTAGATGTCTTCCTGGTCCCACAGGCTGTGCACGAGCATCACCGGCACCTTGAGCGGCTGCGCGGCGAGCACCCGGTCCATCGCCTGGTCCTGCCAGAACGCGTCATAGGCCGGATGCGCGAGCACCTTCTGCCAGAAGCCCACCTGCTCGAGTCCGCGGCGGCGGCCGAGCTCGCCGGCCGAGCCGGCTTGCAAGAACATGTCGTAGTCGTCCCAGTGCGTGCTCCACCACTTCGCGGAGTTGTCGCGCGTGCCGGCCTGCTCGTAGATGTACGGCATGTTCTGCTGGCGGAACGCGCCGTTGTGGAACCAGTCGTCGCCCATCCAGCCGTCCACCATCGGGTTCATCGGCACGCTCACCTTGAGCGCGGGATGCGGGTTCACGAGCGCCATCAGCGGCAGGAAGCCGTCGTACGAGATGCCGAGGATGCCCACCTTGCCGTTCGACTCGGGGACGTTCTTCACGAGCCAGTCGATCGTGTCGTAGGTGTCCGTCGCGTGGTCCACGGCCGTCGGGTTCTGCGGTCCGTGCAACGGACGGTTCATCACGTAGTCGCCTTCGGATCCGTACTTGCCGCGCACGTCCTCAATGACGCGGATGTATCCGCCGCCGATGATGACGTCGAGGGCGTTGTCGTAGCCGTTGAGCGTGGGCCCGAGGTGCGCGCTGTTGGCGTGCGTCGTGAGTTCGTTGGCGTTGTACGGTGTGCGCGTGAGCAGGATCGGCGCGCGGCTCGCGCCCTTCGGCACGAGGATCACCGTGTGGAGTCTCACGCCGTCGCGCATCGGGATCATGACTTCGCGCCGCACATGATCGAATCCGTCGTTGGTGGGCACGAGCTTCGCCGGCGTCTCGCTCGGCAGGGTCGTGACCTGCGACGACAACGTGCCGATGGGCGCAGCAATGACGCAGAGTCCGAGGGCGAGAACGTCCCAGGTTCGTGATACGATTTTCAGCACGGATGGCTCCTTGGCGCGACAAAAAGGTTTAGCTGGTGGCCGCGGGGAACCGCAGCCAGCCGTGCCGGGGACGACAGTGCCGGCGATGGTGTCTACAGTTTTCCGCCCGCTCTCCGATAGACGACCTTTCCGTTAAAGATCGTCATCTGGCACTGCATCTCCTTGAGTTCCGCCACTGGCACGCGATAGAGATCGCGGTCCCACACCGCCAGGTCCGCATACTTCCCCGCCTCGATCGAGCCGATCTTCTTCTCGAGAAACATCTGCCGCGCGGCCCAGATCGTCACCGCGCGCAGCGCAGTATGGACGTCCACCGACTCCGCGGTGCCGAACGGGTGTGCGCCGTACACGCCGAGCAGCGGTTCCCGCGCGACGGCGCTCCAGATCGCGTACCGCGCGGGGAACGGCGTCACGTCGTAGTCCGATCCGTTCGCCCAGATCACTCCCTTCGAGAGGAACGTCCGGAATGGATTGAGCCGCGCCGATCGCGCCGGCCCGAAGTTCCCCGCGTATGTGTCGCCGATCCACCACGCGAACGTGGCCGACGGCTCCGGATATCCGGCATCGAATCGCTTCTGGAGATCGGCCATCACCGCGATCGCGTGGTCCGTCGGGATGTTCGCATGGATGATTGCATGCCGCAGCCCCGGCTTGGGGTTGGCCTTCTCCGCCTCGGCGTAGCTGTCCACCACCCAGTCGATGCCGCGGTCGCCGATGGAGTGCACGGCGATGTGCAGCCCCGCGTCGTGGAAGATCCTGATGAGCGCCCGGATCGAATCGGGACTCGACGTCGGATATCCCCTGTTTCCGGCGTCGATCCCGGTGGACTCCTTGTTCCAGTCGTCGTAGAGCCACGCGGTGCGCGCGCCGCCGCTGCCGTCGATGTAGAGCTTGATCCCTCCGCTGACGAGGTGATCGTCGCCCGTGGACTCGTACGGCTTCGTGAACGAACCGACCTGCGCGATGAGATCCTTCGCGCGCGACGGACTCGACCCACCCAGCCAGAGCGCGAAGATGCGCACCGTGAGCCCGCCGTCCGCCANNTTCGCGAGCTCGCGGATTCCCTGTTCGGTCGCGTCGGCTGGCAAACCTGAGCCGCGGCCTCCGCGGCCGCGCACGAGTCCCGCCGCGCCTTCCTTGAGGACGCCGGTGGGTGTGCCATCGGGATACCGGTCGATCGTTCCCGCCGGCGGATCGGGCGTGTCCTTCGTGATGTTCGCGAGCTTCAGCGCGGCCGAGTTCACGGCGACGTAGTGGCCGGTGGTGTGCGTGAGACGAACGGGGTTGTTCGGCGAGACGGCGTCGAGGTCGGTCGCGCGAATGTAGCGGCGTTCTTCGAGTTTCCCTTCGTCCCAGCCGCGTCCGTTTATCCAGTCGCCCGGCGCGGCGCGCGCGACGCGCTCGGCAACCTTCGTGCGCACGTCGGTGAGATTCTTCACCGCGGGGTATGAGAGGTCGAGCGTGAAGAGCCGGTTCACGCCGCCCGACGCGAAATGCGCGTGCGCGTCGAGAAGCCCCGGCGTGACGGTGAGCCCCTTGAGGTCGATCTGCCGTGTGGCTGGACCGATGAACTTACGGATCTCCTGATTCGAGCCCACGGCGAGGATCTTGTCGCCCGCGATGGCGAGGCCCTGAGCGACGCGGTCTCCGGCATCCACCGTGATCACACGGCCGTTCATCAGCACGAGATCGGCGGTCGCGGCGGAGTGCCGCGAACCGGGCGCCGCCGCGAGCATGGCGCACGCAGCGACGAGCACAAGCACGAGCGTCTTTCTCATGAGTGCCTCGGTCCGGTGACCACGCGCCGCAACTTCATGGTGACTTCCCTAAGCTATTGGTTGAGACGGTCTCGACATAGCCGCTCGCTGCAGCGAAACTACGGGATGTCGTCGGTGTTCCTGACCAGCCGCACGAGATAGCGAACCGATGACACGTAGCTCGCGAGCGGCGCGCGCTCGTTGGTCCCGTGCACCCGCTCGAGACCGTCGGCTTCGATGGGTGCGCCCATGAAGCGGAACGTCTGCGAGCTGAGACCCGACCAGTAGCGCGCATCGGTGCCGCCGATCACGAGGTACGGCGTCACGGTCACGGCATTCGCGCCGAACTCCTCGCGCACCGACTTCGCCAGCGCCGCGAATCCTGCGCCCTTCGGGTCCGACACCGGCGACGGGTCGGAGTGGAAGCCCAGATCGCGGATCGCGACGGCCGTGTCGTTGACGATCCGGCGCACGCGCTCCGTTACGCTCTGCATCGTCTCGCCGGGGCGGATGCGAAAGTTCACCACCGCCTTCGCGTCGATCGGCAGCACGTTCGTCTTCACGCCGCCGCTCACCATCGTGAAGGCGGTCGTCGTGCGCAGCATCGCCGCGCTCGGTGGCTTGGCGAGCATCGCCTTCTCGACGACGGGGCCGAACAGCCAGAGGTTCGACATCGCCAGCCGCCTGCTATACGGCATCGACGGCGACAGCGCGTCGAGCATCCAGCGCGTCGGGCCGTCGAGCGTCGCCGGAAAGGGCGAGGCCTCGATCTTCTCGATGACTTTCGCAAGCTGGCCGATGGCCGTGTGCGCGGGCGGCGTAGATGAATGGCCACCCTTCCCCTTTATCGTCAGCTCGAGTGAGAGGGACCCCTTCTCGCTCACGCCGATGAGTGCGATCCTGCCCGGCACGCCGAGCATGGTGCCTTCGGCGATCGCGCCCCCTTCGTCGAGCACGAGCGCGGCCGTCTTGAGACCGCGCGCGACGAGCGTGTCGCGCAATACTCTTGCGCCCTCCTGACCGCCGATCTCCTCGTCGTGGCCGAACGCGAGGTACACGGTGTGCTTCGGCTGGTAGCCCTGGCGGAGCAGCGTCTCGATCGCCTCGAGCGTGGCGAGCACGGTCAGCTTGTCGTCGAGGGAACCGCGCCCCCATACGAAGCCGCCGGCGATCGCGCCGCTGAATGGCGGCTGCTGCCACAGCCCCTCCGTGCCAGGAATCACCGGGACGACGTCCTGGTGTCCCATCAGCACCACGGGCGCGAGCGCGGGATTCGAACCCGGCCATGTGTACAGCAGCGAGAGATGGTTGATCACCTCGTGCTTGAGCGTCTTGTGCACGAGCGGGAAGCTCTCGGCGAGATGTGCCTGCATGCCGCGGAACGCCGCGCTGTCGACCGGGTGAGTGCCGGGATCCCACGAGATCGTGGGAAAGGTCAGCGCCTTGGCGAAACGCGCGATCGCGCCCGCCGAATCGATCGTGATGGCAGCCGGTCTTGAAGCTTCGGCGACGCTGACCGGCGCGCGGCTCGTATTGTAGACGAGGACCGCCGCGAGGGCGGCGACGAGGACGACGACGGCGAGCAGGAAGCGTTTCATGAGCCGTGTGTGTGGGGGATTGGGACCGGCGGTGTGTCTCGAAGCCTCGCGCCGATCACGCCGTCACGGCTTGAGCGCTTCGACGCCGGCGCGGGCGACCTGCGCGTCCTGCGGCGATGTACCGCCGCTCGCCCCGACGGCACCGAGCAGCCTGCCGTTCACGATGATGGGCACGCCGCCCTCCACCGCGACCACGCCGTCCAGCGTGATCACGGACACTCGTCCCGCCGTGACCGTGGAGTCGAACGTCTTCGTCGGCCGCTTGAAGCGCGCGGCCGTGCGCGCCTTGCCCTGCGACACCGCGATGCTTCCGAACGTCGCATCGTCCATGTGATGGAAGGCGATGAGCTCGCCCGCCGCGTCCACGACGGCGATCGACATCGTCCAGTTGTTCTTCGTGGCCTCCGCCTCGGCCGCGGCGAGCATCGTCTTCGCCGCCTGGAGGGTGAGGATCTTGGTGTCGGCCAGCTGGGCGCGGGCGCCGAGCGGGGCGATCATGAGTGCAAGGGCGATGAGGCGTCGCATGGGATGCCGGGAGAGGGAAACCGCAATATGACTCCCGGCGTTCGGGGCCGAAAGCACCGAGGCCGCCGCTTGACCGCGCGTGCAGAGCGAAACACGAAAGAGCGGCACCCGATTGGGCGCCGCTCTTTCGTGTTGTCTCTGCCTTCTGTCGTCCGCCGTCTGTCTTCTGCTGTTAGAGTGGAGGCGGGGGCAATCGAACTCTGCCTGATTATTGCACGCACCTAGACGACGATGGACAGCGCCGGACTGTGCGCCGTTTCTCTTTTCAGTTTCGATACCCGCAACGATACCTCGTGCCGCGAAGTTGTGTTCGACGGGCCATCGTGAGCAGATTGCAGACATGAGCCGCCGCGTTTCAGTCGCGATCCACCTAGTTGACGGTAGTCTGTGGGAGCAGGATCACGGCCAGGAGCTGCTCAAACGCCTTGCCATGCTCGAGGCAAGCGGGCTGAGCGGGAAAGCCCTCATCGACCAACTCCTCGGCGATGACTGGGGGGCACCGCCGGAGCACGTCAACATTTCGGGCCGCGATGTTGACGGCCGCTTGATAGAGCGCGTGATCGGATATGACTGACGTTAAGAATCCGGCCGTTACAATGGCCGGCCAGTGACGGGTGAATAATTAGCCATTTAGGAGGAACCACGATGCAGCGAGATGATGAGCGCGTAGAGAAAAGCCCCGTGCACCTCAGTGACGGCGAGAAGCTGTCTCTGCTAATGCTGTGCGAGATCTATAAGCACCTCAAGATTAAGGGCGAGATTGATCCGGAGTTCGTGGAATCTGCGATCCACGACGGCCACCTATGGGGTCTTCAGTGGAAGTACCCGGGCATCTACCATGGGCATGAAGACAGCAAGTCCGTCGTCACCGAGGTCCTCGATGTGCTCGATATGTGGTCTTTTCTGGAGCGCGCGCACGGCAAACTTACAAAGGCAGACAAAGACCGCGTCGAGAAGGAGGCCGCCCCGTTCGGGAAGAAGGTTGTATTTCCGGGGTTCGACGGAAACAACGAAGGCGAACAACTGAGCATCGCGCATTTCCTGATCAAGGATCTGGATCGGTTCTCAAGTTTCGGTGGTCGAGAGCTCAACTCGCACATGCCATCGATGGATATGTACCGGCGGATGTGGGGTGTGTTCGAGCCCATCCGCCTTACGCTTATGGACAAAGAACTGAGCGCTTCGCAGATCATTGGTCTCCTAAGAGAGATGACGCACCCGGATCGTCGACCGACTTGATGCCCCCCCCGTCCCTTGCCCGTTCGGCCGCTGTCTCGACCTTCCTGAGCGTGCCGTAGGTACCAGAGCGGGTATCGGCGGCCGGCGTACTGGTCGAAACGTGCCGTCTACCTCTGTGATCTGCTAAGAGTTCGATTGCTGCGGTAGGAACGGACCCGCCACAGGCGCCCAACACGGTGAGGCGACTCCTACCTACCCATGCCAGAGTTCGGCCCGCAGCGGGGCGCCGGCGCGCACCGCGGGCGCCTCTAGGTGTAGACCGTTCCCCACCATGCCGTCTGCCGACCACTTCCTAAAGTGGCCCAGAGGCCGGCGACGATCGCATCGAGTCGATCCGGAGACCGGCCTAACGCTGACCTGATGGTCTCTTTTGAGACGATCTGGATCGCGCCCGATGACGGAACGAGTTGGTACTCCACGGCCAACGCCTCCTCGAGCATCATCTCGTCGCGCGGGAGTGCGATCGCGTTCGTCTCGAGCAGCGTGCGGAAACGCCAGTGTGCTTCCGCACGGCGGTTGAGGTGCTTTCGGGGATCAATCGCGCGGTTCGATCCGTTGTACGCGGTGACGCCCCACTTCATCTTACGAAGTTGATCCGTAACGCCGCCTCCGACGCCGCCATCGTCAATGACGATCCGCGGTGGCGCGACTTCACGGCACGCCCAGAGTCGTTCCGCGTGTGCAGCGATGATCTCCGCGCTCTCGACGGTGCTCTTGCCGTGCCAGGTATGCAACGCCTCGACCTTCGGCCCGCGGATGATGGCCAGCACGGAATGGTCAGGACCGAATCGCGCGATATCGGCACTCAGCGCCGGCGCATATCCGAGTTTCGCCGCGCGTAGTTGACTCATCGGATTGTCGGGATCGTCGGCGCCGCGCGGGCGATAGGCGAACGCGGCATCATCCAGCGCACCGGACTCGTGGCGCGCGAACGCGGCGAGCATCATCGAGCGAGTGACTAAGCCCTCGATCGCGCTGTCCGGCCACTCACTGAGCACGCGCGCGCGGTAGATACTCGACGTGATGCCGTACTCAGCAGCAAGATCGGCCATCCACGCACGCGACGGCCCGCCGGGGATCTCTTCGCGGCCGGTGACGATGTTCGGATGCGCGCTCGCCGGGATCGTGAGCGTCTGCCAGTTTCCATTCGTCGCAGCCGTGTGGAATGCGCCGGCGACGACCGTAGGATTACCGTACAGAACGATTTTGTTTTCCGCGCCGGTCGCGCACGCGAACGCCGCCTCAAACACTTGCGCGTCGAGTCCCTGCCCTTCAGAGAGCGCGAGCAAAAGTTTTGGGTGATGGAACCCGACCAGCTTTTCGACGTGATCGCTGGTAAACGCGAGGATGCCGGAGCTGTCGTCAACGCGCAGCTCCATCTGGAAGAGTTCGCCCGGTAGCGACGGCGTGGCGAGGAACGCGCGGCGCACTTCCCGCATGGTGATCTGTCGCGCCTGACGATCGGTAACGGACGTGGCAATGACCATGCCGCGGCGAGCGTACACCCACCACAAAAAAAGTCTACTGAGCAACCAGTCCTTACCGATGCTGTTCGCGGAGACGATGCAGACGCGCGCATGATCGCGGACGAGCTCGGCCATGACGCATTGCATTTCCCACGGCGAACATTTCAACACATCGCGCAGGAAGCCAACGGGATTGTCTTTGTACTTCGTGAAGTCCGCGCGCCCTTTCTTCGCTTCATGCTTCGCAACGATGGCGCCAACGTCCGCGCGAAAGCGATCGAGTTCGTTACTCACGCTTCGCCCCTGTTTCTTTCCGTGCCGCGGCCAGGTCACGCCTGAGCTGCTCTATTTCGCGAAGTAGGTCGCGTTTTTCGAGGGCGCCCCTAAATGAGTTCAGGATGAACGCGATCTCATGGCCGGTTCTGCTATCCAGTGATCCACTCGCCACCTGATGCACGGCCCATGCAGCGAACGTGGTCGCATCCTCGAGGTTCAGAGGGACAGCAGGACACCCGCGGACTGTCGCCGCCTTCGCGGTCTCGTACAGACGCCCGCGTGAGGCGTTGCCCTTCAGCCGGCGCCGCTGCATCTCGTCGGCTTGTGCAGGATCGTGATGCGGACAGAGATCGACCCCATCGGGCACGTTCGCCATACACGGCTCGCCGTTCTTCTTGATCGCTCCGCAGACGCGCGGCGTGCTCGCGCGTCCTGGAGAGTTGGACTCCGCGAATTCTATGGCGCGTGCTTGGTCAGAGCTCTTTTGCAAGTTTTAAGTCCTCCACGAGCTTCGCGAACGTGACGGGCAGGTCTTTCCCGCCGCCCATGATGTCCCAGTGCACGCGCGGTTCCCACGGCGTCGGGACGACGGCGTACGCGGCGTGGTTCGCTTCAACCTTCCCGCCGAATACCCGCACGATTCCTTCCTCGTCCACGTCGAGGAACGACATGACCTTCGCGAGGCGCGCTGGGGTAATCGCGACATGCGCGCCGCCGAGAGCGTGCTGCGCCGCGATCGTGAGAGCGGCCAGTTTGTCGTCGGCGGTCATACGGACACCGGCAGTAGATTCGGCAGCGCGTGAAATTCGACCATTTTGTCGAGGAGGTCGATCGGCGTGTCGGAGGTCAACGCATTTTCGAGGGCGCCGAGTTCGAACGAAAGCGCATCGGCGTAGTCGGCTGCTGCCTTGCTCGCGACTATCTCCGGCGTACTGTCGAGAAATTGCCGCCCCTTCACCGTCGCGGCGATGACGGCGGTGCTCGCGGTGAACGGCTTCGCGTAGGACGTGAGCGAGGAGGCGAGCGGTAGGAGCAGCGCGACCATCGCGGTGTCGCCGTCCGCGATGGCACTCTCGATCGTTTCTGCGAGCACCGCCGGCGAGTAGTGCACCGCCTGGACAGCGATCGCGGCGAGCCATGAGGCTTCCGCGGCTGAACCCGGCCGGAATGAGGGCGGGCGCTTCACGTTGTCCAGGCGGTAGGAGTTGATGGAGTCGCGAGCCTTGTCAGTCAGTGCGCGGCGCGCGGTATTGGTGCGGTCCGTGTGCTGCCTCAAGACGCCGCCCAGACCCGCGGGCGGGACCATCGGGTCTGCCTTGATCGCCGTGCGCTCGGCGTGCGCGGTGCGCGCGTGAGCTGCAATGTTCGCGGCGATGTTTCGGAGCGTTGCTTGTGTCTGTGTCTTGGTGATCATGTCCATTCCCCTTCGATGGTGTTCTCCTACCCGCGCTCCGCAGTCGCGTGGCGCGGTCCTGCTCTACTTGAAGTAGCGGCCGCAGTTCTTGCCCTTCTCCCACTCGGCGCGGACTTCCCGCGCGTACATGACGGGCGATACCCGGTATCGCACGCTCCCGTCCTCGTCCTTCACGGCGACGTTGCCGGCCGGGTCGATGCAGAGCGCCCCTTCGATGTGAGGAAGGAAGAGCTCGACGGACGTGCATCCGACTTGGGCGAGTGCGCTGGATGCTTCCGCGCGGAGAATCGCAGCCGTGAGGTCCGGCGTCGTGTCGGTCATGCGCCCTCCAGCAGCAGCCACGCGGCGGCGATGGTGGTGATGACGTCAGCATCAGGATCTTTCCTGATGTTGGACACTGCCGGCGCGAAGCCTGTGGCGAGCAGATGTCCGGTGCCGGGTGCGGTAGTCATGGTGTCGGTGTCTCGAGGAGGATGGAAAACTTTTTCTTCGTGTGTCTGAGGATGCAGAGCACCGCGTTTTCGTGCTGCAGTCCGAGCGGGTGCGAAATCACGACGCGATTGTCAGAGAGGTATTCACAGCGCGCGGGAATGCGGTCCTTTTCTACCTCGGACGCTGCGACGGCATCAGCGCGCGCGATGGCGACGCGCTCCCGGTGGATCCGGTGCTTGGCCGGCCATTGGTTCCAAAACAATTCAGACGCGGCGGTACCCGCGGGCGCCAGCGGCGGGTGGGGCGTGTGCATCTCGATGTCGGTCATGCGGCCTCCTGAGGCTCATTCGTGCCATTCGTGCCCGTTCGTGCCATTGTTTTTGATGGCGCGAATGGAGTGTTTTTGGCACGAATGGCGTTCGCGAGCGACCACTCCGACCCTTCGCCGAACCCCTTTCGGTCCTTCGCGACGCCTACGTTGTCGGCCGCCCGTTGCAGGGTTCGCTTCTCGATGCCGTCTGCATGGGCGGCCTTGAACAGGTCCCGCGCCTTCCGCGGGGCGTAGCGCAGCGCGTCGCGCAGCCAGTCCTCGGCCTCGACCACGCGCGGGCGATCTTCCTCGCTCATCGAGTGCGCGGCCAGGGTGTCGGCCGTCCACGTTGACACGCCGTCCCATGCGATCCGGCTGGTGAGGATGGGCACCTCGCCGGCGAGCGTCACGCCTTCGATGCGATAGCCGATCGTGGGCGGTCGCTTCGACGTGCTCGACTTCACGCTCGACAGCAGGTAGCGGTCAGGGTTCTCGGGATCCACGTCGACGCGCAGCACCGACCGGCACGCCGCGCCGATGCCAACGCTACCGCCTCCGGCATCCTCGGCTACACCACCGCCTTTTCGGAAGTGACGGCAGAAGGTGATGGAAGCGCCGGTATCCTCCGCGACCTTCGCGAGTGGGCCGAGCACGCGCCGGATATCTTGATCCTTGTACGAGTTCACCGTTGCGGGGAGGGCCGCCGTAAACGGATCGATCCCCACGAACTTCGAGCCCGTCTCCTCGATCGCCCAGCGGAGCCGTTGTACATCTTCGCCGAGACTGAACATTCCGTCGCTACGCTCGCCGCCGAAATCGTAGCCGTTGAACAGGTGGCATCGGGCGAGGTCAGCGCCTGCGGCGCTCAGGCGGGGTACCAGCGTGTCGGCGTGTCCATCCTCGAGCGAGATGAGGATCGCGGCGCCGCGCGGCGTTACGACCTGTCCAGGCAAGCCCCGGCCGGTCGTGGTGGCGCCCATGATCGCCGCGAGGATCGTCGTCTTGCCCGTCCCCATCCGTCCGTCGATGCCGGTGACCTTTCCGGCCGGCAGCCGATCTTGCCAGAGGTATGACACGGACTCCATCACGACATCGCACGCGCGCACCAGCGAGAGGCGCCTTACCTCTGCGGTGTCATCGGGCCCGCTCATGCGGCCCTCTGCTGCTCGCCGCCCGACTGCATGATGCGCGCAGCGTCGCGCTCGAGGTCTTCGACATCACGGCGGATGTCCCATTCGTGGATCTCGCCGGCGAGGCGCCAGCAACTTGCGGCGAGTTCGCGCCATGCCGCGCGCCAGAGTGCATCAGTTGGAGAATTCTGCTTTCGTGCACCGGCGCGAACTTCGCGGCGGAACTGCTGTAGGGCGGCCATGCGGTTGCTCCGTGTGGGCCGTAGTGCTACCGGTGCTGCGTGCGCGCGCTGGCCGGTAGCGAGGGATTGCTACGCGGCTGCGACTTCTGCGATCTTGGGGCGTGCGGCTGCGATCTGCGCGTCGCACCAGGCGACAACCTCTTCGCTTTTCCATGCGACGATGCGCGACGATCCGAGCGGGAGGGACCGCGGGAATTCGCCCTTCGCCATCTTTCCGTAGATCGAGCTACGGCAGAGGCCCGTAAGGTTCTGGACGCCATGCAACCGGAGGAATCTCGCATCGCCGTTCTGCGACGGCATCCGCCGATTCTTCTTTCTTGGCTGCTCAGGGGATATCGAGGTGCTCATGTTCGGCTCGCGGGGCGGAAGGTGGTCACGCTGCCCACGGAAAAGGGCTAAGCAGCGCGAATGTTCTGCGTTGCTCAGCCCATGCCGAGTTCCAGTCAGCCCCGCACCGTCGTGACGGTGTGCGATCGAATGAACGACGGGTATCCCGTCATCCCCGATGGATCAGGCCATTCCCAACGCGCTACATCGCACCTGCCTCGAGTTGTCGGTGGTACTTCCCGTACCCACTTGGACTATAAAGATATCACAATGCGCGAGGGGGTGTCAGCCTTCGACCACGGAATCGAGCTCGAGGGCGCAACGCGCGAAGAGTGCGGCGACCGACCGAACGCGCGCCGGATCGCGCGTGCCATCAGCCAATGCCTCGAGCTGGTCGGCTGACCCGGCGAGCAGGTCCGCAGTGAGTTGTACCGTCTTGTCGATCGTGCCGGCGGCGTAACTGGTCGCCGCTTGCATCGCCGGGTCCATCGGCTGTTCCGCGATCGCGATGTACGGGACGCGGGAGCCATCGGCGCGAATGAGTTCTAGTTTCATGGTCAGCTCGCCGTTGCGCGCAGTGGAAGCACCGTGCCGCCGTGCTGTGCCGCTGAGAGTTGGCTGTCCCACCAATACGCCATCCGCACCCGCTCTTCGAACTTTCCGCCGATCTCGCCGGGACGATTGTATGCGCGCTCAACTTCGGACTCGTTGACGTGATCGAGTGCGAGGTCCACGGCCTTCGACGCAAAGCCGTGATCGTTCGCCAGCGTCGAGAAGCTTGAGCGCCAGCCGTGCACTGAATGAATGTCCCTCAGCTTCAAGGTCATGCGGTAGAACTTCTCGCACGCCTCGGACGTGATGTGTTCGTTGTCGTGGTGCGGCGAGGGGAACAGGAACCCGCGCCCGCCGGTGACGCGCTGCCAGTGTTTCAGTTCGGCCGCGATCGTCGGCCCGAGTAGCACCGTGTGATCGAACGGCCGGCCCTTACTCACCTTCATCTGCTCGCGCGGGATCGTCCACGTCGGCACGTCGGCGTCGAGATCGAACTCTTTCCATTGCGCCTCGACGCCGTTGCTGACGCGAACCGCGGTGAACGCGATCAACTTCAGGCACAACCGCACGGCGGGCGAGATCGCCGCGCCGTCCGTGCGGCGCAGCACGTCGCCCAACGCCGGGAACGTCAGGAGGGCCGCTCGCGGTTTCCGTGGCGTGGAGTTCGTGAGCACCGCGCGCACGGCGATCGCCGGGTTTTCGCGGATCGTGGCGCCGTCGCGCGTCTGCGCTAACTGAAAGATGCCCTTCACCGACCAGAGGATTTTCGCCGCCGTCTGTTCCGTGCGCTTATTCACCTTCTCGATCTCGCGGGCGAGGATCGGCGCCGTGATCTCTCCAATCGGCAACGATCCCAACTTCGGGAAGATGTCGCGCTCGAGCGCGTGTTTCGTCTGCTCGTAGTGAATCTCGCTCCATTCCTTTTTGCGCTTGGCGAGCCACTCCGCGGCCACGCCGGCGAACGTGGTGTCCGCCGATGCGACATTCGCCGCCTTCGCGATCATCCGCACCTGCACCGGGTCGCGGCCCGCCTTCAAGTCGGCCTTGAGCAGCTCTCGTTCGCGCCGCGCAGCCTCGAGCGACACCTCTGGATAGATACCCACAGAGAACAGCCGCGTCTTGCCGCCGTAGCGGTAGGTGATGCGGAACACCGCCGTTCCCTTCTTCGTCAACGTCACGAACAGCCCGCCGCCGTCCGAAAGTTTGGGCTGCTTGACGACCGCGCCCTTCTGCACCGTGATCGTGCCGCCGCCCGTCGTGCGGAACGCCATGTCGGCCCCGGCCGTCACCTTGCCGGCCCGCGCCTTCGTGATCCAGGACTTGATATTCAGGTCGGTCAGTCGGTTGATACCCGCAGCCATGGCGTCCCCCTGAGTTTGGTGTCGAGATTCACCACTATGATACCCACAATAGCGATGGATGTCAATAGACGGCTACGGACGACTATGGACAGTGCTGTAGAGGGAGAAACGAAAAAGGGGAGCCCGTTTGGACTCCCCTAGATCGCTCTGGACTGTCTTTTCATGGAGGCGGGGAGATTCGAACTCCCGTCTTGCATAAGATCTTCCGCAGCGTCTACGTGTGTATCCCGGCGATTGATGTTTCCAACGGCTGGCCGCCAGGCCGCCCACCGCTGGATGAGCCTTCTAGATTTTCGCGAGTCGACGGAAGGCGCACCGCCTCGCTAGCCCAGATTTGCGTTACGTGAGGATCGCCCCGGGCGGGCTACCGTTCACGCACTGCCACGGTAAAGCCTAAGCTTTACGCGGCGAGAGCGAAGTTTGAGTTCGCAGTTGAGAATTTCCCGAGTGTTTTACCAGGAACCCGAGGACCTGGACACGCTGCTACGGGTCCACCTACACAATCGATACCAGTCGCCCCCTCCTTCCCATTCAATATAACACAATCGGGCTCGAAGCTGGCCTCAAACGGAGGCCGAACGGCACACTCCTCACCCCTCACCCGACGATCTAAGCCGTCCGGACGCAATTCCGCCCGTCGCCCTTGGCGCGGTACAAGGCGCGATCCGTCGCGTCGAACAGCAGCCCGCGCTTCACCGCCCCGCCGCCCGCCTGGTACGTCGCCACGCCGAAGCTCGCCGACACCCTGATCTCGCGGTCCTTCCAGCGGATCGGCATCCCCTCGATGCTCGCGCGCAATCGCTCGGCCAGGTCGAGCCCACCCTCCAGACCGGTCTGCGGAAGGATCACGCAGAGTTCCTCACCGCCGATGCGTGCGCAGGTGTCCGTCGTGCGGACCGCATCGCGCATCACGTCCGCGATCGCCTTGAGCACTTTGTCGCCGGCCGGGTGCCCATGCGTGTCGTTGATATCCTTGAAGTGGTCGACGTCCGCCAGCACGAGCGTACAGCTTCCGCCGAATCGATCGGTCTGGTCGAGTGTCCGCTTGAGTTCGTCGTCGAAGTGACGGCGATTCGAGAGCCCCGTGAGCTCGTCAAGGCGCGCGGTGCCCCTGACCTCCTCGATCTCCCAAGCCGCTTCGAGCGCCGATCCGGCGAGCTGGGCGAAGAACCCGGCCGTCTTCAAGTCGCCCTGTCGCAGCGCGCCGGCCTCCGTCGTGCCGAGCACGATCGCCCCGATGATCCGTTTGTTGCGCCGCATCGGCAGGATCGCCAACGCGCCCGCGTGCGGCACCAGCGCACCCGGCGCGAAGAGTTCGTTCGATGCGGCGACCGCTTCCGCGTAATCCCAGAAGCGGGGAGTCTCATCGATGCACACACCACCCACGAGGGACTCAGGCTCCACGGGATCGCCGGCATGCGGCTGCGGTTCGGGGTACAGGGTGCTCGCGTAGTGCACGGCGCCACGTTTCGTTTCGGCCTGCCACTCGACGAGAGCGGCGAACGTCGCGCCGCTCGCCTCGATGATGCTCTCGACGATTCCCTTCTCGAGCGCCTCATGCTCGCCCGACGGGTCGAGCTCCTGAACGCTTCGCACCAGCACACGCATGCGCCTGTTTGCACGAGCGACCTCGTTTCTCGTGACCTGAAGCTCCACCAGCTGGGCCAGACGCTCTGCATGCCGCGGAAGCCAGAGCTTGAGTTCGCTGCGCGGACTCCCGATCCCCGACGCCGAATGGAGCACCAGACCGCCGACAACCTCACCCGCGGTGCCGAGCGCGGCGACGCCCTCGAGCGCCACACGCGCGGCGGCAAGAACGAGCTGGCCGTCCGCGGCGTCGAAGCAAACGACGCCTTCGCCCGCCGCCCACGAAACGAGCTCGCGTTGCTGCGGCGTGCCCCACCCGGCGCTGGGCGGTGCGCCCGGATGATTCCATGCGACCGGCAGGAATTCCGCGCCCTCGCTTCCGCGCATCCACAGCATCGCGTCGTCGGCCCCGTGCTGTGCGCCGACATCGCCGAGATAGCCGCGCAGATCGTCGGCCAGCTCGCGCTCACGTGCCTCCGCGCGATCGTTCGGATTGGACGGGTCGCGGATCGATTTCAGCAGCGATGCGCGCACGCCGCGGCGCGGCGACCCGCGATCTCCCACACGTTCGTACGCGACGCCCGGCGGCAGGGGAACCGGATGCCTTCGACGCCAGAGGGCGCGCCAGTAGTTCGCCGCAATGGCGACCATCGCTCCGGCCAGGAACGCCGCGAGCGCCTTCATCACTGCGCGTTCAGGATTCTCGCAGCCGCCATGGCCGCACCGAAGCCGTTGTCGATGTTGCACACCACCACACCCGCAGCACAGCTGTTGAGCATCGCCAGCAGCGCGGACAACCCCTCGAAGCTCGCGCCGTAGCCGACGCTCGTGGGCACCGCGATCACCGGCACGCGAACCAGGCCTCCGACCACCGACGGCAGCGCGCCATCCATACCTGCTACCACGATGACGACCGCGGCGTCACGAAGCGCGTCGTGCTGCGAAAGCAGGCGGTGAATCCCCGCGACGCCGACGTCCGTGAGGCGCGCGACGGTCAGCCCGACGGCGACGAGCGTCTCCGCCGCTTCCTCGGCTACCGCCAGGTCACTGGTTCCCGCGGTGACGATGAGTGCCGGCTTGCGGCCGCTCTTCGCGGGCAATGCGGCGCCGGCGAGGTGCACCGTACGGGCGAGCGCATTCACTCGTGCGCCGGGGAAGGCCGCGCCGAGCGCGGTGCGTTGCGATTCGCCCGCGCGCGTGACGAGAAAGCCGTCTCCCTTCGCGGCGAGCCGTTCGCAGATCAGCAGGGTCTGTTCGACGGTCTTCCCTTCACCGAACACGACCTCGGGATACCCCGCGCGCAGCGCGCGATGGTGGTCGAGGTTCGCGAAGCCGAGTTCCTCAACGGGCGCGCCGTCGAGGTGTGAGAGCGCCTCCTCCACCGTGGCCCGCCCCGCCGCAACTTCCTCCAGCAGCGCACGGACCCGCTCGCGTCTCATGGCTTGCTCACGCGTGCCCGGCCTCGAGGAGTTCCACGTCCAGTTGGTGTTCGTCGTCGGGGAGGTCGCCGTGAGTGCCCATCGCGAGGTAGTCGCTGAAGATCCCCTCGACTTCGTCGAAGCTGTTCACCTGATGCAGCCGCTTGCGCAGTTCCGCGGAACCCGGGAGCCCCTTCACGTACCAGCCCAGATGCTTGCGGAACTCGAGCGCTGCGCCGACCGGGTCGATCTCGTACTCTTGCACCATGCGCGCGTGCTGGAGCGCGGTGTCGAATCGAATCGCGACCGGCGGCGGCGGCGGCAACGGCTTTCCGGCGAGCAGCGCGCGCGTCTGGTCGAAGATCCAAGGCTGGCCGAACGAGCCGCGCGCGATCATCACGCCCGCACATCCCGTTTCGCGATGCATGCGATACGCGTCTTCGGCCGTCTTGATGTCGCCGTTGCCGATCACCGGAATGTCGAGCGCTTCGACGAGCTTCGCGATCTCCTCCCAGCGCGCGGCGCCCGAATACATCTGGGTGCGCGTGCGCGGATGCAGCGCGATCGCCCCCACGCCCGCGTCCTGGCAGCGCAGGCCGATCGTCACGGGATCGCGCATTTCCTCGTTCCAGCCGCTGCGTATCTTGCAGGTGACGGGGAGATGCGTCGAGCGCACGACGGCCTTGATGACCTCCTGCACGAGCCCGAGATCCTTGAGGCATCCGGATCCGCCGTTGCGCCGCACGACCTTCTTCACCGGACAACCGAAGTTGATGTCGATGAACTCCGGCTGAAACACATCCGTGACGAGTGCCGCGGCCTCACCCATCGGGCCGGGCTCCCCTCCGAAGATCTGCACGCCGATCGGCCGCTCATCGGGCCCGAATCGAAGCTTGCTCAGCGTGGCCTCGTTCTCCCGGCGAATACCCTCCGCGGACAGGAACTCCGTCACGACGACATCCGCGCCAAAGCGGCGGCAGAGTCGCCGGAATGGCGACTCCGACACCCCCGCCATCGGCGCCAGGAACAGCGGCACCTCGTGCGAGACGGAATAGGGGAATGCGGGCATGATTCGNNAGCATTACCTTAGGCCCATACCCATCGACCAAACGGCGCGTCACCAACGGGCGCCTGAGAAACGAGGAACTGCATGGAACTGCGCGAGTTTTTCTCTGAAGACGCCGTCAAGCTCGACCTTCAGGGCACCACCAAGGACGACGTCCTGAAAGAGCTCATCGCACTTCTCGGCCTCGACGAGAAGAATGAAGCGATGCTCTTCAAGATGCTCAAGCGACGCGAAAACCTCGGCTCGACGGGCATCGGACGCGGCATCGCGATTCCCCACTGCCGCTCGCTGGTGGTCAACAAACTGCGCGTGGCGTTCGGCCGGAAGCGCGAAGGCGTCGACTTCAAGGCGATCGACGAGAAGCCCGTGTTCTTCTTCTTTCTCATCGTCGCGCCCCCGCTCGAAGTCTCCAACCAGTACCTCCCGGTGCTCGGCAAGATCGCGCAGTTCTCGAAGGAGACGGACGTGCCCGACCGTCTGCTGAGCATTTCGCAGCCGGCGGAGTTCATGAAGCTTCTCGAGGAGAAGGGCGTATGACTCGCCATCTGTTGGTCGCGACGATTGCGTTCGCGCCGGTTCTCGCGCCCGTTCTCGCGGCGCAGAACGCCGATGCGCACGTCACGGTCACGGTCGGCACGGCAACCGCGAAGCGTGGTGAGCGCGCCTACGGTGCGCTGGTTGTCCCGGCGGGCAGCGATTCCGGAACGGTCATTCAGGTCGCCGTCATCAACGGCGCCAAGCCGGGCCGTGTGGTGTCGTTCGTGTCGGGCGCGCACGGCACCGAGTACACGTCGATCGTCGCGCTCACGAAACTCATCGAGCGCATCGATCCGAAGAAGCTGAGCGGCACCGTGATCATCGTGCCGTTGCTCAACGTTGCCTCGTTCGAGCAGATGGTGCCGCACATCAATCCCGTCGACAAGAAGGGGATGAACGCGTCGTATCCGGGGAATCCATCCGGCACGCAGACCGAGCGCGCGCTCGCGATGGTGGCCGAACAGGTCGTGAAGCCCGCCGATGTGATCGTGGACTTGCACGGCGGCGATCTCGACGAGAACCTGCGGCCCTACAGTTACTGGATGCGCAGCGGGAACAGCGCGCAGGACAGCGCGAGCCGCGTGCTCGACGAGCGATTCGGCCTCGACATGGTGATCGTGAGCGACGTCGACATCACCAATCCGGCGCGCACGCGGAGCCTCAGCGGCTACTCGCTCGTGCTCGGCAAGACGACGTTCGTCGCCGAAGCGGGCCGCTCGGGGCTCGTGACCGCCGAAGAGACCGGAATGCTCGTCAACGGATCGCTGAACGTGCTGGCCTCGCTCAAGATGATCGACCGCGCGGTGCCGGCGTCGCCGAAGATCAAATGGGTCGGCCACGACCAGCGCGTGCGGGCGGACAGCGGGGGAATGTTCTACGCCACCGCAGCCCGCGGAAGCCGCGTGCTGAAGGGCGCCAAGGTCGGCTACATCACCGACTACGTCGGACGGAAGCTGAGCGATGTGCTCGCGCCGCAGGCCGGCATCGTGAGCTTCATCCGCGGCGTGCCCTCGCTCGCGAAGGGCTCGACGATCGTGACGGTCGTCGAGGTGTTCGACGGAGCGCCGCCGGCGTGGACTAAGCCGGCGCCCTAATCAGCGCGAGACCACCACGGGAAGTTCCTGAACGACCGGCGGCGGTGTTCGAAGCCACTGCGGCCGCCCAATGGCCGTCGCGCGGAGAAGAGCCGGCCCCGGCTGGAACTGGGCGAGAAATGCCGTCGTGAACGACGGCATCATCGATCCCTGACGCGTACGCGGATCGTAGAAGCCGTCGCGGCTCGGGGCCACCCGGAGCGTGGCGAGCATCACGGAGTGCGAGCCCTGAATCAGCTCGAGGCGCACATCCACCGGCGTGCGCCCCGATGTGACCACGTGCACGTACGTGGGCATCCCGGCGCTCAGGGCCGGGCTCACCACCTTGAGCTCGAGGCTGCGAACCTGCACCCAGGCGCGATACGCTGACCACACGCCGATCGCGACGTGCAGCAGGGCGACGATGATGATGACGCGCTGCACGACCCTGAGGAGCCGCGAGCCGTTCGAGGTGCGTTCGGAGAAGCTCAGCTTTGCCGTAGTCATGACTACGGCATTCTAACGACCTTCCCCATGAAGAGCAC
>PMYN01000055.1:0-11741 GCA_003171215.1 Gemmatimonadota bacterium | reverse complement strand
GCCGCCGCCTCGGTTCCCTCCTCGTTGATGTCGACGAAACTGTTCTGCTGCACGAACTCGATGAAGAGCTGCGAACCGGCCGGATTCGGGGCCATCCGGGTGAAGTCGGCCCCGTTCGAGTCGAATGGCTCGACCATCCCCAGCGCCATGAGATCGGGCTTCAACTGCCTCTTGTAGGCGAGGGTCAGCTTGGGAAGCGAGAGATCGACGTGCTCCACCGCCCTGAAGCTTCCGATGAGAGACTGCCATGCGGTGGGCGTGAGCGACGCCGCAAGCGTCTGAATGTCGGTTCCCGCCTTCGGCAGGAGAACGGTCATCGTGAACGCGCTGTCGCCGTACGGCAGGTCGACAGCCTGATATGCCGCGGTTTCTGCGTACGGAAACTCGTGCAGCTGACGCATGAGCTGCATCTGCTGCGTGGCGCCGGTGCTCGGGGTGAACGTGGCGGCGGTCGTCTGGGCCGGATCGAACTGCGAGCGCCAACTCCCCTTGAAATAGATGGCATTGATCAGGAACATCATCTCGCTTGGATCGATGCCATCCAGAACCGATGGGATCTTGCCGTTCGTCGCGGTGTTCACCCAGCCGTTGATGGTCGCGAGCGAGCCCTGCACGTCGGCGAAGTTCAGCCCTTTCACCGTCGCATCGAAGTAGGTTTTCGTGGTATCGAGAAACGACGGGAGCATGGGGAATCCGTTGCGATACCAGATCGAGTTTGCGATCTGCATCTTCACGCTGGGATCGAGCGACTCGAGCAGCGCGATCAGCGACTTGTAGCCGGCGTTGATGTCCGTGAGTGAAGTGTTTCCGAACTGCAGCGCGGCGTGCATCTGGTCGTACGTGACCGTCGCGGCGCCGTTCATCGTCATGCCGAGCGCNNGCGCTGAGCGGCGAGATGAAGACGTTGGTGTCCGGCTGCGCCGCGTTGACCTTGCCCCAGAGCGCGAAGGAGAGGGCATTCGCCGCGTCCCGCACCGACGTCTCGGCGAGCGAGAGCGCGCGGGGAAGCTGGGTCAGTGTGGTCGGAGCGGCCTGAGCGGGACCCGTGATGTCGTGATGGCAGGCCGCAGACCACATCAGAGCGGCGACACACATCGATACTCGCGTCAAACGAGCCTGAATCACTCGGCACCTCCGTGCGCGGTCCTCAGGCTTACGTACCCCGCGGTACAACGAGCGGTCACGGAGGAAATCGCGATACGTAGGCATTGCACCTACCCTCACGCGTCGCCCGTCGCCAGATCGTCCTCAGACCTCCATCACCACGAACTCATTCGACTCGTCGATCTGGAGCCGCTGGATGTCCTGCCCCAGTCGCCAGCGCACGCGCAGCAACTGCATCGCCGCGACGGCTGCGAGCGCGCCGACGTAGCCCCACCACACGCCCTGCGGGCCGAATCCGAGCCGGAACGCGAGCCCGAGGGAGAGCGGAATCCCTATTCCCCAGAAGCCCGCGAGGTGCAGCAGCATCGGCACGCGTGTGTCGCCGGTCCCGCGCAGCACGCCCGTCGCGACGGCCTGCATGCCGTCGAAAATCTGGAACAGCCCGCCGATGAAGATCAGCGAGGCCGCCGTCGCAACGGTCGCCGGATCACGCACGAAGATCAGCGCGAGCGCTCGCGGAATCGTCAGGAACGCGATCGCCGCGATCGCCATGAACCCCATCCCAACCGCCAGGGCCGCGACTGCATCGCGCCTCGCCCCCGAGAGATCTTCCCTGCCGATGGCGCGTCCGACCATCGCCGCGGCGGCGGCACTCACCCCCATCGGAAACATGAAGGTCAGCGCCGCCAGGTTGATCGCGATCTCGTGCGCGGCGAGCGGGACGGAGCCAAACCAGCCGAGGGCCACCGCTCCGCCGGAGAACACCGCGATCTCGAGCCAGTTCTGAAGTCCGACGGGCATGCCGAGCCGGAGCATCCTCACCATCGGCCCGACTCGGAACGACTCCGGCCGCCACGGCACGATGGCGCCGTGCAGCTGCGTCCAGCCGAAGTACACGAGCAGGCCGAACATCAGCCACCGGCTCAGTGCCGTGGCGATCGCCGATCCCTGCGTTCCCAGCGCGGGAAGCCCGAAGTGCCCGTAGATCAGCGCGTAGTCCAGCGCGAAGTTCACGAAGTTCGAGACCACGATCGCGATCACCACCGGCCGCACCTGCGCCATCGCCTGAAGCGACTGCCGCAGCGCGAAGAACAGGTAGAACGGCACCACGCCGATGATCGAAATGCGCGAGAACGTCGCGGCGATCGGCGTGACGTCGGCTGGCTGGCGGAGGAACCCGAAGAACAGCTCGCCGGGAATCAGCAGGAGCGCCGTCGGCACGCTGAGCGCGAGCGCCATGAGCACGCCGCGCTGCACACCGCGCGCCACGCCCTCGTGATCCTGCGCGCCCGTGGCCTGTGAGACAACCGGGTCGAGGACGAGCAGGATCCCCATCCCGAAGATCGTGACGTTGACCCAGTAGATGTGGCCGAGCGCCACTGCGGCGACCGCGGAGGTTCCCACGCGGCCGACCATCGCGGTGTCCACCACGCCCATGAGCATGATGCCCACTTGGGCGAGCACGACGGGCCAAGCGAGGCGCAGCATCTCGCGCAGCTCGCCTCGCGTCGGGCGGAGCTGCGCGAGGGCTGACACTACAAGAGTTCCGTATTCTGCATCGCTGGCACGCTACTCCCACTCGATGGTGGCGGGCGGCTTGGAGCTCACGTCGTACACCACGCGATTCACGCCCGCGACCTCGTTGATGATCCGGCTCGATATCCGCGCGAGCACCTCGTGAGGAAACGCGAACCAGTCGGCCGTCATCCCATCGGTGCTCGTCACCGCGCGCAGCGCGATCGCGTTCTCGTACGTCCGGAAGTCACCCATCACTCCCACCGAGCGGATCGGAAGGAACACCGCGAACGCCTGCCAGATGTCGTCGTACAAGCCGGCTTCTCGAATCTCCTCGAGATAGATGGCGTCGGCCTTGCGAAGCGTGTCGATCGCCGGCTGGTCGACGGCGCCGAGCACGCGAATCGCGAGCCCGGGCCCGGGGAACGGATGGCGGCCGACCATCTCCTCCGGCAGGCCGAGCTCGCGGCCGACGTTGCGCACTTCGTCCTTGAACAGTTCGCGCAGCGGCTCGATGAGCTTGAACTTCATCCCCGGCTTGAGCCCGCCCACGTTGTGATGCGTCTTGATCGTGGCGCTCGGGCCGCCCTTGACGCTCACGCTCTCGATCACGTCGGGATACAGCGTACCCTGCACCAGGAAGGCGGCGTCCTTTCCCGCTGCCGCCGCGGCGTCCTCGAACACGTCGATGAACGTGTGGCCGATGATGGTGCGCTTCTTCTCGGGCTCGGCCTCGCCGGCGAGCGCCGTCATGAATCGCTCTTCGGCGCGCACGGTGACGAGCTTGATGCCGAGGTTCGCCTTGAACGTGCGTTCGACCTGCTCGCGCTCGTGCAGCCGCAGGAGGCCGGTGTCGACGAAGATGCAGGTGAGCTGGTCGCCGATCGCGCGGTGGACCAGCGCGGCGGCCACCGACGAATCGACGCCGCCCGAGAGCCCGCAGATCACGTGCTTGTCACCCACCAGCTCGCGGATCTGCGCGATCTCGCGTTCCACAAAGGAACCCGGCGTCCAGTCCGGTTTCGCTCCGCACACGCCGAACAGGAAGTTGCCGATGATCTCGGCTCCTCGAACCGTATGCGCGACTTCGGAGTGAAACTGGATCGCGTGAATCGGCTTGGTCGCATGACGGAATCCGGCGACGACGTTTCCGCTCGATGCCGTCTTGACGTATCCCGGCGGCGGCGCATCGACGTGATCGCCGTGGCTCATCCACACCTGCGTCTCCTCACCCCTCACGAACCCCGCGAATACCCCCGCGCTCTCGTCGACGGTGATCATCGCGCGGCCGTACTCGCGTCCGCCGCCGGCGGCCACCTTGCCGCCCTCGACGTGCGTGATCCACTGCAGTCCGTAGCACACGCCGAGGATCGGTGCGACGTCGAGAATCCCCCTGTCGAAATCCGGCGCACCTTCGTCCGTGACGGAGTTCGGGCCGCCGCTCAGGATGATGCCGGTCGGATTCCACGCCCTGATCCACTCGAGCGAGCGGGTAGGCGGGTGGATCTCCGAGTACACGCGCGCCTCGCGGACTCGTCGGGCAATGAGCTGGGTGAACTGGCTTCCGCAATCGAGGATGAGAATCCGTGATGACATTATTGCACTGGCCGGTAAAAAGGCCGTTGTCTGGCAGCTGACCGCTGACCGCTGTCAGGTGACAGCGTTTCGTTGCTCAAAACTTCCACTGCGGCTCCGAGAGCTTGAGGAACTCCACGTGCTTGGTATCGAGATCGAGCACCGCCGCCGTGGGCGCGCCGTTGATCCAGCCGCACGCCTCGCCCGGATTGATGATCAGCGAATCGCCGCGCGTCTTCATCGACTGCAGGTGCTCGCTGCCGTGCACGACGACGTTATGCGCCTTGATCGAACGGGCCGTCACGTCGCCGATGTCGTGCACGAGGAGAATCTTGTGCTCGCCGATGGTCAGGCTGTGCGGCGACTCGAAGAGTTCGTGCCCCATTCCCTGCTCCGCGAACGCCTTCAGTCCCTCCGGATCGCCGTCGTTGCGGCCGAACACTCCGGCGAGCGCGACGTTCGCGTCCTGGAACGGCTTCAGCGAGAACGGCGAGCAGAAATCGCCGGCGTGCAGGACCATCCCCACTCCGCGCTCGGTCATGCGCTTGAGCAGTTCGGCGATCGCCGGAATGCGATCGTGCGTGTCGGACATCAGTCCCACGAGCATCAGACAGCCCTCCAGTCTGGGTGGGCCTGCTCGAGCCGCGTCAGGTCGTCGTACGATTCGCGCGCCGTGACGACCGCGAAGCGTGCACCATCGACCATCACCTCCGCGGCCTTCGGTCGCGCGTTGTAGTTCGACGACATCACGTAGCCATACGCTCCAGCGGTGTGGATCACCAGCAGGTCACCGGCCTCCACATCGTCCATCTCACGATCCTGGGCGAGAAAGTCACCGCTCTCGCAAACGGGGCCGACCACGTCAACCACCGCCCGCTTCCCACTTGGCTTCGCCGATTCGATCAGGTGGTATGCATCGTAGTGCGAGGGCCTCAGCAGCTCCGTCATTCCCGCGTCTGCGATCACGTAATCCTTGCCCCCACTGCGCTTTCTATACAGTACGCGGGCGAGGAGCACACCGCTTGCGGCCGCGAAAAACCGGCCGGGCTCGACGATCAGTTCCGCATTCATCCGCTTCACTACGGGTGCCACGACGTTCGCAAAAGCGTCGAGGTCCGGCTCCGGGTCGCCCTCGTCGTAACGTACGGGCAATCCTCCGCCGATGTCCACGTACCTGATGGGGGCACCAGCGCCGACCATGCGCTCCGCGAGTTCCCTCAATCGCTCGAGGCCGGCACGGTACGGCTCGAGCGTGGCGAGCTGCGATCCGACGTGCATGTCCAGCCCGATCAGCTCCACATGCTCGAGCGCCCGCGCTTCCCTGGCGAGATCGAGCGCCTCGTCGTGTGGAATGCCGAACTTGTGACCGCGTGAGCCCGTCGCGATGTATGCGTGCGGGTTCTCGACCGTGACATCGGGGTTGATGCGGAACCCGACGGGAGCCACCACGCCGAGTTCGCGCGCGATGGCCTCCAGGAGATGCAGCTCCGCCTCGGACTCCACATTGATCAGCTTCACGCCGGCCTTCAGCGCCTCACGCAGCTCCTGCCCGGTCTTGCCGACGCCGCCGAAGATGATGTCGTGGCCGTGGAACCCCGCGCGCAACGCTCGATGCAGCTCGCCGCCGCTCACGACGTCGGCGCCCGAACCCAGCTCGCGCAGCACCGAGAGCACCGCCCGGTTGGCGTTCGCCTTGAGGCTGTAGTGCACACGGTGCCTGACGCCGGCGAGTGCCGCGGTCAGGCGGCGATACCGGTCGCGAAGGACGGCCGCGCTGTACACGAACGTCGGCGTCCCCGCCTGCCGGGCGATCGTCTCGGCAGGCACGTCCTCGCAGTACGGCGCGCCGTCACGGCGCGTGAACGCCGTCGTCAGTACGCTTTGGCCCACACGACCTCATGCTTTGCGGGTTGGCCGGTGACCATGCAGGTCATGGGCGCATCGGGCGAACGGAATTCGGCGTCGGGAATGACGCGAATGGTCGCCTTCGTTTCCTCCTTCACCTGCGCCTCGACGGCGGGATCTCCGTTCCATCCGGCGTACACGAACCCGCCGGGACCGTCCATGATCTCCTTGAAACGGGCATACGAGATATCTCCACGATGCGTCGCCGCATCGCGCCGCGCCTTCGCTGCGGTGAACAGGTCGGACTGGATCGTGCCAAGCAACTGCGCGACCGACGCCGCGACGCCGGCCATCGGAATGGCCGCCTTTGCCCGCGTGTCGCGCCGCGCCGAGAACACGGACTGCTTCTCGAGATCCTTGGGCCCGAGTTCCAGACGCAGCGGGATGCCGCGCAGTTCCCACTCGTAGTATTTCGCGCCCGGCTTCATCCCCTCGCGCGCGTCGATGTGCACGCGCAGGCGATCCTCACCGCGGCCGCTCCACGAGGTGAGCTCGTCCTTCAGCTTGTTCGCGGCCTCTACGAGCTTCGATCGCTCCTCGTCCGTCTTCCAGATGGGAACGATGACGATCTCGATCGGCGCGAGTTTCGGAGGCGTGACGAGACCGTTGTCGTCGCCGTGCGTCATCACGAGACCGCCGACCATGCGCGTCGAGACGCCCCAGCTCGTGTTCCAGGCGTACTCGACCTCTCCGGATTCCGACTGGAACTTGAGGTCGAACGCCTTCGAAAAGTTCTGCCCGAGGTCGTGCGACGTGCCGGCCTGCAGCGCCTTGTTGTCCTGCATCAGCGCTTCACAGGCGTACGTGCGCAGGCCGCCCGCGAACTTCTCGCTCTCGGACTTGTAGCCGGTGATCACGGGCATCGCGATCCATCCCTCCATGAAATCGCGATAGACGCCGAGCATCTTGCGCGCCTCGGCTTCGCCCTCCTCGTGCGTCGCGTGGGCGGTGTGCCCCTCCTGCCAGAGGAACTCGAGCGTTCGCAGAAAGAGCCGGGTGCGCATCTCCCAGCGCACGATGTTCGCCCACTGGTTCATCAGGATCGGCAGGTCGCGATAGCTCTGCACCCACTTCGCGAACATGTGATAGATGATCGTTTCGCTCGTGGGGCGGATGTAGAGCCGCTCCTCGAGTTCCTTGCCGCCGCCATGCGTCACGACGGCGCACTCGGGCGCAAACCCCTCCACGTGCTGCGCCTCCTTCTTCATGAAGCTTTCGGGAATCAGGAGCGGGAAGTACGCGTTCACGTGCCCCGTCGCCTTGAACTTGTCGTCGAGTGCGCGTTGCATCCGCTCCCAGATGCCGTAGCCGTTGGGGCGAATGACCATCGAGCCCTTCACCGGCGAGTAGTCGGCGAGTTCGGCCCGAAGGACGACCTCGTTGTACCACGCGCTGAAATCTTCGGCGCGGGTGGTGAGCTTCTTGTCGTCTGCCATCAGTCGTTGTGTCGGGTGGAAATCGTTTCGGTGAACCAGTCTTTCAATGCGGCGATCGCGGTGGCATCGGCGGCGAGCAACGGTCGCGAGGCGAACTTCCTGCTCGGCGCTTCCTTCAGTTTGCCCACGAGTCCCTGCACCAGAACCTCGGTGCCCGAGTCGAAGCAGATCGTGGCGCGGGCGCCCGACTTCCTGGCGCTGTCCACCTGATTGCGCGTCGGCTGTGTCTGATAGCGCTCGGCGCTGAGGCCGTAGTCCACGCTGAATCCGGCGTCCCGGAGCAAGTGTAGAAGCCGAAGCGCGTCGCCAATCGGATGTTCGAGCGCGCCGTTACCACCGACGAAGAACAGGTCGGCCCCCGTGCCGGCGGTCTCCGGCATGAGGTGGCGCGCCTTCAACAGTTCGCCGAGAACGACATCGCCCATGCCGAAGCCGAGCGCGGGAAGATCGGCGCCGCCGAGGTCGTTGAGCAGATCATCGTAGCGGCCGCCGCCGCAGATTGCGCGAAGCTCGCCCTTGGCGTCGAAGAGTTCGAACACGATCCCCGTGTAGTACGCGAGCCCGCGAACGATCGAGAGATCGATATCCACCCACTCGCGGACGCCGAGCGACTGCAGGTGCGAGAGGTACGTCGCGACGCGCTCGAGGTGCGGCTTCACCGCGGCCGCGTTGGCGAGTTCCGGACGAAAGCCGTCAAGGTCCTTCACCTCCGGCAGCTCGAGGACGGCCTCGATCATGCCCGGTGTGAGGCCGGCTTCCGTGAGCTTCGCGACCGAAATGTCACGGGGCTGGCGCGAGATCTTGTCGAGCACCGCGTACACCGCGGCCTGCCGGCTTTCCTCGCGCACGCCGATCTCGGAGAGCAGTGCGTTGAGCAGGCGCCTGTCGGACACTCGCGCGCGCACGTCGCTCGCGTCGAGTCCCAGCTCCTGCATGATCGAGATCGCGACCGAGAGCAATTCGGCGTCGGCGAGCTCGCTCACCTCACCGACGATGTCGACGTTCAACTGGAAATGCTCGCGAAGCCGTCCGCGCTGGGCGCGCTCGTATCTGAAGAGCTGGGGAATCGAGAACCAGCGCACCGGCTTGCGAAGCGCGTTCGCGCGCTCGGCTACCATGCGCGCGAAGGTCGGCGTCATTTCCGGCCGGAGCGCGACCTCGCGCCCGCCCTTGTCGGTAAAGTTGTACAGCTGGCCGGCGATCTCGTCCCCGCTCTTCTTGGTGTAGAGATCGAGCGGCTCGAGCGGAGGACCATCGTACTCGACGAACGCGTAGCGCCGGGCGACCTCGCGCCAGGCCCGGAAAATGTGGGCCCGTTGCGCGAACTCGTCTGGATAGAAGTCTCTGAACCCGGGAAGCGCTCCACCTGCCATCCGCTAAAGCTAGCCGCCCGTCGGACTTACCTCCAGACGCGCCATCGCGTCGCCCACGGTGTGAAACGACCCGGTAATGAGCACCGTGGCCCCGTCCGAGGCCCCTCGCACCAGCGCCCGGTCGAAGTCCCTGATGACCTCGGCGTCCCACCCCCGCTCGCGGGCGTAGTTCAGCGGCTCCGGAATGGTCCAGGCCCGGCTGGGCGGCGCGGTGGGCGCATTTGTGAGGATGAATCGCTCCACAGCCGGTGCGAGCGCGTCCATGATCCCGCGCCAGTCCTTGTCCGACAGAACGCTCAGAACGGCCACGATGGGCTTGGGCGGCGCGATCTTCGAGAGCGTACTCGCGAGAACCGCCGCGCCCGCGGGGTTGTGGGCGACGTCGAACAGGTACTTCCCCACGCGCTGGAAGCGGCCGGGCAGCCGCACGTGCGGCATTCCCGCGTGCAGCTCGGACTCGCTCGGAGCGAGCCCCGCGGGGAGCGCTTCGAGCATCGCGATCGCCACGGCGGAGTTGGCCGCCTGATGGGCCCCGAGCAGCGGCGTGGTGAAGGTTCGCCCCCCGAACGAGAACTTCGTGCCCGACGCGCCGACGCGAACGTCCGTAGGACCGCCCTCGTCGTAGATCACGCGGGTCGGTTCCGCGCCGTGGGTCCGCGCGTGCGACGCGAGCAGCTCGCGGATCGCCGGATCAGGATCGCCAACGACGGCCGGCACACCGCGCTTGAAGATGCCGGCCTTCTCGAACGCAATTTCCTCGAGAGTGGCACCGAGGAATTCGACGTGGTCGATCCCGATCGTCGCGACGCCGGCGACAAGCGGCGTAATCACGTTGGTCGCGTCGAGCCGGCCGCCGAGCCCGGTCTCGATCACCGCGACATCGACGTTCGCCTCGGCGAAGAACTCGAACGCCATCGCGGTGGTCGCTTCGAAGAACGTGGCGCCCAGCCGCTCCACTTCCGGCGTCCACTTGTCGACGAACTCGACGATCCGCTCCGGCGCCACCGGCACGCCGTCGATCAGGAAACGTTCGCGAAAGTCGACGAGATGCGGCGAGGTATAGACGGCGGTGCGCAGCCCCTTCGCGCGCAGCACCGCCTCGAGCGTGGCGCAGACGCTGCCCTTGCCGTTGGTGCCGGCGACATGAATCGTGCGGATGCGCCGATGCGGATTATCGAGCGACTGGAGAAACGCTTCAACCCGCTCGAGCCCAAGCCGCCAGATTCCCGTGGTGCGCGCGTAGAGAAAGTCGAGCGCGTCGCCGTAGGTTCTCAGCTCGAGGCCCACCCGGTGGCGGCGGGCTTGCCGCTCATGTGCCGCAGCAGCTGTCCGACGGTCTGCTTGAGCTGCGCCCGATGCACGACACAGTCGACCATGCCGTGATCGAGGAGGAACTCGGCGGTCTGGAATCCCTCGGGAAGATCCTGGCCGAGGGTCTGCTTGATGACGCGCGGGCCGGCGAACCCGACGACCGCGCCCGGTTCCGCGAGGATGGCATCACCGAGCATCGCGAAGCTGGCGCTGACGCCGCCCGTGGTCGGGTTCGTGAGGATGGACACGTACGGAATGCGACGCTCCGCGAGCTGCGAGAGCACGGCGGACGTCTTCGCCATCTGCATCAGCGAAAGCACCCCTTCCTGCATTCGCGCTCCGCCGGACGCGGAGACGATGATGAGCGGGAACTTCTTCTCGAGCGACCGCTGGCCGAGCCGCGCGATCTTCTCTCCGACCACGGAGCCCATGGAGCCGCCCATGAACGCGAAGTCCATGACCCCGAGGTTCACCGGCATCTTTTCCATGGTTCCGGAAGCGGTGACGATGGCGTCGCTGTCGCCTGCCTTGGCCAGAGCCTTCTTGAGCCGGGCAGGATACTCGGGGAACGTCAGGGGATCGACGGACCGCAGGTCGGCCTCGGTTTCCTCGATGGAGCCGTCGTCGAGGAGGATGTTGATGTAGTCGAGGGCTCTTATGCGCCTATGGTAATCGCAGGTGGGGCAGACGTTGAAGATCTTGGAGAAGTTCTCGCGAATGTCGGTGTGGCCGCATGCTTCGCACTTCTCCCAGACGTCGGCGGGAATTTCGAGGCGTTCGCCTTGGGGCTGTCTTGGTTTCTTTTCTTTTCTAAACCATGCCATGCTTCAAATGTCGCGGTTGGCCTCGGAACTCACAACTGCAGGGGCGAGGGGCGAGACCAGTGGGGAGTGGCTAGGGTGAGTGGGGAGTGGGGAGAACCGAGGGGCGAGGGGGGAGTTGGCAGACTACATCAGGTGCGATCGCTGAGGTTTCCCTGATAGCCATTTTTGTGCGCCGATCAGAATGCGACGGAGTTCGGCGAGTTGCTCGAATCGAAGTTCGATGACCTCCGGCGAGAGTTCGTCGTGGACGGCGCGGTACCACGTGAAACTCTCGCGCAGAGATCCGAGTGCGATTCCGAAGAACCTGGATCGATCAACAGCTGAATTTCGGCCGAAGCCGTCGGCGACATTGGCGCTGATGGAGGCGATGGCTCTTAGCAGCTGATCAGTTTGATGCGGAAAGCACTTGCGTGCGCGGAGGTCCTGAACATCGCGCGCAGCGAGGTCGAGCAAGTAGAGCGCGACGCGGTATGCGTGGAACTTCCACATCTGATCGTCACGGAGACTCTGCGGCACACATGCTTCCCACGCGCAGAATTCCGGATCATGGATGATTGGCATGCCGCAAGGATGCGGCGCCCGCCGGAAGATTCCTTCACCATCCCACCGCAGGGAATATCATTTTCTCCCCGCTCCCCACTCCCCGCTCGGCTCTCCCCACTCCCCGCTCATCCTCGCCTCTCCCCACTGGTCTCGCC
>PMYN01000044.1 GCA_003171215.1 Gemmatimonadota bacterium | reverse complement strand
GTGCCGTCGCCGTGGAACTGCAGGCCGAAACTCCGCTCGAAATCGTCGATCGAGGCCTCGCCGGCCTGCCAGCTCGCGGCGGCGCCGAACAGGATCCCGTACCACTGTTGATTCAGGATCGCTTCACCGTCGTCGGCCCAGCTCGTGTTGAGCAGGCCGGTCGCGCCAAGCCGCTGTCCGTCGCGCGCCATCGCCTGGATGTTCTTCAGCGCGATGTCGTTGTTCGGATAGACGCGACTCCATCCGTTCACGCCCGGAGCGACCCACGTCTCGATCCCGGCGTCGATGAACGGACGCAGCAGCGTTTCCGCCTTGGGGTTCGGGCCGTATCCCCAGCCGACCGCGAGCATGTCCTTGGGGAGCGACTTCACGAGATCGGGGCTCCCCTGTGCGATGTCGCCCCAGAAGAGGAACCTCTTTCCCGTGTAGCGCAGCGCGCTCTCGATCTGTTTCAGGAAGTCGATGTATACCTGGCCGAGGCCGTTCTGCGACACGCGGTCCTTCGTGCGGCCCATGCCGAGCTCGAACGTCTCGTCCGCACCGAGGTGCACGAACTTCGACGGAAAGAGCGAGTCGATCTCGGCGAACCACGACTTGATCAGCGGCAACGACGCGGGGTCGTTCGGCGCGAGCACGTGCCCGTGGTCCGTTTCGGCGAGCGGCGCGTAGAGGTCGTACTTGAGCACGTGGTGCAAGTGGCCGAACGCCTCCTGTTCCGGGATGACGTCGATGTGAAAGCGTTTTGCGTAGGCGACGAGCGCGCGCACGTCCTCGTGGCTCATGCCGCCGCCGGGCGGCGAGATGAGCGGGCTCGAATTATAGGCGAGCGTGTGCTCATAGTACGGCGAGTAGACGTTGAGCTTGTATGCCGCGAACGTGCGGATTTCCCTCTTCTGGAACTCGAGCGTCGGAACGGGACCGCGCGAGAGATCGTCGTGGAAGCCGCGGTACTTCATCGCGGGCCAGTCGCGGATGACGGCGAGCTGTATGTGCGGCGCGGCGCCGTCCGTGCGAATGAGCTGCTTGAGCGTTTGCGCGCCATAGAACAGTCCGGAGCCGGTCGCGGCCACGATCGCCGCGCCGTCCTTCGTCGCGAGGAGCACGTACCCCTCGGCCTTCATTTCGTCGGGGAACGCGATCTTGTTGTCGTCGAGCACGCGGCGCGCCGTCGGTGAATCGAGGCGAAGCAACGAGATCCGGAAGCCCGCATCCCCGCCGGCGGCGACGCGAATGCCGCGCGCCTTCAGCGTTTCGGTGAGGTCCTTCGCCGCGAAGCGATCGTCGTCGTTGCCCGCGCCGGTGATCGTAACGGATCGCGCGAGCGGCACGAGATCGCCTGTCGTCGCTTCACGCGGCTTGGGGATGAGGCGCGGATCGTCCATCGCGCGTGATGATGAGCCGGCGGCGGCGAGCGCGAGCAGAGCGAATGCGAGACGGCGAACGACGATCATCTTAGAACTCCAGCTTCTTGAGGTAGTTGTAGTCCTGCCGCACGCTCATGAGTTCGTCCTTCGGACTCTCCTGCTCGACATAACACGGCTTCTTCTGCACGTCGGGGATCGCCGCGAGCAGCGCCCGCAGGTTCACGCGACCCGCGCCGAGTTCCGTGTCGTGCGAGCCGTCGTCCACGACGTCCTTGACGTGAAAACTCCAATACCGGCCGCGATACCGCTGGAGATACTCCATCGGCTTTGCTCCGCCCACTTCCATGTTGCCGAAATCGAGCTGAAGGCGGACGCGTGAAGGATCGGTCCGGTCCACGAACAGGTCGTAGGGGACCGCTCCGCCGATCGGCTTCATGTGGTCGGGCTCATTGTGGAATGCGAGCCAGATGCCGGCGCGGCGGGCGAGATCGCCGGCGGCATTGAAGCTGTCGGCCCAGCGGCGCCACGCGTCGAGAGAGGTTCGCGTTTCGTCCGGGAGGCTCGGCACGATCAGATACTGGTGTCCAACCAGCTTCGCGGCGTCGAGGCTCCGCTCCCAGTCCTTCAGGAGGGCTTCCGGCGCGATGTGCCCGGACGGCGCCTTCAACCCTTCGTGCTTGAGGGTCTCGCGCACCTGCTGCGGCGTTCGCCCGAAGTTGTCGAAGCTCCAGAGCAGTTCGACGTCGTCGTACCCGATCGCGCGCACGGCCGCGAGGGTGCGCTCGGGATCCTTCTTCATGGCGTTGCGCACCGAATACAGCTCAAGTCCGACGCGCCAGAGATGATCCCTGCGTGCCGCGATGGACGGCGCGATTCGCGGCAGGAACGCCGCGCCCGCGAACGTGGCGCCGAACGCCTGCACGAAATCGCGTCGTCTCATTTCTCTCCCGATAGCGCGCCGTAGAGTCCCTTCACGGTGTAGACGCGTCCGGCGCGGATCACCGTCTCCACCTTTTCGATGTCCTTCACCTGCTGCGCCGGCCTGCCGTTCACGATGATGATGTCCGCCACCTTGCCCGCGACGATGCTCCCGTAGTCCTTCTCCTCCTTCATTACGCGTGCGCTGCCGATCGTCGCGATCTGCAGCACCCGCGGCGCGGGGATTCCCGCCTGCTCGTACAGCTCGATCTCGCGATGATACGTGTTGCCGTACGAGTTGTCCGTGCCCGCCACCAGTGTCACGCCACCGTCGTAGAGTCTCCTGATGAGGCGCAGGTATGCGGCATCGGCCTTCTGCTGGTTCGCCGAGCCGCCCGCGCCGACGAGCGCCGCGCCGCCGCCGATCCAGAGGTTGAACGTGCCGTCGATCACCGTGTTGTGATCGTGCAGGAACTTGATGAGGTCGGACATCGGCGCGCCGTCCACGTCGATGTTGGGTGCCACGGCCGTGGCGACCGCCGAGTACGCGCGCATCGTCGGCACGTACAAGGAATCCTGGTAGAAAGTCGAAAACAGGAACGCGGCGTGCTGGATCTCGTCGTAGCCGAGCAGCACGGCGGCGGGAACGCTCAGGCCGCGCGGAATGTGGCCGCTCAGCCGCATCCCGCGCCTGTGCGTCTCGGCTGCGATCGCCGGCAGCAGGTCCTGTTGCACGATGTTGTAGAGCTTGATCTGCTTGTATCCGGCCGAGTCGTAGCGGGCGATATCTGCGAGCGCCTCGCCCTCGGTGCCGGCAATCACGTCGGTCGGTCCGGCCCAGCGGCCCGGGCCCTCGATGAAGCCCGCGAGGATGACGCGCGGTGAAGCCAGCAATCCCATCCGCTCGCGGTCGCGCTGCGACGTCGCCACGTCCATGTCGGCCGCGAGGTCGCGTACGGTCGTCAGTCCCTGAGCGAGCTGCACGAGGCTGCCCGCCGACTGGTTGTTGAGCTGGAGGTGCGTGTGCATTTCCCACATGCCCGGCATCACTGTCTTGCCGGTAGCGTCGATGACCGACGCGCCTGCGGGCGTCGCGACCGAGGCGGCAGGTCCGACCTCGACGATCTTGTCGTCGCGAATCACGACGGTCATGTTTGGCCGCATCGTGCCGGATTCGCTGTCGAACAGGTCGCCGTTCTTGATGACGACAGCCGCGGCACGCGGCGCGGTCACCTTCTTCGCGATGGCCTCTGCCTGCGCATTCCGGTACTTCACCTCGATCGCGCGCAGCACCGGCAGCGCAGCGTCGGCGCCCGGCCGGATCGTGATGAACCACTGCACATCCGTCGAGAACAGCGCGCCCGAGTCGTCGAGCCACACGCCGTTCGGCGTCGTGCTGGTGCCCGCGAAGAGCATCACCAGCCGCACGTGCCTCCGGCCGTTGCTCGTCGGCACGGTCGCCTCTCCCACGATCTCGGCGCGCGCCGTCCCACCCGGCTGGACCCTTGCCGTCATCCTGGGCTGCTTGAGCAGGAAGTTCGCGAGCAACGCCTGGTCGTAAGGCGCGCCCGTGCGTATCCCGAGAAAGGCCGTCGGGTCCACCTTTTCGGCCGGCGGAACCTGGCCCGCGCCGCCTCGCCCGCCCGGGATCAACCAATGAATGGAATCGCCCCGAATCTCGAATGCGGCGTTCGGCTCGGGTGCCTGCCCGTTCGCGGCGATCTGCCTCACGTCCGACGACGTGAGACGCTTGTCGGCGCCGAACCGGTAGCGCGTTTCGATGCGCGTGCCGCGGTTCCGGTCCACGTAGATCCAGCGGACTACGGTCGAGTCGCCCGCGCTGACGATCACCATGTCACCCGCGCGGCGTCCGTGGTTCAGCACCACGTACGAGGAGCTGTCGGATGCGGCGATGGTTGCAGCTGCTGCGGCTACGAGTGTGAAAAAGCTGCCGATCACTTTAGTGCTCTCCAGGTTGCGGGATCCTCCGAGCCGAGCACCCACACTGAATAGCCGCGCAGATGGTAGTTCGTGACGAGGCCGAGCTTCGCCAGGAAGGCGCGCGAGTCCTCCATCCAGACGTATTGAAACACGTCGTGCTCGCTCCATGCCGCGGCCGGCGCCTTTTGCACGTCGTCCCACACGGGCTTGATGCCGCTTTTCGCGAGGATTCCCTGCGCCGCCGGATACGAAATGTCACTGCCGCGCATCTTCGAACCGCCGACGGAATCGTACGCCGGAAACCACCAATCGGAATACGCGGGAATGCCGAGCGAGATCTTTCCCGGAGGCACGCCGAGCGAGAGCACGTACTCGAGCGAGGCCTTCATCCACGGATATCCGGCCACCGGTCCCGCGGGCGATCCGCCGGTGTGCTGGGCGTACGTCATGTACGAGATGAAGTCGAGCGTGTCCGCCAGCGCCTTGTAATCGTAGACGGCACGCCAGTTATCGTAGATCCACGTGTGGTAGCTCGTGGGGCCCGGGTCTTCGCCGGTGCGCGGGACGACCGCGGCGCTGAGCGTGCAGCCGGCGTGGTGCACGGAGTCCACCGATTCGCGGGTGAACGACGTGAACGCGTCCTTGTCGCGCACGTGCACGTTCTCGATGTCGAACTGGATGCCGTCGAGGTGCTGGTCGCGGCACAGGGCCGCGAGGCTGCGAATCGCCCGTGACCGGGCGCCCGGAACCGTGAGCACGCGGTGTATCGAGGGCTGGTCGAATCCGGGGTTCATCACCAGCGGTACGAGCTTCACGTGTTTCTCGTGCGCGGCCGCGACCACGCGCGGGTCGATGCTCCCCGTGATGATCCCGTTGCTGTCGAGCGAGAAGACCTGCGGCGAGACGATCGAGACTTGGTCCGCGTGCGCGACGAAGCTTTGCACGCTCTGCTCGCCGCGAACCGAGTACCAGAGCGCCTCGAGCTTGTGCGGCGACACGGGCTGCGGGGCGCAGCCGAGTGCGGGGAGGAGCACGAGGGCAATCAGGTTCCGCTGCATGCAGTTCCACGGGTGTGGTGAATGCGTTTCGCTCCCCAGAAACTAGCACCCAGGCGGAAGGTGGCAATCAGCGCGTCCGGCAGCATCTTAACCATGATGAGCGACATCGAATCCAGCTTTCGCGAATATCGCGAGCCCGTTCGCGAGCTCTGCGGCAAATTCGACAGCCGGTACTGGCGGGACGTCGAGACGACTTCCGGCTACCCGGAAGAGTTTGTGAAGGCGCTCACCGCTGCGGGCTGGCTCGCCGCACTCATTCCCGCGGAGTTCGGCGGTGGAGGCCTGGGAATCACCGAGGCCTCGGTGATCCTCGACGAGGTGAACCGCTCCGGCGCCAACTCCGGCGCTTGCCACGCACAGCTCTACATCATGGGTACGCTGCTCCGGCATGGCTCGGCGCGACAGAAGCTGCAATATCTGCCGCAGATAGCGTCCGGCGCGTTGCGGCTCCAGTCGTTCGCCGTCACCGAGCCGACGACCGGCAGCGACACCACCAAGATGAAGACCTTCGCGGAACGTCGTGGCGACCGGTACATCGTGAACGGGCAGAAGGTGTGGATCTCCAGAGTACAGCACTCCGACCTGATGCTCCTCCTCGCTCGCACGACGCCGATAGCCGACGTCGCCAGGAAGACGGATGGGCTCTCCGTCTTCCTCGTGGACCTCCGCGGCGCCGAGCAGCGGGGGATGACGCTGCGCCGCATCAAGAACATGGTGAACCACGAAACGAACGAGCTCTTTTTCGACAACTTCGAAATTCCGGCGGAGAACCTCATTGGCGAGGCAGGACAGGGATTCCGCTACATCCTCGATGGCATGAATGCCGAGCGGATCCTCATCGCCGCCGAGTGCATCGGCGACGGCTACTGGTTCACGGAGAAATCGCGCCGCTACGCCAACGAGCGCACGGTGTTCGACCGTCCCATCGGACAGAACCAGGGCGTGCAGTTTCCCATCGCGCGCGCATATGCGAACGTGCGCGCGGCGGACCTCATGCGGTACGAAGCCGCGCGACTCTACGACGCGGGCAATGCGTGCGGCGAAGAATCGAACCTCGCGAAGCTTCTCGCGGCCGACGCCAGCTGGGAGGCCGCGAACGTGTGCATGCAAACGTTCGGCGGCTTCGGGTTTGCCGTCGAATACGACATCGAACGCAAATTCCGCGAGACGCGGCTGTATCAGGTCGCGCCGGTCTCGACGAACATGATTCTCTCGTACATCGGCGAGCACGTGCTTGGGATGCCGAGGTCGTTTTGACACGCGATTCCGGCGAGGCCGCGCTGCCGCTCGACGGAGTCCGGGTCGTTGCGCTCGAGCAGGCCGTGGTCGCGCCGTTTTGCACGCGCCAGCTCGCGGACATGGGCGCCGACGTCATCAAGATCGAGCGTCCCGGCCGGGGCGACTTCGCACGCGATTACGACGGCGCCCTCAACGGCGTGTCGGCGTATTTCGCATGGTTGAATCGGGGCAAGCGCAGCATCGTGCTCGACCTCAAGTCTTCCGGTGATCACGAGACGTGTGCTCGTCTCATCGGAAGCGCCGACGTTTTCGTGCACAACCTCGCGCCCGGCGCGGTGGAACGGCTGGGATTCGCGTACGACGAGCTCGCAACGCGTCATCCGCGGCTCATCTGGTGCGGAATCTCCGGCTATGGCCCCGACGGTCCATATCGCGACCGGAAGGCGTACGACATGCTCGTTCAGGCCGAGGCGGGCATCATCGGAATGACCGGAACCGAAGCTTCACCGGCGAAAGTCGGTGTGTCGATCGCCGATATCGGCGGCGGGCTCTATGCGTACTCGTCGATCCTCGCCGCGTTGCTCAACCGCGAGAAGACGGGCCGCGGTGACCGCATCGACATCTCCATGTTCGAATGCATGACGGAATGGATGATGCCGCCGCTCAATGTGTTCAAAGGGACCGGAAGATCGCCGCGGCGGACGGGTGTGCGGCACAACATGGTCGTGCCGTACGGCGCCTACGGCTGCGCCGATGGCGATGTGCTGCTCGCGGTGCAGACCGATCGTGAATGGCGCCGTCTGTGCTCGATGGTGCTCGACGCGAGAGCGCTCGCCGACGATCCGCGGTTCGTCAGCAACGAGCTGCGCGTGGCGAACCGCGCGCCGCTCGAGTCGTTGATCGACTCGCATTTCGCGACGCGTACCCGAGCGGAGGTCGTCGCGCTCCTCGAGGCGGCCGACATTCCCACGGGTGCGATGAACGATGTTGGCGCCGTCGCCGCGCATCCGCAGCTCGCCGCTCGCGGCCGGTGGGTCGGCGTCGACTCGCCGGGCGGTGAGTTCTCCGCGCTGCTGCCGCCGCACAATCTCCACGGCGCGCCGCCTCGCATGGGCGCCGTGCCCGCGCTCGGCCAGCACACGGAGGAGATTCTCGCCGAACTGAAGTCCGGCTAGAGAAACACGCTACTCGTCCAGCACCGTCACGACGACCTCGGCCTGTCCCGCTTCGTCGTAGTTCACGCTCACGCGCCAGGGCTGGCAGCAGATCTCGCAGTCCTCGACGTACAGCTGGGCCGGACCACTTCCAGGGTCGATAACGATCTCCACTTCTTCCGCGCAATACGGGCACACCACCGTCGCCTCGGTCTGCGCGCTGCCGTCGCCTTCGGGAAATTCGTCGTCCAGGTTGTCGTCGTCGTGGCTCACGTGCATTTGTGCGAGAGGATGATTCGGGCGGACGGACAAGTTACACCGGCGCATCGCGCGGCGGCGTGGGACCGAGTCCGTCGTGAGGGGCCGTCGGCACGAACCGGTATCAGGCCGAACGCGCGTCAAGCTTTCTTGACAGCTCATCGTACCAGGCGCGAACCTGGGCATGATGCGGAGCCCACGCGCGCCACGCACTCGCCGCCCATTCGCGCGCTGCCCAGGCGGGATCACCCAGGTTCGCTTGCATGAAAAGGACGGTGTGCGCGCTATCGAACGTGGGTGGCGTCAGCCATGTGAATAACCCCTTCCGGCGGACGCCGCGCTCGAGGAGCGCCGCGGAGCGCGAGAGTGGAAGGTTGAGCTCGATCTGAGCGAGCAGGCTGACCAGATGTCCGCCGACGGACTGGATGGCCTGCGGTCCGGGCTGCCCGGGATGCTGGACAGCGTATGCATCGACGCACAACTGTCGATAGCGTCCTGCCATGGGCTCGGACAGTAGGTGCGCGGATACTTCGCCGTGCGTCGCCCAGCAGCCAGGGGCTGACGTCATGTAGCGATGGATTGGGCCATCGATTCTAGGCACGATCGCGCCGCAGCCGAAAGTTAGGGAGACGCGAAACTCTCTTCCACCGCCCTCCGCGCCCGCGCACTCGCCAGATTCCACTCGAACCATGCCCGCTGCCGCCCTCCGTCGTGCGTTGCATATCGCTTTCGCACGGCGCCCCGGATCTCGGACCGCAGCGGTTCCGGCAGCGACGGGAGCCGCTCCGCGATAGCGGGGATGACGTCGGGCGACAGGTTCTGGGTCAGGTAAACGACATCGAGCTTTCCCGTGCTCGCGAAGCGGTCCATGTTCCGCCTCGCGATCCAGTCCTCGTGATTCCAGTGGACGAGCGCGATGAACAGGATCGTGGCCGCCCCGGCCGCGCGGCGAAACAGCCGGCCCGCATCGAAGCCGCCGGCGACCTCGAGCGACAGCATGAGCAACCCTGCGGCCACCGCGCACATGTACACCTGCGCGTATAACCTCGCGGTCGTGAACCCGTACGCCGCTTCGTACAGCAACACGCGGCGGAACGCCGAGGCGAGCAGCAGCAGGGCCGCCGCGATGACCGCGAAGGTCAGGAGGCGCAGCGTGCGCTCGCGCTCGTCCTTCCCGTATCGCTCGGAGCCGACGATGAGCAGTGCGGTCGCGGCGGCGACGACGGTCAGCTCCCCAAATCCACGCCGCGCATACTCGGCGAACGTCACTCCGGAAGCAGGGACCGATGGGAGGTTTCCGAAGAGGTAGCCAAGCTGAACCGCGAGGAACAGCCAGAACAGTGCCGTGACGCCAGCGAGCAGCATCAGGCGCTCGGTCGATCCCAGCCACCGGGCATGAGGTTCACCTTGCACGACCGGGGCGCGTCCCGGTTCGGACGACGCATATCCATAGGCGCCGAGCACGACCACGAGCAGCGGCACGAAGAACACCGCGCGCGGCACGAAGTCCCAGCTTGCGAAGAGGGTCCCGACTGCGTCCCGCCATTCCGCGAAGATCGGATCCGCCCCCGCGAGCAACAGAAAAAAGACGACCAGCACCGGCAGGGTGAGCGCGAGGCCTCGCATCCACGCGCGCGTTCGGGTCGACCGGATGTGATGCGTGGCTTCGGCGCTGTGGTGCATCGTTTGCACCGCCGCGAACCTGAGCGCCACGATCGGCGCGGTCGCGGCGAACCGAAGGGTGATTGATTGGAGCGAAGGGGCGGCGGTCACCAGCATCGCCATCGCCAGGAAGAACACGACCGCCATGCAGATCAGCGCCGACAACGGTTGGCTGGCCGTCACCGCCGCCGCGCCGGCGATGACCGTCGCGGCACCACCCATGATGAGGACAGACCGCCGGGCGCTTTCGCGCGGGTGGGCAAACAAGAGCAAACCCGCCGCGGCCGCGCCGGTCCAGAGGACCCAGTTGATTCCGGGGAGGGCGTCGAAGAGCATCCAGCTCCCGAAGGCCGCAAGCGTCGCAGCCGCGGCCCAGAGCAGCTTGGGTTGAACTGCGATTGCCTCCGTCGACTGTTCGGTCATGGGATGAATCTCCGCNNTATTGTCAAGTACTTTGCATTGTAAAGCGACCGACGCAACTCCAGGCAGGCGATCGTTCCAGCGTCGAACGGAAGTGGGAGGCTCCGATCATAGCCAGCCTCTCCGGCGTCGAGACGGTCGGCGACGTTCACCTGCACC
>PMYN01000038.1 GCA_003171215.1 Gemmatimonadota bacterium | reverse complement strand
GAGAGGACCTATCACTGGATCCATGACGAGTACGCGCGGAAGTACGACTGAACTCCAGACCGTCCCGTGTGAATGGAGACACGCATGCCGGACTTGATAAGCACGCATTACGACGACAAGTACTTCGCCTGGCAGGCCCCACTGGGGGAGTTCGGCGGCTGGGCGAATCAAAGCAAGTTCATCGAATTCATTTCACCGCAAAGCAGAGTCTTGGACTTCGGTTGCGGCGGAGGATACCTCCTCAAGAACATGGACTGTGGAAAGAGAGTCGGCGTCGAGGTGAATCCGGGCGCGATCGAGGCGGCGCGGGCGAACGGGCTCGAGGTGTTCAGCAGCGTCGATGAAGTGCCGGATGGATATGTCGATGTCATCGTCTCGGACAATGCGCTCGAACACACGCTTCACCCGCTTCAGGAACTGAAGTCCCTGTACAAGAAGCTGGAGAGAGGCGGGAAGATCATTTTTGTGGTTCCGTGTGAAGCCATTTCGTCCAGCTACGAACCGAACGACATCAACCATCATCTTTATAGCTGGAGCCCGATGTGCATCGGCAATCTCTTTACGGAGGCGGGGTTTTCGATAATCGAGTCCAAGCCGTATATCCACAAATGGCCGCCGAACTTCGAAACCATCGTCAAGCTCGGTGGGAGGAGATTGTTCGAGGTCGCGTGCCGCATATACGGGAGATGGGAACGCTCCTGGTTCCAAGTGAAAGTCGTTGCTGAGAAGAACACCGCATGACAAGCTGAGACGGCGGCCGTGAGCGCATCGTTCGCCATCCTCATTCCGTGCCTCGACGAGGCGGGGTCGATCGCCGCCGTGCTTCAGGACATCTGGCGTACGTTCGCCGGCGACGCGATGCCATCCATCATCGTGGTGGACGACGGCAGCACGGATGGCACGGCCGAGGTCGCGGAGCGGCAGGGCGGCATGTCGGTGCAGGTCGTGCGGCACGATCGGCCGCGCGGTTACGGCGAAGCGATCAAGACCGGCATCCTGAACGCCAAGGCGGACGTGATCTGCCTCATGGATGGTGACGGACAGCACGCCGCCGGCGACGTCCGGCGGCTTTTCGAGAAGTGGCGGCCGGGCACGCTCGTCGTCGGCCGGCGCAGCGATCCGGGCGTGGGCAGCCGGCGGATCGCACGCGCGCTCCTCCGGCGCTGGAGCCGCGCGATCGGCGGCGTGGAAGTGCACGACAGCAACAGCGGCATGATGCTGTTCCCACGCGCGCTCGCCGTTCGGATGCTGCCGTTCCTTCCCGACGGGATGGCGTACAGCGACTCGTTCAAGCTGCTCTTTTCTCTGCTTCGCATGGACGTGATCGAGGTGCCTATCCACGTGGGCGCACGGCAGGCGGGGCGTTCCAAGAACAGCATCAACGACGGGCTCAGGACCGTCATCTCGACGTTCGTCATGGTCGTTCTGATCAACCCCACCCGCGTGTTCCTTCCGGTCGGAGTCGGGATGCTCCTTGTCGGCACAGCCTGGGCGATCCCCTTCCTGCTGATGAACCGGGGCCTGACCGCCGTATCGGTGACGCTGATCCTCGGCGGCATCATGAGCCTGTTCTTTGGTCTCATCTTCCGGATTCTCTCGGGCATCACGCAAAGCATCATCGTCGGCATGGATCGGTGAGCTCGAACGGCGGCGACCGGATCACGCCGGCGGCCTCGTCGGCGGGACCGCGATATCTCTTCAGCGTCGACGTTGAGGATGTGCGGCACATGGTATCCGGCGGGGACCGATACCGAGCGCGCGTGCCCGAACTCACCCGCCGGTACTGCGACTGGCTCGAATCGCGCGGCTCACGAGCCACGTTCTTCGTGGTGGGCGACGTCGCGCGCGCACACCCGGAGCTGGTGCGCGAAGTGCTTCACCGCGGCCACGAAATCGCCTGTCATTCAAACCGTCACATCCCGCTCGACCGTCAGACCCCGGACGAGTTCCGCCGGGACGTCGAATCGGCGCTCGCCGCGCTGGCCGCGTGCGGAGTCGACCGTGTAGTTGGCTACCGGGCCCCGACCTGCTCACTCACGAGCGAGACGCGGTGGGCGCACGATGTCCTCGCGGAGCTGGGATTCACGTACTCGAGTTCGGTTCTTCCCGCACGGAACCCGCTCTACGGGTGGGCCGGCTTCGGGGGACACACCCGGCGGATGCCGTCGGGACTCGTGGAGATCCCCATCAGTCTCGCGTCCTTCGGACCCCTCCGGTGCCCGTTCGCCGCAGGTGTCTACTTTCGCGTGCTGCCACTGCCGCTCGTGGCCCGCGCATTCCGTCGTGCGATCAACAGGGATACCGTCGTCGGCTATTTTCACCCGTACGACCTCGACGCGGAGCAGGAGCGCTTCATGCATCCGGGCCTCGGCGACCGCCACTTCCTGAATTGGTTGATGTACCGCAACCGCGACCGTCTGCTTGCCCGGCTCGACCGCGTGGTCGCCGCGACCGTCCCGATCACAACGTATGAATCTCACGTCGCTCAGCTCGCCGATGCCGGCGTATGATCTCCGGGCGCTCGATGTCGACCCGAAGGGCCTGGCGCGAGCTGCGGCACTTCTCGGGACGGTGCTCAACCCCGCACTCGATTGCCGTTACCTGACCTGGCTATACGCCGAGAATCCCGGCGGCGCCGCGGTCGGCTTCAACGCGTTCGACGGAGAAATGCTGGCCGCACACTACGCAGCGATTCCCATCGCCGGCTTCCTGGATGGCCGTCTGGAAAAGGGATTGCTGTCGCTGAACACAGCGACCCACGCCGCTCATCAGGGCAAAGGACTCTTTCCGCGCCTGGCCGAGCGCACCTTCGCCCGCGCCGCAGAGGCCGGATTCGGATTTGTGATTGGCGTCGCGAACGCTCGAAGCACCCGCGGATTCACGGAGAAACTCGGGTTCCAACTCGTCGCGCCACTTGACGTGCAGATCGGCATCGGCGGAGTGGAGCCGAATTCCGGCCAGGGCAGCTACAGCTACGCCCCATACCGCACGGACGAGGCGATCGCCTGGCGATTGAGGCGGCCCGGCGCCCGTTACGTTGCGGGCAAACGGCACGGCGAGGTTCAGGACGTGCTCGCACAGGTGTCCCGATGGGGTCTGTCCACTTGCCTCGATCGCATTCCGGCGCACCTCGCCGAAGCGCTGACGCCGGCACGTGTGCTGTCCCCGTTCCGACTCACGATCGGGCTGGACCGGTCGGCACGGCGCCGCGGTGTCCTCGTGAGCGTGCCGGACCGGCTGAAGCCGTCGCCGTTGAATCTGATATTCCGGGATCTGAGCGGGACCCCGCGAACGCTCGATGCGGATCACGTCCGGTGGACGCTCTTCGACTTCGATGCATACTGATCCGGACACACGCGGTCGGGACGAAATCATCAGATGCGCGTTCTGTGGCTCGACAGCGCTGCTGGTCGTCGCGCGTGGACTCCACCATCCGCGCGTGGTCGATCATGGCCCGGTGAACTTGCACGTATGCGATGCCTGCGGGTCGTTGACGACGTGGCCGGTGCCGTCCGAGCAGGCCCTGCGGCAACTCTACGCGGCGTTCGAGGACGGAATCGATCCCTCGCTGCGTCGATGGCGTGGCGACTCGCCGGCATCGGCCTGGTACGAGTACGCGGCGCGGCGGGCGACGCGAGCCGCGGGCGTCTCCGGTGATACTGCGTTCACGTGGATTGACGTGGGCGCCGGTGCGGGGGAAATCGGTGCAACGCTCAATCGGAACTTCCCGCAGGCGAGCGGTATCAGCATCGACTGGCACGGACGACCGGCGAGTCTCGCGGCCGACTCCCGCCACGACTGGATGGCGTGCGACCTCAATGCACCTCGATTTGCGAGAGGCGTCGGTGCGCAGGCCGATCTGGTATTGGCGCTGTCCGTGTGGGAGCACGTACGGGATCCTGAGGACTTCGCGCGCGAGGTGTCTTCGCTCGTGAAGCCGGGGGGAACACTGTACCTCGTGTGCCCGGATTTCGGCAGCGCGTCCGCACGCGCGTTGGGTCGCCGCTGGCCCTATTGGATTCCCGGCGAACACCTCAGCGTGCCCACCCGGCGCGGCGCCCGAATCTGCCTCGAGCATGCGATTGCCGCGAATGGCATGGTCGCCAGAGTGTTTGTGCGCCCCGTCGGCATTCCCTATTCGCTGGCGTACGTTCTCTCATACCTCGGCTTTCCCGCGCTCGGGCGGTTGCTGCGCGGCGTCCCCGCGTTCCCGCTCCCCGTTGGGGCGCTCGAAGCCGGGTTCACGAGGCTCCGTACTGCACGACTCACGGCCGACGACCGCCGATGAACCCGCCGGCCCGCCGGCCCCTTCCGATGGCATGCGTGCTCGTCGGCGCACTCGCGCTGGTGATCGCGGCAGCACCCGACACGGCGTTCACCGCTGTGCTCTCGAGCGTCCTGCGCCGCTCGTCGAAGGCACAGACGCTATCCGACTGGCACCGGCTCCAGGTTGTCGCGCTCGCGGTCGCGGCGATGTCGGGGGCGCTCGGCTGGTTCGGGTTCGCACGATGGCGCACGATTGAGCCGGTGCTTGACCGTCTCGGCCGGGCGTTGGGGCGCCAGGACCGCGGTTGGGTGTTCGACGGCGTGCTGGTTCTCCTGCTGCTCGGGGTCCTGCACGGCACGTCGCTCGCATTCGGAGAGCTGCGCGCCGATGATTACATCTTTCTCAAGGAAGCTCATCTTCCGCTCTCCGACTCGATCCTGCTGACGTGGGGCGGACATGTCTTTCCGCTGTGGCGATTTGAAAGCGCTCTGCTCGACCGGTTGTGGGGCCCGCACTCGGCACCGTTCCGATGGTGGCTCTTCGCCAACGTCGCGCTCCTCGCTTTCCTGCAAGCGCGCGTTCTCGCGGCGTGGCGGATCTCGCGCAGCGCGAGACTGGTCGGCGTCGTCATCCTGTGCGGCTGGACGCAGTGGGCGCAGGTCACCATGGGGTACTGGACGCTCTCGATCACGGTGAAAGTGTGGATCGCGACCTCCATCGCGGTGCTGGCCGTCATCGGCGACGGACGGCTGACTGCGACGCGCAAGGCCATCATCGCGGTTGCGGGGCTCGCGGCCATTCTCGAAGACACGACCGGCGCGATCGTAGTTCCGGCGCTCGTGGTCGCGGCGCTCGCGACTGGCCTGCGCGACGGTCTTCCTGTCCGAGTTCTCATTCGGCGCGCGGCGTGGCCTGTCGCGATCGCCATCACCTGCACGACGGCCTTCCTGCTCGGACAGTGGCTCGTGCACCTCGATGCCAAGCCGCTGCTTGGCGCGGTGGGCGGCGGGTCGTTCATACACGAAGCGTTGTACCTCATGGGCGTCGGCACCGTCGGCATGCTGTTCGCCCCGATGGTCACCACACAGCTGCCGCCGGGACTTTCCGGAGTGATCGCCATCGTGCTGTCGGCTGGTGTCGCGTGGGGCGTGTGGATGGCGTGGCGGCGCGGCTCCCGAGAGGAGCGCGCACCGCTCGGTCACAACGTCGCGCTCTATCTGTTCGGGCTGTCCATGGTCGTCGGTGCGCGGCCCTATGCGAACTACTACTTCATGGTCGGGTGGACGCATTACATCGCTTTTCTTTATGTCCCGACGGCGGCTGCAATCGCGGTCGCGTGGCACGAGGCGCGGCGCACTGCCGCGTGGAGCCCCGCGCTCGAAGCGCAGTTCCTGCTGATCGGCTGCGCGATGTTCCTCGGGGCGCAGGAGGCGGGCAGCCTCATTTCCGATCGACTGCTCCTGCACGGCGGGCGACGGTGGGAGCAGCGGGACGCGCTCAACAGGCACGCGATGATCGCGCTGCTCCGGGATTCTCTCTTCACGCCGCTCGAGTCGATCGTGCCGCGCGGCGGCCGCGTGCCTCAGATGCTCTCGACCTCGCTCGACGTTCGGTTCCCGAATCTTCAGCCGCTCCTCCCACTCTCGTTCTACGACGAGGCGGCCGGGATTTCCCGCGGGCGCTTCCGGTGGGTTGTCGGACCGAATCCAAACGGCGATGTGTCGGATCCGATCGACGCCACGCCGGTGACGCGCATGCGGAGCGTCGTCGACCCGGCGTTTCAGTCGGCGCTGCATCGTGCGAGTTGGTGGCGCGACACGTACTTCGCAACGACGCCGCTCGAGCCGACCGCCACGGACCCGATCGCGTGTGAAGCGCTGCGCCGCGGGGCGGAGCCGTTCCAGGGCGATGCGGAACGGCGGCATTGGCTCCTGCTCTATGTGGACCCGAGCAGCGGGACGGAGCTGCCGGCGGTCGTCGACGTCGTCTTTCGAACCGGGTTCCGTCCGCGCGCGGTGTACCAAGTCGGCGTCGGATCGCAGATGCGAGGCTGCCTTCGTGTCGAACTGCTCAGCCTGCCCGAGATGGCGTTGAGCGACACGGTAGAAGTGCTGGGACTCCAGAACACGTCGTCACGGCGCATCGAGCCGCTGGGCCTCTTCCCGCCCGCCGACAGACATCGGTCAAGATGAGGTGCAGATGAGGGAATCGTGCGTCGGGAGTGGGCCGTCTGGGCCGCCTGGTCGCCGCACCACGCCCAGGTCGCGGCATGGTATGGTACGTTTGCCCGTTGACATCTTCCGCCTTCCGGCCACGCAGCAGAGTGTCCAACGGGGATCACATGATCGACAAGGATCGCGGTGGAAAATTGACGCGGCGCGGATTTCTAGCGTCGGCGGCGATCCTGGCCGGCGCCTCGCTCGTGCTCTCCGCGCGCCGCGCCTTCGCGTCGCCGAGGTCACCTGCCAGCGCTGCGATGCCCACCTCGGAGACCTGTTCGACGACGGGTCGCGGCCGACAGGGCTGCGTTACTGCATCGACTCCGTGGCCCTGCGTTTCGTGAAGTCGGCGTGATGAGCCCGGCGTGCGATCGCCGCCCGCAGACGGTCCTGCAGCTGCACGACTTGCTCGCGGCGATCGGCTAGATTTGAGGCATGGCCGATTCCGTTGTCGCGTCCGTTTTCAACGACGCATACATTGCTGAGCAGTACGAGACTTTCCGCCGCGACCCCGGTTCAGTGGATGAATCGTGGCGGCAGTTCTTTCGCCTTGCCGCCGCGTACGGCGGCGGTTCCGGCGCGCAGGCACCCTCCGGCGAGCCGGATCAGGAATTCGCGCGCAGAGTCGTCGGTGTCTCGCGCTACCTGAATTCCATCCGCCGATACGGCTACCTCGCGGTGCAGCTCGACCCGCTCGGCACGCCTCCCCCGGGCGCGGTGGAACTCACGCCGGAACACTACGGCATCACCGAGGCCGACCTGGCACTCGTCTCCGGCTCGGCGCTCGGCTTTCCGCACCTCGCCACCGGCCGCGACGTCGCCGAGCGGCTGAAGTACCGCTACACGCGCAATCTCGCCGTCGAGTTCGTGCACTGCGGCACCGAGGAGGAACGCCAGTGGTTTCGCGCGCTCTTCACCGCGGAGCAGCTCACGCGCTCGCTGACGGTGGAGGAGAAGCGCGCGCTCATGACTCGCCTCACCGAGGTGGACGGCCTCGAGCGTTTTCTCGGCCGCGCCTTCACCGGCTACAAGCGATTCTCGATTGAGGGCACCGACGCGCTGGTCCCGATGCTCGACACCGCCATCGACGAATCCGCGGCCGCCGGCGCGCGGCACGTCGCCATTTCGATGTCGCACCGCGGCCGCATCAATGTGCTTGCTCGAGTGCTCGGCAAGCCGGTGGACCACATTCTCGGTGAGTTCCAGGGGCGCCACGATCACCTCGGCGACGTTTCGACGGGCGACGTGAAGTACCACCTCGGATTCGAGGGCGAGTGTGTCACCGCGGGCGGCCGCGTGGTGGAGCTCTCGCTCGTGCCCAACCCGAGTCACCTCGAGATCGTGAACCCGGTGCTGCAGGGCTACACGCGCGCGCACCAGCGCCAGGCGGGCGCACCGGCTGTGCGCGACGAGATGGCCGTCGTGCCGATCTGCATTCACGGCGACGCCGCGTTCCCGGGCGAGGGTGTGGTGGCCGAGACGTTCAACCTCGCACGGCTGCGCGCGTACCGCGTGGGCGGCACGCTGCACGTGATCGTGAACAACCAGGTCGGCTTCACGACGGACCCGACCGACGGCCGCTCGACGCGCTTCGCGAGCGACCTCGCGAAGGGATTCGAGATGCCGGTGATCCACGTGAACGGCGACGACGCCGAAGCATGCGTGATCGCGATGCGCATCGCCGTCGCATACCGCACGAAGTTCGGCCGCGACTTCCTCGTGGATCTCGTCGGCTATCGTCGCCACGGGCACAACGAAGGCGACGAGCCGGCATACACGCAGCCCTTGCTGTACGAGAAGATCAAGGCGCATCCCACGCCGCGTCAGGTGTGGGGCGCGCGCCTGATCGCCGAAGGAGTGGCGACGCAGGCGGAAGTGGATGCGGCCGATGCAGCCGTCGCGGCGAACCTGCAGACGCTCCTCGACAAGTCGAAGGCGGACACCAGCACGGACGCCAGCGACTTCGCGGAGGCCAGCGTGCCCGTGCAGCGCCCGGTTCGCGAGCTCACGACCGCGCACCTGATCGAACTCAACGAGAGTCTGTTGAAGTGGCCGCCGTCGTTCACGCCGCACCCACGGCTGGCCAAGCAGCTCGAGCGCCGCCGCGACGCGATGGGCGATGCGGGCGGCATCGACTGGGGTCACGCGGAGGCGCTCGCGTTCGCGTCGATCCTCGCCGAGGACACATCGATCCGCTTTTCGGGCCAGGACGTCGAGCGCGGCACGTTCTCGCACCGGCATGCCGTGCTGCACGACGTCACGAACGGCAGCGAGTACGTCCCGCTCCAGCACATCGGCGGCGCGCGCGCGGCGTTCGAGATCTACAACTCCGCGCTCAGCGAGATGGCCGTGATGGGGTTCGAGTACGGCTACAGCACGGCCGCACCCGACACGCTCACGCTGTGGGAAGGGCAGTTCGGCGATTTCGCGAACGTCGCGCAGCCCGTGATCGACCAGTTCCTCGCGGCGGACCGGGCGAAGTGGGGACAGGATTCCGGCCTCGTGCTGCTGCTGCCGCACGGGTATGAGGGGCAGGGACCGGAACATTCGAGCGCGCGTCTCGAGCGCTTCCTGCAGATGTGCGCCGAGGGCAACATGCGCGTCGCGTATCCGTCGACACCTGCGCAGTACTTCCACATCCTGCGCCGACAGGCGGCGAGTTCGCCGGTGCGGCCGCTGATCCTGATGCAGCCCAAGTCGCTGCTGCGCCTCGCACAGGCCGCGAGCCGGGTGACGGATCTCTCGGAGCGCACGTTCCAGCCGGTGATCGACGATCCGGCGGGTGCCGGGAAGCGGCAGGAGGTATCGCGTCTCGTGCTGTGCACCGGCAAGCTCTACTACGAACTCACGGCGCAACCACTGCCGAACGACGTGGCGGTGGCTCGCGTCGAGGAGCTCTATCCCTGGCCGCACGCGGAAGTCTCGCTCGTCCTCGACTTGTATCCGAACGTGAAGGACGTCGCGTGGGTGCAGGAAGAGCCGAAGAACATGGGCGCGTGGAGCTACGTCGCCCCGCGGCTGCGCGGCTCGGTGGGGAACGCGCTGGTGATCCGTTATATCGGGCGTCCGGAGCGTGCGAGTCCGGCGGAAGGCTACGCGCAGACGCATACTGAGGAGCAGGCGCGCATCGTGGCGGATGCGCTGGCCTCGCCGCATCGCACGAGCGGCGCGCGACGCGCGAGCGGCGTGATGAAGGCCGTATGAAGCGATCCCTCCTCTGCGCCGCCGCCCTCATCGTGCTCGCGGCGCCGATGATGCTCGCACCGTCGGCCGCGCGGGCGCAGGAGCGCGGCGCATCCGCGACCGACCAGCTGGTGCGCGGCGCGACCGTCACGAGCCGCGTGATGATGATCGCGGCGCATCCGGACGACGAAGACACTCAGCTCATCGCGTACCTCGCCCGCGGGAAGCGCGTGGAGACCGCCTATCTCTCGCTCACGCGTGGCGACGGAGGGCAGAACCTCATCGGCAACGAGCTCGGCGAGGCGCTCGGCGCCATCCGCACCGAGGAGCTGCTCGCGGCACGCCGGCTCGACGGCGGCCATCAGTATTTCACGCGCGCGTTCGACTTCGGCTTCTCCAAGTCGGCGGAGGAGACGTACAAGCACTGGGACCACGACTCGCTGCTGGCGGACGTGGTGACGGTGATACGCTCGTTCCGGCCGCACGTGATCGTCGCCGTCTTCTCCGGCACACCGGCGGACGGGCACGGACATCATCAGGTGTCGGGACTGCTCGCGCGCGAGGCGTACGACGCGGCCGCCGACACGGCGCGCTTTCCGGTGAAGAAGTACGGCCGCGCATGGGCGCCGCTCAAGTTCTATCGCGGCGCCCGCGGCAACCGCGTCGCCGGCGCGGTGGCCATGAACGTCGGCGAATACGATCCGGTGCTCGGCCGCAGCTACGCGGAGATCGCCGGAGAGAGTCGCGCGCAGCACCGGTCGCAGGGCTTCGGCGGGATCCAGCAGCGGAAGGGCGCGCAGATGGACTACGTCCTCCGGCAGGGTTCGCGGGTGAACGAGTCCACGCCTCCCGCCGACGAGAAGTCGATCTTCGACGGCATCGATACGAGCTTCGCGCGGCTCGCGCGCGCAGCCGCGCCGGCGGCGCGCACGGCGCTGGCGGCCGCGCAGGCACTGCTTGATTCGGCACGCGTCGCGGTGGACCTGCGGCGTCCCGACGGCGTGGTGCGCTGGGTCGCTCGAGCAGCGCAACTCGCGCAGGCGGCGAGGACCGAGACGCCGCGCTGCCTGGTCGACACCCAGACCGGCGCATTCTCGATCGCATTCAGCGGAGCTGGCGAGCGGCTGCGCGAGGCACCATGCGACGCAACAGCGCTCGACCTCGACGCCTCGCTCGAGACCCTGGTGAAACGAACGGCCGAAGCGGCGCTCACGGCCGCGGGCGTGGCGGTCGAGGCCACCGCGCCGCAGGAGCTTCTAGCGTTCGGCGACTCGATGCCGGTGAACCTCGCGGTGTACAATCGAGGCCGCGATCCCGTGACACTCGTGTCGGCGCGCATCAACGACGCACTCAGGTTCACCCTTCCGCAGACGACGATCGCGCCGGACAGCAGCCTTCGTCTCACGCGGAGCATCATCGGCCTCGTCGACTCGCGGCCGTGGTGGCAGGGCCCGCACGCGGGCGATCTGTTCCCGGTGCACGACTCGCCGTCGGACGGCCTTGCGCGCGTCTCGTTCGTGAGCGGCGGAATCCTCGCACTCGAGCCGGGGGTCGCGGTCGCAGAAGACGCCCGCGCCCTCACCTCCGTTCACGTCGCGGTGAACATCGCCGGCTCGAGGATCGACGCCGACGTGGGCCCGGTGACCTACCATTCGTCCGATCCGCTGCTCGGGGAGCAGAACCGTCCGGTCGGCGGCGTACCCGCCGTGACGCTCGCGTTCGACCGAGGCCTCGAGTGGATGATCGCCAACAAGCCGCTCGACCACCTGATGCGCGTGACGATCAAGTCGTTCGCGTCGACCCCGCGCACGTTCTCGTTCAGGATCGTGAAGCCCGAAGGACTGCGCGTGGACTCGATCCCCGCGTCGATGACACTGCAGGCGGGCGAACAGAAGGAGCTGTTCGTGCGCGTGCGCGGCCAGCTCAAGGCGGACCGTTACGAGTTCGGCATCATCGCGGAGACCGAGAATGGTCGGTACATGGACGGATTCAAGGCCGTCGAGTACGGGCACATCCGTCCGATCCGCATGTATCGCTACTCGGCGATATGGCTGGAAGCCGTGGTTATCACGATCCCCGCGACGCTCAGCGTCGCCTATATCCAGGGCGTGGGCGACAACGTCGCGCCGTTCCTTCGCCAGCTCGGGATTCCGGTCACGATCATCGGCGCGGAAGAGCTTCCCGTCGTCGATCTCGGCCGGTTCAGCACCGTGGTGATCGGCCCGCGGGCGTACGAGGCCCACCGCGAGCTCGTCACGTACAATGCCCGGCTTCTCGACTTCGCGAAGAAGGGCGGCACGCTGGTGGTCCAGTACGGACAGGACCTCGCGACGATCGGCGTCATGCCCTATCCGGTCACGACGCCGCGCACGTCGCGCGTGACGGTGGAGGAGGCGCCGGTCGCGATCCTCGAGCCGAAGTCGCGCGTGCTCAATGCGCCCAACAGGATCGGTGACGCCGACTGGAAGGACTGGGTGCAGGAGCGCGGGCTCTACATGCCGACCGTCGTCGATCCGCACTACTCGACGCCACTCGAGATGCACGACCCGGGCGAACCCGACATCAAGGGCGCGGTGCTGGTCACACCGCTCGGCAAGGGGATGTACGTCTTCACGTCGCTCGCGCTGTTCCGTCAGATTCCCGGCGGCGTGCCCGGTGGTCCGCGCCTCTTCGTGAACCTGCTCAGCGCGGGGCTCGAGCCCGCCGCGGCACCGAAGAAGATCCAGCCGTGAGCACGGCATTCCGGCGCATGCTCGTCCGCGTGGTGGCCGCAGAGCTGTTCGTGCTCGCACTGCTGGCGCTCCTCCAGGCGCGATACTCGCGCTGAACGCGGCCACCACACCGCGATGCACTGGCTGAACTGGCTCGTCGTCGTCGGCTACCTCGGCTACGTCTGCATCGACGGGCTGCGCCGTGCGCGCGGAACGAAGGAGATCGAGGGCTACTTCCTCGCCAATCGCGCGCTGCCCTGGTGGGCCGTCGGCCTGACGGTGATGGCGACGCAGCTCTCCGCGGTCACGCTGATCGGCACCACGGGGCAGGGCGCGACCGACGGCATGCGCTTCGTGCAGTTCTACTTCGGGCTGCCGATCGCGATGGTGATCCTCGGCGTGACCATCGTGCCGTTCCTGTACCGCGCGAAGGTGTACACGGCGTACGAGTTCCTCGAGCGCCGCTTCGACGCGAAGACGCGTTCGCTCACGAGCGTGCTCTTTCTCTTCTCGCGCGCGCTCTCGTGCGGGGCGATCATCGCCGCGCCGGCGGTCGTCTTCTCCACGATCTTCGGCTGGAGCATGGTGACCTCGGTGGCCTGCATCGGCCTTCCGACCGTGATCTACACGATGATCGGCGGCGTGCAGGCGGTGACCTGGGCCGACGTGAAGCAGATGGCCGTGATCGTCACGGCGCTCGTCGCCGTCGTCATCGTGCTGCTGGTCCGGCTTCCCGTCAGCCCCGACGGGGCGCTGCGGCTCGCCGGCGCGACCGGGCGGCTGCGCGTGTTCGATTTCTCGTTCAACCTCCACGACACGTACACGTTCTGGACGGGCATCATCGGCGGCACGTTCCTGATGCTGTCGTATTTCGGGACGGACCAGAGCCAGGTGCAGCGGTACCTCAGCGCGAAGAGCGTCGATGAAGCCCGCAGCGCACACCTGATCAGCGCGTACTGGAAGATCCCGCTGCAGGCGCTCGTGCTGCTCGTGGGCGTTCTCGTGTTCGTGTACTACCTGTTTCTCGCGCCGCCGCTGTATTTCAATCCGGCGCACGAACGGCTCGTGAGGAACGCGGATCCGACGGCTTACGAGCTGCTCGACTCGCGCTACCACGCGCTGTTCGACGCGCGAACGGCTGCCGCGCGCGACCTCGCCGCGGCACCCCGGGGCGCCGACGCCGCTGAGCGCAGGACGCTGCGCGAGCGCGACGTCGCGGTTACGCAAGTGCACGGCGAGGCGCTCGCCCTCGCCGAGAAGATCTCCGGCAGGCCGTCGAGGGACGTGAACTACATCATTCCCCACTTCGTCCTCACCGAGCTGCCGATCGGGCTCACCGGCCTGTTCATCGCGGCGGTGATCGCGGCGGCGATGTCCGCGGTGGCGGGAGAACTGAGCGCGCTCTCGACCGCGACGGTGATCGACCACTATCGCCGCTGGATGAACCCGGGAGCGGACGACCGCCGCCTGCTCGCCGTCTCGCGCGCCGCCACCGGCGTGTGGGGGCTGATTGCCTGCGGGGTGGCGGTGTTCTCCGCCTCGCTCGGATCGCTCATCGAGGTGGTCAACCGCTATGGATCGATCTTCTACGGCTCGATCCTCGGCGTGTTCATCCTCGCGATGCTGCCGCGCATCAGGGCGAATGCGGCATTTCTCGGGCTCATCGCAGGCATGAGCGCCGTGGGATCGGTGATCGTCTTCGCGCCGCAGGTCTCGTTCCTCTGGCACAACGTCGTGGGGGCGGTCACGGTCGTGGCCGCCGGCGCGTTGATCAGCGCGCTGATGCCTCCGGCGCGCGCCGCCGCATAGGGGAGCGCAGGGACGCACGCCCCGCATCGCCATCCGCGCGCGCGCGCCGCGATCTCGAGCGGCTCGGAGTGGAGGTGCGCACCGGCGCGGCCGTGACGGGCGTCGACGCGCACGGAGCACGGGTTGGTAATGGGCTCATACGCACATCGAATGTCTTCTGGGTCGCCGGAGACGAGGCCTCGCCGCTCGGCGCGATGCTCGGCGGCCCCGTCGATCGCGCCGGTCGCGTCCTCGTCGGCGACGACCTTTCCGTGCCGGGACGCCCGGAGGTCTTCGTCGACGGCGACCTGGCCGCCGTCAGGCGCGCCGACGGATCGCTCGTGCCGGGTGTCGCGCCGGCCGCGATGCAGGAGGGTCGCCGCGCCGTGGACAATGCGCTAAGAATTGTTAACGGTGAAACAACAAACCCGTTCCGCTACTACAATAAGGGTGACCTCGCCACGATCGGACGGAATCGCGCCATTGCCGTGTTCGGGCGTTTTGAGGTCGCGGGTTATCCGGCATGGCTATTGTGGCTCTTCGTCCACATTCTGTACCTGGTGGGGTTCCGCAATCGGCTGAGCGTCCTCATGCAATGGGCGTACGCGTACTTCACGTTTCAGCGCGGGGTGCGTCTCATCACAGCGGCCGAGCGGGCGGCACCTTCAGTTGCCGGGCCGGGGGATCGTCCATGAGCACAGACGGGGAGCCGGGAGTGGCGGAAGCGCGGCGACGCGAGGTTGAGGCCGGCAGCCGCGTCGCGGCTGGTTTGTTGCACGAATTTCGCAACGTACTGAATCCGATCGTATCGGCCGCCTGGCTCATCGAGGCTAACGCGAACGACCCCGGGAAGGTCATTGAATTGGCACGACGTATCGACGGGTTCGCCAAGGCGGAAGAGAGAATCGCAGGCAAGGTTCGTGAGCTGCTCGACAAGGAGGCCGCCGGCGATACAGCTTGCCCTCCGCAACAACACGACGTTCGTTCAGCATCTTCGGGTACCAACGCGTAGAACTCCCGTGATCACAGCAACGAGGCCAGTGACTGCACCTCACGACATCAGCACCAAGCTGCGAATCCTCCTTGCCGAAGACGATGCAGGTTCGCGCGGCACGCTGACCGAAGTCCTCATCGCGCTGGGACACGATGTGGTCGCGGCGGTCTCGACCGGCGTGCTCGCGGCGGACAAGGCGCGGGAGATGAAGCCCGACGCCGTCCTCCTCGACGTGCACATGCCCGACGGCTCCGGCATCGAAGCGGCCGAGGTCATCTCGCGCACGCTGCCGGGCATCGCGGTGATCCTCTACAGCGGCGACGAAAACGTCACGCTGTCGGACAAGGAAGCGGTGACGACCGGCGCGGTCGCGTTCCTGCCCAAGCCCGTGCCGCCGAAGATGCTCGACTCGACGATTCGCCTCGCCGTCACGCGCGCGGCCGCGCTGCGGACGGCGAGAAAGGACGCGACCGAGGCGAAGGCGGCGCTCGAGGCGCGAAAGACCATCGAGCGCGCGAAGGGGATCCTGATGCGGCGCACGGGCTGCTCGGAGCCCGAGGCGTATCGCATTCTCCAGCGTTCGAGCCAGGACCGCTCGAAGCCGATGGTGGAGATCGCGAAGGCCGTTCTCGAGAGCGAACCCGGCGCCGCGGACCCGATCTCAGGCAGCTGAGGGCGTTTCGACGGCGTACGGCTGCTTCACGAACTTCTCCATTCCCAAGCCGAGCGGAATCGTGAACAGGACGATCATGCCGGCCACGAAGAACGGCACCGAGTGCCCGATATGGTCGTATGCGAAGCCGGCCGAGAGCGGCGCGAGCACGCGCGCCATTCCACCAAACGTCTGCTGCACGCCCATGTAGAGCCCGCGCTCGTGCTGCGGTACGACCTGTGACAGCAGGCTCGTCACGCACGGGAACGTGAACGCGGTGCCGAGCGGCACGAGCGCCACGCAGAGCGCGAAGACCGGCAGCGACGGCGACAGCGGCATCGTGAAGAGGCCCACCGCGAGCATCGCCATGCCGATGCGCGAGAGCCGCGGCTCCTTGAGCCATGCGACGAGCTTCCCGAGGAAGAACGCGCGCACCACGACACCGATCACCGCGACGTACGTGAAGAAATAGCCGAATGTGTTCTCGGTCACCGAGAACTTCACCATCAGCAGCAGCGCGAGCACGGTGTTCATCCCCATGAATGCGCCCATCGTGATGCCGTAGATCCAGATCAGCCGCGACGCCGGCTCGGCGGAGTGCGACACCACGCGCCAGAGCGCGTCGCGCGACTTCGTGACGGTCTTGCCGCTGGCCTTCAGCGCCGCGGCGTCGTGCGANNACGCCGAATCCGAGCACCCAGATGCCGATCGCGGGGCCCATCGCGACGCCCGCGTTGGTCGCCGCCGACACCCAGCCGAGCGACTTGGCGCGGTCCTCGGGCTTCGTCGCGTCGGCGACGTACGCTTGCACCACGCCGACCGTTCCGCCGCCCGCGCCCTGCACGAGCCGGCAGAGGAGCAGCAGCTCGAGCGAGTGCGCGAAGGCGAACACGACGTACGCCAGCACGGACGCGCCGAGTCCGATCATCAGCGCGGGACGCCGGCCGATCTTGTCGGAGACGCGGCCCCAGAACGGCGCGCTCACGAGCTGCGCGACGGCGAACATCGTGAGGAGCAGCGACACGGCGACGCCGACGCCGCCCAGGCCGACCGCGTCCAGCGCCGTCCAGAGCGGCCCGTGGCCGATGACTTTCTGCGCGAGGAACGGGATGAGCGGGAACACGATGGCTCCGCCCAGCATGTCCACGAACGCCGTCACCAGCAGCACAACCAGTTTACCCATGCGCTATTTACTCGCTCGTCTTGCCAAGTGCTGCGGGAGGCGTGCTCCGGCCCACCACGCCCGCCACCGCGACGATGGTGAGCACGTACGGAATCATCGCCACGAATTGCGAAGGAATGATCTGCGCCGACTGCAACTGGATCTGCAGCGTTTCCGCGGCGGCGAACAGCAGGCACGCGACGCCCGCCCGCAGCGGATCCCAACGTCCGAAGATAACCGCGGCGAGGGCGATGAACCCGCGCCCCGCGGTCATCGAATCGGTGAACTGATGCTGGTCGAGCGCGAGATACACGCCGCCGAGCGCCGCCAGCGCGCCCGAGGCGACCACCGCCACGTAGCGCACGCGGTTCACCGGCACCCCGACGCTCGCCGCCGCCTGCGGATGCTCACCCACCGCGCGGACTCGCAGCCCGAACCTCGTCTTGCCGATCACGAACGCGAGTGCGGGCATCACCGCGAGTCCGAGCCATACCAGCGGATTCGCCAGGAACGCGGCGGCGCTCCCGCCGGCGGCCTCGCCGCCGAAGCCGACGACGCGCGGCGAATTGGAGCTCGATCCGAACGCGAGCTGCAGGAAGAATCGCGTGATGCCCACCGCGAACAGGTTGATCGCCACGCCGACGACCACCTGGTCGGCCTTGAACCGGATGCTCGCCACCGCGTGGACCGACCCGAGGAACAGGCCGGCCGCGACGCCGCCCAGGAGACCGAGCCACGCGCTCCCCGTGTAGTGCGCCCCCAGCACCGCGCCGAACGCCCCGCCGAGCATGAATCCCTCGAGCGTGAGGCTGACGACGCCCGCGCGTTCCGCGATCGCGCCGCCGGCGGCCGCGAACAGGTACGGTATCGCGATGCGCACCGTCTGCGCGAGGAAGAGGAGCGCGCTCACGCCGCCGCCTTCCGCTTCGACATCGCGCCGCGCAGGAGGCGCCGCACCTCGGGCACGGCCGTCGCGACCGCGAGGATCACGATGCCCTGCAGCACCTCGACGATCTGCTTCGGTACCATCGCGTTGATCGCGAGCCCGCCCTGCGACAGCGTCGCGAAGAACAGCGCCGCGAGCAGGACTCCACCGGGATTGTTCCGCCCGATGAGCGCGACGGCGATGCCGAGGAATCCCGCGCCGCCGGTGAAGCCGTCTTCGTAATAGTTCTTGTAGCCGAGCACGAAGTTGATGCCGCCGAGTCCGGCGAGCGCACCGCTCATCGCGAGCGCGTTGAACCAGACGCGACCCGCGCGGATGCCGGCGTATTCCGCCGCGTCGGGCTGCAGCCCGACCGCTCGCAGTTCGTATCCGGCCCGCGTGCGGAACAGGAACCACCACACGAGCGCCGCCGCCAGCAGCACGATCAGGATCGTCCAGTTCGCCGCCGAGCCGTGGAACGCGGCGAACGCGGACGAGAGCCGCGGGACCGCGCCGGCGTGGATCTCGGGCGTGTGCAGCGTCTCCGGCACGTGCAGCTTCGCCGACACGAAGTAGTTCAGCAGCGCGAGCACGATGAAGTTCAGCATGATCGTCACGATCACTTCGTGCGCGCCGAATCGCGCGCGAAGAATGCCGGGCACACTGCCCACCACGCCGCCCGCTGCGACCGCGGCAAGCACGCAGGCCGGCACGGCGATCAGCGCGGGCGTGCCCGTCGGCAGCATCAAGCCGACGAGCCCCGCGCCGAATCCACCCGCGGCCAGCTGGCCCTCGGCGCCGATGTTGAACAGCCCCGCGCGAAGGCCGACCGCCACGGCGAGGCCCGTGCACGTGAGCGTCGTGGCCTTGTACAGCACCTGACCGAATCCGTAGCTGTTGCCCCAGGTGCCCTCGAGGAGCGTCCGCCACACCACGCCGGGCGCCTGTCCGTATGCCATGATGAGCAGGTCGCCGACGACGAGCGCGACCACCAGCGCCACCAGCGGCGGCAGCACCGACTCTTCGAGCAGGACACGTGTGCGTGCGTTCATGGTTTCGTCATGCGACGCGCTCGCGCATGGCGCCGGTCATGAACGGCCCGATCAGTTCCTCGCTCGCGTCGCTGCGCGAGAACATCGCGACGAGACGACCGCCGTACATCACGGCGATGCGATCGGAAAGCGTCAGCACTTCCTTCAGCTCGGCGGACACGAGCAGCACTGCCTTGCCCTCGTCGCGGGCCTTCCGCAACTCCGCGTGGATGAACTCGATCGCGCCCACGTCCACGCCGCGTGTCGGCTGCGCGGCGAGCAGCACCGTGAATGCGCGCGACATCTCGCGTGCGATGACGACCTTCTGCTGGTTGCCGCCCGAGAGGGAACGGGCCGGGAGCGAGGAATCCGTGGGCCGGACGTCGTACTCGATGATGCGCTGGCGCGCGTTCCCGAGGATTGCGTCGCGGTCGAGCACGCCGTTGGTCGTGAACCGGTGCTGCTGCCCGAGGATCAGGTTCTCGGCGATCGAATAATCGAGGAT
>PMYN01000043.1 GCA_003171215.1 Gemmatimonadota bacterium | reverse complement strand
CCCGTGATCCCCTGCACGACCACCGTGGTGTTCTTGTCGATGAAGATGCTCACGCGGCCTTCTCCCCCTTCACGATCGCGACGACGTGGCGAACTGCTTCGTCCATGTCCTTCGAGGCCGTGAAGCCGTTGTCGGTGAGGATCTTCATTGCGAGTTCTTCGTTCGTTCCAGTGAGGCGGATCACGAGCGGCACCTTCAGGGGGTTCGCCCTGGTCGCGGTGACGATGCCGTTCGCGACGTCGTCGGTGCGCGTAATGCCGCCGAAGATGTTGAACAGGATCGCCTTCACGTTGGAATCTTCCGTGATGATGCGCAGCGCGTTCACGACCTTCTCGGGATTCGAAGATCCCCCAATGTCGAGGAAGTTCGCCGGCTCACCGCCGTAGTACTTCACGAGGTCCATCGTGGCCATCGCGAGGCCCGCGCCGTTCACGATGCAGCCGACGTTGCCCTCGAGCTTGATGAACGTGAGGTTGTGTTTCCGCGCATCGACTTCGCTCTGCGCTTCGCTCGATTCGTCGCGCAGCGCTTCGATATCCGGGCGGCGGTCGAGCTCGTTGTCGTCGATCACCATCTTGCCGTCGACGGCGAGAATCTCGCCCTGCGGCGTGACGACGAGGGGATTGATCTCGGCGAGCGAGCAGCCGCTCGCGATGAACGCGGCGTACAGCTGCTGCATCACCTTCGCCGCCGCGCGCGCCAGCTTCACGTCGCTGTAGAGGAAGAAGCCGAGCTGCATCGCTTCGTAGTGCTGGAGGCCGTAACGCACGTCGACGGGATGATACTTGATCTTCCCGGGCGTCTTCGCCGCGACTTCCTCGATATCGATGCCGCCGGCGGCGCTCACCATGAACACCGGCTTCTTGGACGCGCGATCGACGATGATGCCGACGTACGCCTCGCTGCCGATGTCGGCGGCGACCGTCACGAGGACTTTCTCGACGGTCAGTCCCTTGATCTTCATGCCGAGGATTGCGGTGGCCTTTTCCTTCGCGTCGGCGGGCGTCTTGCAGAACTTCACGCCGCCGGCCTTCCCGCGGCCGCCCGCGTGCACCTGCGCCTTCACCATGACGGCCGTGCCGAACTTCGTGGCGATCGCCTCTGCCTGCGTTGCCGTAGTCGCGACCTCACCCGGCGGAATCGCGACGCCGAAACGGCGAAGGATTTCTTTTGCTTGATATTCGTGGAGATTCATGGCTTCAAAGATGGCAGATGACAGACGGGGGACGACAGAGAAAAGTAGCTCATGGCGGCGATCGGAGAAGGCGTCCGAGTTGCGAATATGCCTGACCGTAGGCGAGCCAGTCGCCGCGGCGCATGGCTGCGCTCATTGCATCGTAAAGCGCAGCGACCCTCGCGCGCAGCGAGGCGGTGCCGCTCGAGGCCAGCGGCCGCGTCACGCCGAGCGCGTCGCTGAGCGACGCGCCGGTCCTCATCTCGCCCCCCTGAAGCACCACCACGCCCGCGATCGACGGCGGAGCATCGGGCGGCCATTCGTAAAAGGTCTGCACGAACGCCAATCCGCTGGCGGTCGGGATGATCTGGATGCGGCCCCTCCGCACGACGCGTCGCTGGCGGCCGAAGCCCGCGGTGTCTGCCGCATGCTGCAGCGCGGAACGCAGGTCCCAGCGGGATGCGGCGGGCATCCGGTGCCATTCCGTGCGCGGCGAGTCGCCTCCCCGTGCGACGATCGCGCCGACCATCCGCGAGCCGGCATCCGTCACGCCGAGCGACCATTCCAAGGGCCCGCGGTCGCCGAGCGGCGCGAAGAAGGTGGGTCCGCCTCCTGCGAGGTCGGCGTCGGCATCGTCGCCCGGCGTGAGCGAGCCGGGCAGTCCGCTTTCGCCGCCGAGTCCGGCGCGCGCCAGGGCGCTCCCCTGCACCGTCGCCCAATCGACCGACGGCGGGCGCAGCGAATCGACGCCGGGCGGGATCTCCGTGTGCGGAACGAACAGCCAGGGGAATCGGCGCATCCAGCTTTGCGTGATGACATCCGGATGCGGCTCCGCCACGATCATCACGCGCCCTGTTTGCGCCTGCACGATCGCGGTCGCGGCTTTTCGCACGTAGTGCCGTGGCGAGCCGGCGAACACGACCGCCTCGGACAGCGGATAGTCGTCGCTCGCGACGAACAGGTCGGCCACCCAATAGAGCGAGTCGCCGCGCACCACGGCGAGCAGCGTGGGACCGATGGTGAAGAACGGGGCGAGCGCGGCGATCCGTTCGCGCACGTCGCGATGAAACACGATGCGGGGACGGGGCTCGGGCACGCCGATCGCGAGGAGCCGCGGGCTCTGAAGATGCCAGGCGTGCGCGAGGCGTTCCCAGAACGTCGCAAACGGCGGCGCGGGGAGCCGGCCCCCACTGTCGGCGACGACGGCCCAGGCGCCCACGTTTTCATCGATCAGCACCGCCGGGATTCCGCCCTCGAAGGAAGTGGCGAAGTCCGCGAGTCGCGGCAGCGCGCGTCCCCTCTCGTCTGCGCCCGTGGCATCGGTGCTGGTGAGCGTCCATTCGGTGCTGCCCGCGCTGCCCGTACTGTCCGACGCGCGTTGTGCCATCTCGGCGGAGAGACCGCGAGCCGTGGGAACCCACGCGAACGCCGCGATCGGGAGCCCGTGTCGGTCGAGAGACGACGTGCGGGCAAGCGCCGCCGGATCCCACGACGACACGCCGCGCGCCATCGCGTCGCGGGACGCGAGCGCAACCGGCGCGGAATCCGCGTCGACGATCGTCTCCAGGCCGAAGGCGCGCCGCGTGAACAGCTTGCGCGTGCGCAGGTACGGGCGGTCGCGTCCGCGGACGTCGGGGCCGATCGTGGTCCAGGCCACGAGCGAAGGAAGGATGCTGCGCGCTCCCGGTCCTGCGACCAACGTCAAGACGACGATGCCGAGGGTGACGCGGCGATATCCGTGCCATCCCGACCACAGCACGAGCGGCGCTGCGACCAGCATGCCGATCGAAAGAGCGGTGAGCATCGGGAGGGCAATCCTCGCGTCGAACGCGTTGAACGCTCCCTGTGAGCCGGAGCCGTTCGCGAGAATGGAGAGACTGTCCAGCCGGTACTTCCACGCGACGAGCAGCAGCGCGAGCGCGCCGAGCGCCGCGAAATGCCGGCGCACGTATGCGGAGATGTAGAGCTTCCCCTGCTCCCATCGGAGACTGGGAGTGACCGCGTAGAGGAGTATCACGACGATGCCGACCGTGGCGAGCGCACCGACGGCCCATACGAACAGCGAACGCTCGAACGGCAGGCGATAGACGTAGACGCCGAAGTCGCGATCGTTGTACGGGTCGGTTTCGTGAAACGGCAGGCCGACTCTCGCGAGCGCGAGAATCGTCCAGTCGTCCTGCTGCAGGGACAACAGGATGGCGAGGGCCGCTGCGAGCGCGAACACGAGGCCGGTGAGCCGGCGGCCCGGCACAACCTCGCCGATCTCGAGGTCGCCGAGCCGGCGCGGCAGCACGAGCGAGACGATGGAGCTGCGGACCGCATGCAGATTGGCGAACGCCAGAATGAATCCGGCGAGCGCGGTGCCGCCGAGCAACACGGTCTCGTGCGCGAGCTTGCTTCGGTAGAGCGGCAGCGCGCCCATCGCGGCATACCAGGTCCAGTCGGCGTACATGCCGGCCACGAGGCGTCCGGCCAGCATGAGGAGCGCAATACCGGCGAGCGAGACCAGCGCCCAGCTCCGCCGCGTCACGTCAGCCCGCCGGGAAGGCGACGCCCTGTGTCGCGAGCCAGCCTGCAACGTCCGCGCGAATCTCGTCCAGGCGCTGCTGCGTGAGCGCCTCGAATCGCGCGACGATGATCGGCTGCGTGTTGGACGCGCGGATGAGTCCCCACCCGTCACCGTACAGCACGCGCGCGCCGTCGACCTCGATCACGTCGTGCTGCGCCTTGAAGTGCGCGACCGCGGCGGCGACGACGGCGAACTTCCTGTCGTCCGGACAATCGATGCGGATTTCCGGCGTGGACACGTAGCGCGGAATGTCGGCGAGGAGTTCGTCGACGCCCTTCCCGGAGTCCGCCACGATGCGCAGCAGGCGCGCGGCGCCGTAGAGCGCGTCGTCGTGTCCGTAGAAACCCTCGCTGAAGAACATGTGCCCCGACATCTCTCCCGCGAGCGGCGCGTGAAGCTCCTTCATCTTCTCCTTGATGAGCGAGTGGCCGGTCTTCCACATCACCGGAATGCCGCCCGCGCCCTCGATCGCCTTCGGCAGCGCCTGCGAGCACTTCACGTCGAAGATGATCGGCTGGCCCGGCTTCGCCTTCCCCGTGCGGGCGAGCACGTCGCGAGCGTAGATGATGAGGAGGTAATCGCCCCAGATGATCGTGCCGTGCCGGTCGACGATGCCGATCCGGTCTGCGTCGCCGTCGAAGCCGATGCCCAGGTCCGCGCCCTCGCGGCGCACCGTGGCGATGAGATCCTGGAGGTTCTCGACGACGGTCGGGTCGGGGTGATGGTTCGGGAAGGTTCCGTCGCTTTCGGCGTACAGCAGCACCGGCTCGATACCCAGCCGCGGGAAAAGGCGCGGCGCCACGAGCGCGCCGACCCCGTTGCCGCAATCGAACACGACCTTGAGCGGCCGCGAGAGCTTTCCAATTCGGCGGGCGATGTCGTCTTCGTAGCGGTCGATCACCGTCTTGTGCCGCACGCTCCCCGCACCGGACGGATACGTGCCGGAGTCGACGATCGCGCGCAGGCGCTGGATCCCGTCGCCGTAGAGCGACGCCGTGCCCACGCACAGCTTGAATCCGTTGAACTCCGGCGGATTGTGCGATCCGGTGATCTGGATGCCGGCGCTGACGGGCAGGTTGTGCAGGCTCCAGTACAGGAGCGGCGTCGGCACCACTCCGATGTCGACGACGTGCGCGCCCGCGGCGACCAGGCCGGCGACCAGCGCGTCACGGAGGCTCACGCCGTTCGGCCGGTTGTCGCGGCCGACGGCGACGACGAGCGGGACGTGCCGCTCGGTGAGCAGTGCGGCGAACGCGCGCCCGATCGCCTGTGCGGCCTCCACGGTGAGGTCCTTCCCCACCACCCCGCGGATGTCGTACTCCCGGAAGATTCCCGGCGTGATCAGGGAGCCTTCGTGGCGCTAGGTGCCCCCAGCGACTTGGGCGGCGCGGGCTGATTGTCCCGGGCCCAGCCCACGACGCGCGACGGAACAAGGCCCACGAGCAACACGAGCACGACCGACACGGCAAGGACGACGCGGGTGAGCGTGCCCATCGGCGCCGGATCCTGCGCCCCGTCGGGGCGCGGCTTCATGAACATCACCCGCACGACCTGCAGGTAGTAGCCCGCGGAGATCACCGATGCGAGCACCAGCAGCACGGTCAGCGGCACGAGATGGCGGAACGGCGTCGCCTCGGCTGCCGCAAGGACGTACACCTTCGCCCAGAAGCCGGCACCGCCGAACACCGGAAAGCCGAGCAGCGCGAGCATGCAGACGGCCATCCCGATCGCGAGACCGGGCCGCACGCGCCAGAGACCCTCATAGTCGCTGATCTCGAGGTCGCGGTCGCCCGTGCGGCTCATCGCGCAGACGACGGCGAACGCGCCGAAGGTCGCGAGCGTGTAGGCGAGCAGATAAAAGAGGAACGCCGCGGATCCGCTGTTCGTGCCGGCCGCGATCGCGACGAGCAGGTAGCCGCTGTGCACGATGCTCGAGTACGCGAGCATGCGCTTCACGTTGCGCTGCGCGAGCGCGACGACGTTGCCATAGACCATCGTGGCGGCCGCGATCCACCAGAGCGGAACGAGCCACGCGAAGTCGAGCAGGTCGAACGACTCGCGCCACACACGCAGGAACGCCGCGAACGCGGCGGCCTTCACCGCGGCGGCCATGTATGCGGTGATCGGCGTCGGCGCGCCCTCGTAGACGTCGGGCGCCCACATGTGGAACGGCACCGCCGCTACCTTGAAGCCGAACCCGACGAGCAGGAGCCCCACGCCCATGAGCAGCATCGACTGATGCCCGAGCTGGTACTGCACGATGTGGTCGCTGATCGTCGTGAGGTTCGTCGACCCCGTGGCGCCGTAGACGAGCGCGATCCCGTACAGCAGGAACCCGGTCGAGAACGCGCCAAGCAGGAAGTACTTGAGCGCGGCCTCCGCCGAGCGCGGGCTGCGACGGTTCATGCCCGCGAGCACGTACACGGCGATCGACATCATCTCGATGCCGAGGAACACGATCATGAGGTCGCGCGCGGCGGCCATGATCATCATGCCGGACGTCGCGAACAGCACGAGCACGTGCGATTCGGCGCTCCAGATTCCCTCGCGCCCGTTGTACTCGATGCCGAGCGCGACCGCGCCGAGGGCGGCGAGAATGAACAGCGCATCGGCGGCGAAGCGGAATCCGTCGACGGCAATCACGCCTGATCCGCTCGAGAGTCCCCTGGCGCCGAACCAGAGCACGAGGACGAGCGTCACGAGCAGCACGCCGATGCTGCCATAGCCGACGAGCCGCTGGTGCCGGTCGCTGTCCGGGCGCCACGCGGCGACGAGCATGAGCACCATCGCGCCGCCCATCAGAGCAAGATCGGGCGTCAGCGCCTGCATCAACTGCGACGGGATCGAAAGGTCGAAGGTCATCAGCGGATCTCGACGTTCGGGCCGAGGCCGAGATTCAGCGAGGACGCTTCTACGCGATGCACGAAGCGCGCGGCGGCCTCACGCGTCCGGTCGAGCACCGGCGCCGGATACACGCCAAGCCAGACGATCGCGAAGAGCAGCGGCAGGAGAAGGCCGATCTCCCGCCAGTTCAGGTCGGGAAGGATCTTGTTCTCCGGCTTCGTGAGTGGATTGTAGATGATGCGCTGGAGCGCCCACAGCAGATACGCCGCCGCGAAGATGACCGCCGTCGACGCGATCAGCGCGAAGATCGGCTGCGTGCGGAACGACCCGACCAGCACCAGGAACTCTCCCACGAATCCGTTGGTGCCCGGAACGCCGATCGAACTGAACGAGACGATCGTGAGGATCGTAGCGAAGACCGGCATCACCTTCGCGATGCCGCCATAGTCGTCGAGCAGGCGCGAGTGGCGCCGTTCGTACATCATGCCCACGAGAAGAAACAGCGCGCCCGTGGAGACGCCGTGCGCGAGGTTCACGAACAGCGCGCCCTGCACCGACTGCACGGTCATCGCGAAAATGCCGAGCATCACGAACCCCAGGTGGCTCACCGACGAATACGCCACGAGTTTCTTGAAGTCCGGCTGCACCATCGCGACGAGCGCGCCGTACACGATGCCGATCACGGCGAGCGTGAGGATCGCGAAGCGCACCGGCGGGTACGAGGCCACACCCGGAAAAAGCGGCACGGCGAAGCGCAGGAAACCGAACGTCCCCACTTTCAGCATGATCGAGGCGAGGACCACGGAGCCGGCGGTCGGCGCCTCGACGTGCGCATCCGGAAGCCACGTGTGGAACGGCCATATCGGAACCTTCACCGCGAAGGCGACGAAGAACGCGGCGAACAGCCAGAGCGTGGTCGGTCCGTTGAAGGTGGCGTGGGCCAGAATCCAGTCGTAGCTGAAGCTCGGCCGGCCGAACGGATCACCGGTGCGGACGCCGATATAGAGAATCGCGACCAGCATCGGCATCGATCCGAGCATCGTGTAGATGAAGAACTTGAGGCTCGCGTAAAGGCGGCGCTGTCCGCCCCAGATGCCGATGATCAGGTACATCGGCACGAGCATCAGCTCCCACATCACGAAGAACAGCATCAGGTCGAGCGACATGAACACGCCGAGCATGCCGGTGGTGAGCACCATCAGCAGTGCGAAATAGGCGTGCAGCTTTTCCCTCACGCTCGTCCAGCCGCCGAGGACCGCGAGCGGCATGATGAGCGTCGTCAGCAGGATGAGCATCAACGAGATGCCGTCGATGCCGAGCGTGACGTGCATGCCCCACATCGGAATCCAGGGGCGGCTGTAATACGCCTGCCACGCGGTGGACGTGGTGTCGACGGACCACCAGAGCCCCAGCGAGAGCACCGCCTCCACCACGAAGATCGCGAACACGATGCGGCGCAGCTGGCGCGTCGTGCCGGCGGCTTGTTCGGGCGTCGCACTCGGCGAGAGGCGGCCGTGCAGCCACACCGCCGCGGCTCCCGCCATCGGGAGCAGCAGCAGCACCGGCAGGATCCAGGCGTTGTAGTTCAGCGTGGTCAGTAAATCATTCATAGGATTTCGCGGCGCTCTAGTGGACGCGGGCGAACGCGCCGAGCAGCGCGATGACGCCGAGGACCAGGACCCACGCGTACGTGCCGAGCTGCCCCGACTGCAGCTGCGCTCCCATCCATCCCATCGCGCGTGCCAGCAAGGCGCTGCCGTTCACGAACAGGCCGTCGATGATCCCGACGTCGACGCCCTTCCACAGGATGTACTTCGACCCGTTCACCACCGGTTGCACGATCGCCCGGTCGTACGCCTCATCCACGTAGTACTTGTGCTCGAGGACCTTCGCGAAGCCGGTCGACTCGGGCGAATCCTTCTTGGGCACCAGCGCGGCGGGCTTGAGCCGCACGAACGCGATCGCGATGCCGGCGATGGCGATCGCCACCGCGATGCCGATCAAGGCCTGCTCGGTGGAGCCGGCGAGCGCCCCGCCTCCGGCCGCAATGCGCGTGGTGGCTTCGCCCACCACCGGCTCGAGCCACTTGTCGAACACGCCCTGCGGTCCGAGCGGCAGGAACTCCGGAAGGTTCAGCCATCCGCCCGCGGCGCTGAGCAGCCCGAGCACCACGAGCGGGCCGGTCATGATCCACGGCGCCTCGTGCAAGTGCGGCTCCGCGGCAGCACCGGTCCGGCTCGGGCCGTGGAAGGTGTACAGCATCATGCGCGTCATGTAGATCGCGGTCAGCAGCGCGGCCGCGAGCCCGAACGCATAGACGGCGTAGAGCAGCGTGCTCCCCGGAATTCCCAGCAGCGAGGCGCTCGCGAGGGTCGATCCCTGCGCGCGCTCGAACACGGCGCCGAGAATCGCGTCCTTCGAGACGAACCCGGAGAACACCGGGATGCCGGCGATGGCGAGCGTCGCGATCCACATGAGCACCCACGTGACCGGCAGCTGTTTCTTCAGGCCGCCCATGTTGCGCATGTCCTGCGCGTCGTCGGAGTGATTGTGCGTCGCGTGATACGCCGCGTGCATGGCGAAGATCACGGAGCCCGATCCGAGGAACAGCAGCGCCTTGAAGAACGCGTGCGTCACGAGATGGAACACGCCCGCCGTGTACGCGCCGACGCCGACGCCGACGAACATGTAGCCGAGCTGCGAGACCGTCGAATACGCGAGCACCTTCTTGATGTCCCACTGCTTCAGCCCGATCGTGGCCGCGAACAGCGCGGTGAGCCCGCCCACGAGCGCGACGGTGAGCGATGCGACCGGAGCGAGTGAGAAGAGCAGCGAACTGCGCGCGATCAGGTAGACGCCGGCCGTGACCATCGTCGCCGCGTGGATCAGCGCCGAGACCGGCGTCGGACCCGCCATCGCGTCGGGCAGCCAGATGTAGAGCGGAATCTGCGCGCTCTTGCCGGTGCAGCCGAGGAAGAAGAAGAGGCAGATCGCGGTGACGACCGCCCCGCCCGCCGGCAGCCGGTCGATGTTGGCGGCGATGCCGGCGAAGTCGAGCGAACCCGTGTTCGCGAACAGCAGGAACATCGCGACCAGGAAGCCGAAGTCGCCGATGCGATTCACGATGAAGGCCTTCTTGCCCGCGTCGGCGTTGGCCTTGTCGCTGAACCAGAATCCGATCAGCAGGTACGAGCAGAGCCCGACGCCTTCCCAGCCGACGAACATCACCGGATAGTTCGCGCCGAGCACCAGCAGCAGCATGAAGAAGACGAACAGGTTGAGGTACGCGAAATAGCGCGGATACCCCGGATCGTCCTGCATATAGCCGACGCTGAAGATGTGGATCAGCGCGCCCACGCCCGTGATGACGAGCACCATCACCATCGAGAGCGGGTCGAGCTGCAGCGCGGCGTTGATCTTGAGGTCGCTGACCGGCATCCACCGGAACAGCGTCTCGACGTACGGCTGCGCCATGTCCACCGATCGCATCGCCGCGAAGATCGCGACGGCGAGGCCGAAGGCGATGACCAGCACGCCGGGCCCGATCAGGCTCACCAGGCCCGCGTACTTGTGACGGACCACCGGGTGGTCGTCGTGGGAGATGTGGGAGTCGTCGTGATGATCGCCAGCGTGCGCGTCTTCATGGCCGGCGGCGGACGGATCGTCGGGGCCGAGCTTCGCGGCCGCCTTGAGCGACAGGGCGCCGTTCAGCAAGAAGCCGAGCAGTGGCAGGACGGGAAGCAGCCACACGTATTGCGCGACCGTGTCGGCCAGCGGGTGCCCGGTGGGCATCGGTTCCTGGAGCATCATCAGCCGCGCAACAGGTTGATGTCCTTGAGATTCACGGATTCCTGATGCCTGAAGATCGAGATGATGATCGCGAGCCCGACCGCGGCCTCGGCCGCGGCGACGGTCATCACGAACACGACGAAGACCTGGCCGGTCGCCCCGTACAGCTTGGAGAAGGCGACGAAGCTGAGGTTCACGGCGTTGAGCATGAGCTCGACGCACATGAACACGATGATCG
>PMYN01000113.1:4366-9287 GCA_003171215.1 Gemmatimonadota bacterium | reverse complement strand
GCCGGCGTGAGGCCGTCGGTCTTCTCACCGGTCGCCTTGCCGACACCGAACGCGCCGGCGACCGGCGCACCCTGTGCATCCGCCGCTGTTGCTCCGACCGCGCCGCGCTTCGCGGATCCGCCGATGAGCATGCGGATCGGGTTCCACGCCAGCGTCCCGGCCATCAGCGCCGAGAGCGCGAGCGTGACGACAACCCAGGCGCCGCCGAGTCCGAGCGCCTTGGCGAGGTAGAACGCGACGAAGCTGCCGATCAGGCCGGCGTAGGGATCGACCTGCGATGCATCGATCGCTGCGCCGCGCGCGAGCGCGGCGGCGAGCGGAACGATCGCGGCGAGTCCGATGGTGAAGAACAGCCAGCGACGGTCCTCGCTCTCTTCGATGCGACCGAGGAGTCGCAGGGCGTGGACGGCGGGGATGAACGGGACGATGATGGCGGACAGCGCGCCGAGAGTGAGCAGGACGCTCGAGCGCAGGCAGGCNNGCGATGCCACCGAGCTCGCGGCGCAAATGAGCGCGCTTCGCTTGTGCCGCGATCGCGGCGGGGTCAGGCGCGGCCGGAGTCCCGGTTTTGACGACGACTTTTCCGCGCGGTTTCTTGGACATTCGTTTCCCGGTTTGTGGGCGCAGGGCTACCGAGAAAATGACTGCTAAGAGGGGGCTCCGGTCACGGTACTGCGACGGTACCACGACGGCACTACGAGTGGCTTGTCAACCACTAACCGTTGGTTGGTTAACCGAGGTAAAGAATTGGTTACTGCTAAAAACCTCTGTTAACCAACCAACAAGAAACGGATTAACCCGCTTTTCTCAAAGCTTAGGCTCCGCCATGAGGTGCGCCCCATCCGTCTCGAGGAACTTNNCGTGCGAGGAAGGGAATGGTCGTCGTGATCCCCTGCACCACGAACGTATCCAGCGCCAGCCGCATCTTCGCAACGGCTTCGGCGCGATCGCGACCCTGGCAGATCACCTTGGCGATCATCGAGTCGTAGTACGGCGGCACGGTGTACCCGGCGTACACGTGGGTATCCACGCGAACGCCGTTGCCGCCGGGCGGGTGGAACACGTCGATCCGGCCCGGTGACGGCTGGAAGTTCTTCGCGGGATCCTCGGCGTTCACGCGGCACTCGATCACGTGGCCGCGCAGCCGTGGCGTTTCCGTCAGGCTCATCTTCTCGCCGGCCGCGATGCGGACCTGTTCCTTCACGAGATCCACGCCCGTCGCCATTTCCGTGACCGGATGTTCGACCTGGATGCGCGTGTTCATCTCCATGAAGTAGTACGAGCCGTCCTCATCGAGCAGCATCTCCATGGTGCCCGCGCCGAGATAGCCGATCGACTTCGCGCCGAGCACGGCGGCGTCGCCCATCTTCTTGCGCAGCGCCGGCGTCATGGCCGGACTCGGCGACTCTTCAATCAGCTTCTGGTGGCGCCGCTGGACGGAGCAGTCGCGCTCGCCGAGGTGGATGCAGTTGCCGTGCGTGTCGCCGAGGATCTGGAACTCGATGTGGCGCGGCCGCTCGAGGTATTTCTCGACGTAGACGGAGCCGTTGCCGAACGCGGAGAGCGCCTCGGTGCGCGCCACCTGGAAGCTGCGCGCGAACTCCTCGGCGTCGCGCGCGACGCGCATCCCCTTTCCGCCGCCGCCGGCCGCGGCCTTGATGATCACCGGGAATCCGATCTTGACCGCGTAGGCGAGTGCGTCCTCGACGTCATCCACGGGGCCCGGGGAGCCGGGCACGACGGGGACGCCGTTCGCGATCATCGTGGCGCGGGCGGCGGCCTTGTCTCCCATCGTCCGGATCTGTTCCGGCGTGGGGCCGATGAACGTGATCTTGCTCGCGGCGCAGATCTCGGCGAACTCGGCATTCTCGGCGAGGAAACCGTAGCCGGGATGAATCGCGTCGGCTCCGGTGATCTCGGCGGCCGCGATGATGCGCGGGATCTTCAGGTAGCTCTCGCGCGCCGGCGCGGGGCCGATGCAGACGTCGTCGTCGGCGAAGCGGACGTGCAGCGACTCGCGGTCGGCCTCGGAGTAGACGGCGACGGTCTCGATGCCGAGCTCGCGGCACGCGCGGATGACGCGCAGCGCGATCTCGCCGCGATTGGCGATGAGAATCTTCTTAAACATCGCGTTCGGAAATCGCCGACCTTCGGTTGGCGATCGGGATCGTCGTATCCATCAGTCGGCTAATCCCGCCGGCTGGACGGACGCATCACTTCGAGACTTCCTGCTGGAAGTTGTCCCAGCTGGTGTCGCTCGCGCCGGCCACGCCCTGCACCTTCAGCGCGAACTCGCTCGGGCTCGTCGCGTAGAAGAGCGCGCTCTCGTAGGAGATCACGCCCTTCGAGTACCAGTTCATGAGCGACTGGTCGAAGGACTGCATGCCGTACTGCACGGTGCCGTCGCGAATGAGGGCGGGAATGTTCAGCGTCCTGTCGAGGTCGCGGATGTTGTCGCGCACCGCGGCGGTGTTGACGAGCACTTCGCACGCCGGGATCCGTCCCGCGCGGTCGGAGCGCGGCGCGAGGCGCAGCGAAATGATCGCCTGCAGCGCGGACGAGAGCGTAAAGCGCACGTCGGCCTGCTCGTGCGGCGGATAGAACGACATCACGCGATTGATCGTCTGCGTCGCGTCGGTCGTGTGCAGCGTGGAAAACACGAGGTGTCCCGTGTCGGCGGCCTTCATCGCGATCTCGAGCGTCTCGAGGTCGCGGATTTCGCCGATCATGATGATGTCCGGGTCCTGCCGCAGCACGCGGCGCAGCGCCTGGGCGAACGAGCCCGTGTCGGTGCCCACTTCGCGCTGGTTGATGTTGCAGTTGATGTCTCGATGGAGGAACTCGATCGGATCCTCGATCGTGATGATGTTCGCGCGACGGTGCTCGTTGATGAACTGGATCATCGACGCGAGCGCCGTGGACTTGCCCGATCCCGTGATGCCGGTGACGAGGACGAGGCCGCGCGGTTTCAGCGCGATCTCCTCGAGCACCGGCGGCAGGTTCAGCTCCTTGATCGTCATCGCCTGGAACGCGATCGCGCGAAACGCGTACGCGATGGAGCCGCGCTGCTGATACATGTTCACGCGGAAGCGGCCGATGCCCGGCACGCCGATCGCGAAGTCGGCTTCCTTTTCGGTCTCGAATTCGCGGCGCTGCTTCGGCGGAAGGATCTGGTCGCCCACCGAGCGCAGGTCTTCCGGCTTGAGGGGCGCGGTCTCGAGCGGCTTCAGCTCGCCGTCCACGCGCATCGTCGGCGGGCGGCCCACCTTGAAGTGCAGGTCGGACGCATTCTCCTGCACCATCTTCTGCAGGACCGTCTTGTAGTTGTACGGCGCGGCCTGCGGGCCGGTGGGCGNNGGGGCGGCCATCGTCGGGCGCGGCGGGCTGGGCGTCGGGTCAGGCATTGGGATCGATCCGGAAGAGGACCTGGCCGTATTCCACCGGATGCGCGTCCGTGGCTCCGATTTCCTTCACGACGCCCGAATACTCGGACTCGATCTCGTTCATGATTTTCATGGCCTCGATGATGCAGACGATCTCGCCCTTCTTGACCGTCGATCCAACGGAGACGTACGGCTTGGCGCCCGGCTCCGGCGCGCCGTAAAAAGTGCCGACCATCGGAGACTTCACGTCGAGCAGCGACGACTTCGGGGGTTCGGCCACGCGCGCCGCCTCGGGCTCGGACACCGCCGCGACGCCGCCCGGCGGGCTCTGACGAGGCTCCATGATCATCGCGGGCATCGACATCGGAGCTGCGACCTGCATCGCGCCGCGCTGAGACGGCGTCTTGCTGATGCGGATCTTCATGCCCTTGTCGGAGGAGATCTCGATCGAATCAACTGAAGATTCATCGAGCATCTCGACCAGCTTCTTTACGTAGCGAAGATCTATCATCTATTTCTGGATGGCAGATTGAATATCAGTTCTCGGAGCCCTGAGACGACAGCTGCCAGCTGTTAGCTGTCGGAATGTGTCTGGCAGCTAACAGCTGACGGGTGTCAGTTGAAAGCACCCAGATCACGAAAGTTCGATTAGTTCACGCGGAAAGGACGTGAGTATTTCTCTCCCCTCCGACGTGAGCAGTACATCGTCCTCGATCCTCACCCCGCCCCACCCCGGCCTGTAGATCCCTGGCTCAATTGTGACCACGGAACCGATGGGAAGAGGCGAATCGTTGGCTTTGGAAAGCCGCGGAGATTCGTGTACCTCCAGGCCGATTCCATGGCCCAGAGAATGTCCGAACGCCTCGCCCCAACCGCGGCGCTCAATGTAGCCCCGGGCAAGCGCATCGGCATCCCTTCCGCGCATTCCGGCCCGAATGCCACCCGAAGCGGTGGCGTTTGCTTCACGAACTACATCATGGACCTCCCGCTGTTCCGCGGTCGCCTTGCCCACGACGAACGTCCGCGTGATGTCGGAACAGTAGCCGTTGAACTCGGCGCCGAAGTCGATCAGGAGCAGGTCGCCGGAGGCGGCCACCCGGCTCGACGAGCGGGCGTGCGGCAGCGCCGCGCGCTCCCCGCTGGCGATGATCGACTCGAACGGATGCGACTGGCTGCCGCAGGCGCGAAGCTCGCCTTCGAGAATGCCGCAGATGGCGAGCTCCGTCAGCCCGGGCCTCACCTTCGCTATCGTGCGCTCGAGTGCCTGCTCGCCGATGCGAACGGCTTCGCGAATGTGGGAGATCTCCGTCTCGTCTTTTCGCTCACGCAGCGACTCCACGAGATTCACGGACGGGCGCCACTGCCACCGCGCGCCGCCCTGCGNNGCCGACTCGAACGCGATGGACTCCACGTCGCGCATCGCAGACAGCTCCGCCCAGAGCCGCGACCAGAGCGAGGTGGGCTCGATCACCACCCGAGAGACACCGCGGGCCTCGACGTTCGCCTGGATCGAATAGCGGAAATCGGTCAACAGCAGC
>PMYN01000113.1:2036-4325 GCA_003171215.1 Gemmatimonadota bacterium | reverse complement strand
AGACGTCGCTCGCGCCCGGCCGTCATCGCTTGCCGGTGCGCAGCGAGTGCACCAGCCCGCGCAGTGCCATCTCGTATCCGTGCGCGCCGAATCCGCAGAGCAGTCCGCGCGCGCCCGCGGCGAGCACCGAATGCCGGCGCTCCGGTTCGCGTGCGAAGATGTTGCTGAGGTGCACCTCGACGAAGGGCAGCTTCACCGAGCTGAGCGCGTCGGCGAGCGCGAGGCTCGTGTGCGTCCAGGCGCCCGCGTTCACGAGCGCGCCATCGGCCTTCTCGCGTAACTCCGGCGCGACTCCGGGCGCCGTGCCGCGGCCGCCGAGCGCGTGGATCGCGTCGATGAGGTCGCCCTCGTGATTGAACTGCGCGAAGGCAAGCTGCACGCCGAGCTCGTCGGCCACTTCGCGTGCGCGTCCCTCGATCTCCGAGAGTGTCGTGGACCCGTAGATCTCGGGTTCGCGCGTGCCGAGAAGGTTGAGGTTCGGGCCGTTGAGGACCGCGATCCTCACGGTTTCTTCAGCCCCGTCAGCCACGACTGGAACTGCTGGAGTTCGGCGGGGCTTCCGGGTTCTCCTGCGGGCGCCGAGACCGGCGACGGCGGCGGCGGCGGCTCGGATTCCTCACCGGCCGTCGCGAAGAACTGGTCGAAGCGAAGCGTCTGCGACTGGCGCGGAACCATGCCGGTGACGCGCGCGTCGACATCGGCGTCGCGAAAGACCGAGTCGAGAGACAGCTCAGTCGCCGCAGGAGCGGTCGGTTTTCCCTTCACCGACGCGGCGCCCATTTCGACGGCGCCGGCGACCTGGGCGAACGCGAGCGCGACGTGCTCGTCTTCAGGCGAGATCGTTCCGCCCGCGAACAGTTGGTCGAGCGACGTGACGCTCTCAGCAGACGATGCGGCCGCGGTGACGGACGGCACGGTAACGGCCGGAGAAGAGACACGCGGCGCAGCAGGACTCGGCGTGGCGCGAGCCCGGCCGTTCCCCTGCACCGCGCGGCGAGCCGAAAGGCCGGCGAAATAGGAACGGGCGTTCAGCGGAGCCGACGCCGGTTCATACTCGGGAACTTCCTCGAGCGAAACGCTGGTGCGGTCGCCGCGTTCAAGCTTGCGCACCCGTTCCTTCAGGCCTTCGTCGTCGGGGCTCGCCGTCGAAAGCTGGCGATAAACGTCGAGCGCTTCGGCGGTGAAGCCCTGCTGCAGGTACAGTTCCGCCATCGTCTCCGTGACGAACGGCGGCGCGGGCTCGGCCGGCAGCGAATCGCCGAAGAGCATGTCGATGCTTTCATCGTACGCGGGTGCAGGCACGGCATCCGCGGCCGCCACGGGAGGTTCGTTCGCCGAAGCAGTCAGGTCGACGACCGGCGGCTCCCACGCCTGAAACTCGGGCGTCGTGGGCTCTGCGAACGGATCCGCCATGAGGTCGCTGAGCGCCTCGGGCGCGGCCGGCGCGGAGTCGAAAGGAGTGACGAGACTGACTTCTTCGAAGCTCGGGAAGTCGCTGTCCGCGACGGGCTCGGCGCTCGCGGACGGCGCGGACGGCGCGGACGGCGCAGCCGACGGCGGCGCTTCGGATGCCGAATCGAAGTCGATCGAGATATCCATGAGCCCGATCGACTCGCGCGGCGCCTGCGGAGGCGCGATTGGAGGCGCGATTGGAGGCGCGACCGGAGGCGCCACCGAAGACGGCACGGGAGGCGGCACGGGAGGCGCCGAAACAACCGGCGTCTGCGCCGTGCTGACCGTGTCGATCGGCAGGATCGGCGTCCGACTGGAGACGGGTGTATTCGAAAGCGGCGTAATGACCTGCGGCGGCCTGAATTCCGCGGCGCCGGCTTCATGCGGCGCCATCGACTCGGCCGACACGATCGGCGATTCACCCGAGATCCTCTTCGACTCCGCCTGAAGATTTTCGAGCAGCGCGATGATCTCGTCATTGCGCGGATCGGCGTCGAGGACGCGCTCGTACCACACGCGCGCCTGATCGTTCGCTCCATTCGTGCACGCGATGTCGCCCAGGTGGCGCAGCGCGATGAGGTTTTCGGGATCGAGCGTGAGTGCGGCTTCGAACGTGACCTTGGCTTCGTCGTAGCGGCCGGCCTCGAAGAGGGCCTGACCGTAGACGACGTGGCCGTTCATGTTCGACGGCTGCTCCGCGAGGTGCGTCTGGCACAGCGAGATGGCCTGCTCGAGGTCACCGGCTTTCCGATATTCGTTCGCGAGCGAGGCGAAGAACCGGCGAGGGTTCTCGTCGTAACGTTTCTTCAGCTCGTCTATTCGATCGGAAGAGGCCAC
>PMYN01000113.1:0-2029 GCA_003171215.1 Gemmatimonadota bacterium | reverse complement strand
CGGAGCCTGCGCCAGGTAATCTGCAAGGTATACGCCACGCCGAGTGCCCGTCAATCAGAAGTGCCGGAGTCACTTGATTTTAGCCCCTGCGTGCCGGTAATTTTGAAGGCTCTGTCGAACCTCTGTACACCACCGAATTCTGCAAGGGAGTACCGCTCGTGCTGCAACAGATGCGGAATCACGCCAAGTGGATCTGGATCGTCATTGTCGTCGCCTTCGTCGGCGGCTTCCTGCTGTTCCAGACCTCCGGCCTCGCCGGCCGCGCGGCGGTCACGACCTCGACCGCCGTCGGGAAGGTGAACGGGACCGAAATCAGCTATATCGCGTGGCAGAATGCCACTGCCCAGCTGGTGCAGGGACAGGAGCAGCAGCTCGGCCGCGGGGTTACGCTCGACGAGCGCGCCCAGATCGAGACGCAGGCCTTCAACGATCTGGTCAGCGACATCCTGCTCAAGCAGGAGTACAGCAAGCGCAGCATCCGCGTGACCGACGACGAAATCATCGCCGCCGCCAGGACGACGCCGCCGCCGCAATTCATGCAGGCGCCGGAGTTGCAGACGGACGGCCAGTTCGACCCCTCGAAATACCAGCGCTTTCTCTCGAGCCCGTCGGCGCGCCAGCAGGGCCTGCTCGCCCAGCTCGAGACGTTCTATCGCGCCGAGATTCCGAAACAGAAGCTCTACAACGAGGTCGCGGGTGACATCTTCGTCCCGGACACGCGGCTCTGGATGGTCTGGCGCGATGCGCACGACTCCGCGACCGTCGCGGCCGTGAGCTTCAAGCCCGACGTCACGAAGGAGATCAAGGACGCGGTCACCGACGCGGAGATGCAGAAGTACTACGACGCGCACCCGAAGGACTTCGATCATCCCGGCCGCGCGTCGCTCTCCATCGTGCAGATTCCACGCCGGCCGACCGCGGCCGACACGGCCGAGACGCTCAAGAAGATCCAGGCCCTTCGCGCCGAGATCGCGAAGGGCGCGAAGTTCGAGGACGTCGCGAAGCGCGAGTCGGACGACACAGTGAGCGGCCGCGATGGCGGCAAGCTGCCGAAGAGCGTGAAGGGCACGTTCGTCGCCGCGTTCGAAGAGGCGACGGTCAAGCTCAAGGTTGGCGAAATCTCCGGCCCCGTGCTCACCCCCTTCGGCTACCACCTCATCCGCGTGGACGAGCACAAGGGCGACTCGACCGCGATGCACCACATCCTGAAGCTCATCAAGCAGGGCGATTCCGCCGCGATGCGGTCGGACACTCGGGCCGATACGCTCGCGAAGCTCGCCTCGAGCGCGACGGAGCCCGCAAAGTTCGACAGCGCCGCGAAGAAACTGGGCCTGCTCGTCTCGCGACTGAACATCGAGGAGGGCGCGCCCGCGATGTACCTCGGCCACGTCGTTCCGAGCGCGAGTGCGTGGGCGTTCGGCGGCGCCAAGGTCGGCGAGTCGAGCGACCTGTTCGACGACGACCAGGGATATTATCTCGTGCGCCTCGACTCCCTCAGCGCCGGCGGCGTGCGGCCGTTCGCGGCGGCGAAGGACGAGCTCCGCGACATCGTCGCGCACCAGAAGGCGATCGACGCGCTGATGCCGAAGGCGAAGGCGTTCTCGACCGCGGCCGCGAGCAGTTCACTCGAGACGGCGGCGAAGGCGCAGGGGCTCACGGTCGCGAAGGTCGGGCCGTTCGCGCGCAGCACACAGGTGCCGGAGCTGGGCATGCTCAGCGAGGCGGTCGGTGCGCCGTTCGGGCCCGGACTGCCCGTGGGCACGGTGAGCGCGCCGATCAAGACGGACGCCGCGGTGTTCGTGCTTCGCGTCGACAAGCGGACGATGGCCGACTCGACGAAGTGGCTCGGCCAGCGGCCGACGCAGCGCGACCAGCTCACGCGGGCGCTTCGCGAGCAGCGGATTCGCCTCTTCCTCGAAGCGCTCAAGAAGGCGGCGAAGATCGACGACCGGCGAAAGGACTTGCAGAATGCGCAGCGGCGGGCGACGACGTAACAGCCGGAAGCACGGAAGCACGGAAGCCGGAAGCA
>PMYN01000157.1:3059-23523 GCA_003171215.1 Gemmatimonadota bacterium | reverse complement strand
GAGTTCAAGTCGCACATCGATGGATCGCCGCGGACGTTCTCGCCCGAAAGCGTCATGCAGATCCAGACGAACCTCGGCGCCGACGTGATCATGCAGTTCGATCACGTGATCCCCGGGCAGAGCGCGCACGCCGCGGCGAAGGACGCCAGCGAGCGCAGCCTGCGCTGGCTCGGGCGGTGCCGCGACGAATTCGACCGGCTGCACGCGATGGACGGAGCGCCGAAGCAGACGCTCTTCCCGATCGTGCAGGGCGGGGTCCACGCCGACCTGCGGCGCGCCGCCGCGGCGCACATTGCATCCGCGGGGCCCTGGGACGGCATCGCGATCGGCGGGCTCAGCGTGGGGGAGGAAAAGCCCGCGATGTACGAGATGCTCGAAGTGTGCGACGACGCGATCCCGCACGACCGCCCGCGCTACCTCATGGGCGTCGGTTTCCCGGAAGATCTCGTGGAAGGGGTGGCCCGGGGCGTGGACCTGTTCGACTGCGTCGCGCCCACGCGGATGGGACGCAACGCCGCCGCGTTCAGCCCGACGGGGAGGATCAACCTCCGCAACGCCGCGCATCGGGAAGATCCGCGGCCGCTCGACGATACGTGCGGGTGCCCGGCCTGCCGGCGCTTCTCGAGGGCGTACCTTCGGCACCTCGTGACCAGCGAGGAGATCCTCGCCCTGCGCCTTCTCTCCCTGCACAATGTACATTTCCTCATCGCCCTGATGCGCCGCGCCCGTGCGGCGATCCGCGCCGGGACCTTCGACGCGTGGAGCCGTGACTGGCTCGCGCGATACCACTCCAAGCCTGACCCGTCATGAGCCCGATTCTTCCGCTGTTCGCGCAAGCCGCACCGGCCACCGGCAGTCCGTGGCCGCAGCTGATCCTGCAGTTCTCGCTGATCGGCCTGATCTTCTATTTCCTGATGATCCGTCCGCAACAGAAGCAGCGGAAACAACAGGAGAACTCGCTGTTCTCGCTGCGGAAAGGCGACGAGATCGTCACCGTCGGCGGGCTCGTCGGCGAGATCATCCGCATCAAGGAATCGCTGAAGGACGGCGTTCCAGTGAAGACGCTCGAGGATCGCATCACCATCAAGTCCGGCGACTCGACACTGGTGATCCATCGCGGCCGCGTGCACCAGGTGATCAAGTCCAGCGGGAGCGACGTCACGGCCGCATGAGCGTCCTCCCGATCCGCGTCCTCGGCGATCCGGTCCTCCGCGAGGAGACCCGCCTCGTCGACACCTTCGCGCCCGAGCTGCAGCAGCTCATCGACGACATGTTCGAGACGATGACCGCCGCGCACGGCGTGGGCCTCGCCGCCCCGCAGGTGGGCCGCACGGAGCGGCTCACGGTCATGGACGTGCACGGCGAGCGGTTCGTGCTCATCAATCCGGAGATCGTCGAGCACGAGGGGACCATCAAGTGGGAAGAAGGCTGTCTCTCGATCCCCGAGCTGTACGGCGACGTCACGCGCTCGGCGCGCGTCGTGGTCGAGGCGCTCGATCGCGAGGGCAAGACGTTCCAGGTTGTGGGTACCGAGTTGCTGGGCGTGTGCCTCCAGCACGAGATCGACCACCTGCACGGCAAGCTGTTCATCGATCACCTGAGCTTCCTCAAGCGGCAGAAACTGCTCGCGGAATGGGAAGACGAGAAACCGAAGTATCCGGGCCTGATCCGGATCGTCGTCGCGGGCGAAGACGAAGACGAAGCGCACGACGACGAAAAGCTTTGAAGACGGCAGACGGCAGACGACTGACGGCAGAAGAGAAGAGATGCGCATAGTCTTTTTTGGAACACCGGAGTTCGCGACGCCGCCCCTGCTCGCGCTGATCGGCGAGGGGCACGACGTCGTCGCCGTCGTGACGCAGCCCGACAAGCCGCGCGGCCGCTCGAGGTCAACGCTCGATCCGTCGCCGGTGAAGAAGATCGCGCTCGCGGAATCGATTCCGGTGCTCCAACCGGAACGGCCGCGCGGACCCGAATTCGAGGCTGCGCTGCGCGAGCTCGCGCCGGACATCTCCGTCGTGGTCGCGTACGGGCACATCCTCCCTCAAGAAATCATCGAGCTGCCGCGGCTCGGCACGCTGAACATTCACGCGTCGCTGCTGCCGGAATACCGCGGCGCCGCGCCGATACAGGCCGCCATTCGCGACGGCGCTCCCGAGACCGGCGTGACGGTCATGCAGATGGTGCCCGCCCTCGACGCCGGCCCCGTGATCCTCGCGCTTCGCACGCCGATCGAAGCGGACGAGACGGCGGGCGAACTCCAGTTGCGCCTCGCCGAGCTGGGTGCCGAGGCGCTGATCGAGGCGCTGGTGCTGCTCGGCGTCGGCAAGGCCGTGGCAATGCCCCAGAATGACGCACTGGCGACCTATGCCAGGAAGATCGTGCGCGAGGACGCCCGGCTGCCGTTCAGCGCGCCCAGCGACCGCGTGGCGCGCCTGGTGCGGGCCTACGATCCCAAGCCGGGCGCATGGACCACGCTGAACGGGGACGAGGTGCGCTGCTTTGGCGCGCAGGACGTTCCGGAGCGCTCGGGCGCTCCGGGAGAGGTGCTCGAGGCCGGTGAGCACGGACTGGTCGTGGCGTGCGGCGAGGGCGCGGTGCGCATCACCGACGTGCATCCCGCCGGCCAGAAACGGCTTGCGGCCGCGCAGTGGGTGCGCGGGCGCGGCGTTCGAGTCGGAGACCGATTCGAGTAGAACGGTTCACGACCACGCGGTACAGCAACTGAACGGGCGGCCCACCGGAGTGGGCCGCCCGTTCAGCTGCTGCGGACAGATTGTTCGAGGATCAGGGGACGGTGACCGTGACCGCGAGCGGAGCAGCGGCACCTGCAGTGACTGACAGTGTGTTAGTCCCGGTATTGCCGAGCGTCCAGTTGATGCCTGCTGTACCGCCGGCGCCGGTCGTGATTGAAGCGCTCGACACCGTTCCAAGCGTGGTGCCGGTGTTGCTTGCCACGAAGGTAACGGTCTGGCCAGCAACGAGATTGCCGTACGAGTCCCTCACGATGACAGTGATCGGCACAATGCTGCCGGCGGCTTGAGGCGAGGCAGGATTGCCCCCCGACAGGACGACAGAGTTCGCCGCACCGGCGACCACTGTTTGTTGCCTCCCCATCGAGGCGCAGAAGGTGGGGTCGCCAACATCTACGTTGTACGGGTCCGCTTTCTTGCATGCAGTCGCAGTCATCGTCTGCACGCCTGGAGTACCGCTTGTCGTCCACGTGAGACGCGCAACACCGTTCTGGTCGGTGGTGTCAGTGCTGGCTGACACGGTCCCTCCAGCGGAAGCCACGTTCGTGACAATGGCGCCGGGAACTGGGAAGCCATTGCAGTCGAGGACCCTGATAGAGTCGGCGAGGATTGTCGCGACCGCCACAGATGTGGTGTCTTTCTGGCCTACGCTGCAGACGCGTCCCGGACTCACCGAGGCCTGGAACTCCACCTGCCCTACGCTGGCAGTGGCGAACATGCGTTTGGCGATGTTCGATGGCGGGATCGCGTTGCCCGCGTCGTCGCGGAGAACCCAGAGCGTCTTGGCGTATCCAAAGTTGTCGGTCACGGTCGTCGCGTTCAGGGGATGGCCGTCGACACCGCTGGGGGCCTGAGTTGCCCACGTGATCGAGACCCCTTGGACGCCGGAGCTGTCAGTCGGGTCGTACACCTGCACCCTGAGCGTGTCCCTGTTCCCGTCGTGCAGCGCCCCCGGGGGCATTGAAAAGTCGCCCAGAGCACCGATCGTCGCACCCGTGGTGTCGAACTGCAGGAATGGAGTCTTGATGCGAACGATACGGTATTCCGGGCGCGCGGTCGCCGTGAAGGTGTCGACTGCCGCCGGCACTCCCACGGGGCTGGCGTAGACCGCCATCGGCACCGTCGTGTTCGTGTCGTTAGCCCCCAGCGTCCACGTAACGGACGCTTGTCCGTTGGAGCCGGTAGTGACCGGAGTAGGCGAGGTGAAACCGGCCTTGTTCTTTATCGAATCTTGCCTGAACGTCACCGTGATTCCCGAGAGCGTGTTCCCCGAGGCATCGCGTACTTCGACCACGAGCGGATTCGGCAACACCTGCTGCGAACGCCCCACCTGGCCGCTGCCACTGATGATTCGAATGGTCGCCGCCGTTCCTCCGACCGTGGTTGCGGTTGCACTGAAGGTGATCGACCCGACGCCGGACACGGCGGCCGTGACGGTTTGAACGCCCACCGTGGAACCGAGGGTCCAACTCGCGGTATCGAGGCCCGAACCGTTGGTGATCCCCCCCACGTTCGGAGTCTGCGTCAGGCTTCCGCCGCCGCTCGCGACCGTCCACGTCACGCGCGCGCCGACGACCGCATTGTTGTTCTGGTCGACGACCTTGGCGATGAGCTTGCCGGCAAGCAGCGAGCCCGTCGGGCCTGTCTGGTTGTTGCCGCTATTGATGAGGACGGCGCCCGAACTCCCGAGGTTCGCCGTGGCGATGAGCTGCAGCGTGTCCGCCGGAACCGCCACGGACTTCGCCGTGAGCGTCTGCAGACCGACTTTGCTGCCCAGCAGCCAGATCGTCGAGGCCTGGCCGCTGCCATCGGTGAGTGAGGAGACCGGCGACACCGAACCGCCGGCGTTTCCGGCCGCCACTGCCCAGCTGATTGTCGTACCGGCCACAGGTATGCCGCTGGCGTCGACCACCTTCACCACCACGTTCGCACCAAGCTGCGCGCCCACATTTCCGGTTTGCCCATTGCCGCTGACCAACACGATCTGCGCCGGCGTCACTCCACCACCACCACCACCACCGGAGGCGGCGGAGCCGGTCGCGACGAATGTGACGCTCTTTGCTCCTGCTGAAGCCGTAGCCGTCTGTGCGCCGGCGAAGCCTCCGATAGTCCAGTTCGCCGTTGCACGGCCGCTGGCGTCCGTCGCCACGATGGCCGGGTTCACCGTGCCTCCGCCCGAGACGACGGCGAAGATCACGCTGACGCCGACCTCGGGATTCCCGCTGGCATCGACCACCCGAACGATGAGCGGGGTACCGAGCGCGGTCGACACGGTGCCGCTCTGATTGTTCCCGGCGACGATGGCGAGCGTATCCAAGGCACCTGCTGTTGCCGTGGCGCTGAACACCACCAGCGGCAGCGAAGGCACACTGAGCGTCGCGAGCTGCGATCCCGTGGTGCCGCCGAGAGTCCAGATCGCGGTGGCGCGTCCGCTGGAGTCCGTCGTGGCAAACGTTGCGAGGAGCGCTCCGCCGCCCTGATTGATGGCCCACGTTATGGCGATACCGGCAACCGGATTCCCGAACTTGTCAGTGACCCGCACGACGAGGGGAAGGGGCAGCGTCTGACGCACTGTCTGTGTCTGGTTGTTTCCGGTCTCGATCACTGCGGTCGATGCGCCGTTGGCGCGCCCGGTCGCTACGAACCTCACGGGCGCCGTGCCGGATAGCGAGGCAAGTGAGGTCTGGAGCCCGGTCTGCTGGCCAAGCGTCCACCGGCCCAGCATTCCGCCGAGGCTGTCGGTGACACTGGCCGCCGCGACGATGGTGCCCTGGTCCGCGCTGAACGACACATTCGCTCCGGCAACACCGTTCCCGTAACTGTCGACGACGCGCACGGAAAGTAGCGTATCCAACGCGAGGCCAACCGTGCCCGTCTGACCCGACCCGGCCACCTGAATGAGTTGCACCGGCGCGCCTGCTGCTGCCGTTGCCTTGAAACCCACCGAGACGCCCGACGCAAGCGCCGCACTGACGGTCTGTGCGCCGCCGGTCGTTCCAAGCGTCCACGTCGCAAAGCTGCGTCCGGTGGAGTCCGTGGTCTGCCGAGTGGCGATGATCTGCCCGCCACCTGACACCACCGTCCAGGTAACCGGCGCGTTGGGCACGGGGTTGCCGCTGAGGTCGGTGACCTTGGCGGAGACCAGCGTCCCGAGCGCCGTGCCGACGGTGCCGCGCTGGGTGTTGCCCGCATCGATGTTGATCTGCGCTGCCGGACCGTTCGTGGCGGTCGCGGTGAACACCGAGCTATCGAGCACGATCGAGCCGTTGAGGAAAGCGATCAACTGTTGCGGTCCCATTTGCGAGCCCATCGTCCAGACGGTCGAGGCGACGCCTGTCGCGCCGGAAACTGTCGATGAAGTCGAGACCGAACCACCGCCCTGTCGCACGCTGAACGTCACCGTCGCCCCGGCGACCGCAAGACCTCCGTTATCGGTGACCTTGACCGTCACCGGGAGTGGCAGCGCCTGGCTCACGGCGCCAAGCTGGCTGTTTCCACTTTGCGCGATGAGATGCGCGGCGAACTCCGCACCGGAAGAGCCACCTGGGCCGGTTACTGTATGCTCAATGCACCCGACAATCGCGATCGCGCCGAGAATCGCGGCAACGGTTAGAGTCGGAACGGTTCTGCGGCCGACCATTGGGGCTCCGTGCTGATGGGTCATCGGGAAGCTCTTCGAAGATCGTGTACCGCCGAACAGGCGGCGGACGGCCTCCGGGCGGAAACCCCGAGGCCTGTTCGTCTGCTCAAACAAGACGTCTCGACCAGTCACGCGGTAACGAACCGGCCCGGAGACCAGCCGGGAACCGCGGGCCGGTGCCCTCGAAACCGGCCCTTTTTGGCCAGGCCAAAGCACAAACGGGGGTTGGGCGGGAGACTATCATTAACCGTCATGACGCCCTCCAGTCCCTTTTCGGCAACAGCCTCTCGAGCAGGCGTAACCGACGCGAGAGTCGCCGCGGCGGAGACGCTTGCCGACCTGCGCTCGGGTGTCCTGCTCGACGCCGCATTCGATCGCCGGACCGCCGGCCTGGACGCGCGCGACCGCCGCTGGACCCAGGAGCTTCTCTATGGGATGCTGCGTTGCCGGAGCTGGCTCGATGCCCTGCTCGGCGAGCGCGTGCGTGGCGGCCTGGTGCGCCTCGACCCCGACCTGACCGACCTGCTGCGGCTCGGCGCGTACCAGCTGTTCCATATGGGGAGCGTGCCGCCGTATGCGGCCATCGCGCAGACCGTCGAACTCGCGAAGCAGCGCCACGGGATCGGTGCGAGCAAGCTCGCGAACGCCGTGTTGCGCCGGCTCGACCGCGAACGGGACGATCTCAGCCCGGAGATTCCAGCCGATCCCATAGCCGCGCTGGCGCTGAAGTTCTCGCATCCGCGGTGGCTCGTCGCGCGCTGGGTGGCGCGGTGGGGCGCGGAAGAAACCGCCGCCCTGCTCGAGGCGAACAATCATCAGGCTCCGCTCGTCGTCCGGCCGTTCGGCGTGGTGCGCGAGCAGCTCGAGGCGATGCTCGAAGCGTCGGGCGTGGTGGTGGAGGATGCGCCGCTCGTGCGCGACAGTCTCGTGATCGGCGGGGGCGTGGGGCTTCGCGAACTCGGGGCGTTCCAGCAGGGACTGTTCTTCGTGCAGGATCCGGCGGCCACGCTCGTAACTCAATACGCGTCGTTCCCAATGGATGCGCGAGTCGCGGACCTGTGCGCGGCCCCCGGCGGCAAGGCCGTCGAGCTCGCGCGGACCGCACGATTCGTCGTCGCGGCCGACGCGTCGCTCGCGCGCCTGGGCCGCCTGCGCGAAACGATCGCGCGGCTCGAGGTCCGCAACGTGCACGCGCTGGTGAGCGACGCGCGCTCGGGCGCCATCGCGCCGCTCGACGCGGTGCTCGTGGACGCGCCATGCACCGGCACCGGCACGTTCCGGCGACACCCCGACGCACGCTGGCGCCTCACGCCGAACGACATCGCGATCCTCGCCGCGACACAGCGATCGATCCTGCACGCCGCGGCCTCGACCGTCGCGCCGGGTGGGCTGCTGGTGTACGGCACCTGCTCCCTCGAAACAGAGGAGAACGACGCGCAAGTGGAGACCTTCCTCGCGGGCCATCCGGAGTTCACGCTCGAGCCGCCGCCTGAAGGAGCGGTGCCGGCCGCGGTGCTCGACGCCGGACGCCTTCGCGTCCTGCCCCAGCGCCACGGAACCGACGGCGCGTTCGCCGCGCGCATGCGCCGGAGGACCGACTGATGGTTTCGCGCGCATTCGCGAAGAAAGTACGCATTGCGCCGTCGCTGCTCGCGGCGGACTTCGCTCGACTCAAGGACCAGATCGCGCAGGTCGAGGAAGGCGGCGCCGACTGGTTGCACGTGGACGTGATGGACGGCGTCTTCGTGCCGAACCTCAGTTTCGGGACCAAGGTCATCGAGACGTGCCGTTCGATTTCGAAGCTTCCGCTCGACGTGCACCTGATGGTGGTCGAGCCGGAGAAGTACTTCGACGCGTTCGCGAAGGCCGGGGCGAGCGTCATGACGATCCATGTCGAGACGGCTCCGCACCTCCACCGGCAGCTGATGCGCATCAAGGAGCTCGGCTGCGCGGCGGGTGCCGTCATGAATCCGGGTACCCCGCTCGATTCGGTCCGCGAGGTCGCGACCGACCTCGACCTGCTCTTGATCATGAGCGTGAACCCGGGATTCGGCGGCCAGGCGTTCATCCCGGAGGCACTCGGCAAGATCCGGCGCGCGCGCGCCCTGCTCGACGCCGTCGGCAGTTCGGCGGCGCTCGAGGTGGACGGCGGCATCAGCCGCGAGACGATCAACGCATGCTGGCGCGCCGGGGCCGACACGTTCGTCGCCGGCAACGGGGTGTTCGGCGCGAGGGACCCCGCCGCGGAAATCCGTGCATTGCGTGCGCTGTGCGCCGAGATGGTATGAGGGTTTCTTGACGTTGAAGGCGCAGTGGGCGATTGCCGCCGGTATCGTCGCGCTGGGCGCCGTCGGCCTGCTCTACGCGACGGACGTCATCGGTGGCGGCATTCCGCCGGTCGAGGCGGGGAGTGCGGCACCGCCGTTCCGCGCCGCGACCACGGTCGCGGGCGCGCGCACCGGGGAGAAATCACTCGCCGACTACAAGGGCCAGGTGGTGCTCCTGAACCTGTGGGCCACGTGGTGCGGACCGTGCCGCTCCGAAATGCCGAGCCTTGAGAGGCTGCAGCAGGAACTCGGCCCGAAGGGACTGAAAATCGTCGCCGTGAGCGTGGACAATCCGGGCATGGAAGACGCGATTCGCGACTTCAGGAAGGAGTTCGGACTCACGTTCGAGATCCTCTACGCACCCGACGGAAAGATCCGCGACGACTACCAGGCGACCGGATTCCCCGAGACGTTCATCATCGGACGCGACGGCGTCATCCGGAAGCGCGTGATCGCGGCCACGGACTGGAGCGCGGAGCCGCAGAAGGCGCTCCTGCGCCAGCTGCTCGCCGAGCCCGGATCGTAGGTGTCGTCAGTGCGCGTCCTCGGCGTCGAGAGCTCGTGCGACGAGACTTCGGCTGCCGTGGTCTCGTCGCGAGGTGACGATGCCACGCTCGACTCGCTCGTAATCCTCTCGCAGGACGTGCACGCGATCTTCGGCGGCGTCGTGCCCGAGATCGCGTCGCGCGCGCACCTCGCGGCGATCGCACCCGTCGTGCGGCGCGCGCTCGCCGACGCGCGCTGCGTGCTCGGCGAGGTGGACGCCATCGGCGTGACGAACGGGCCGGGGCTCGTCGGGGCGCTGCTGGTGGGCGTGAGCTTCGCGAAGGCGCTCGCCGCGTCGCTCGACGTGCCCGTGATCGGCGTGAACCATCTCGAAGGGCACCTGTTCGCGACCGCGCTCGAGTACGGCGCCGCGGTCCCGCCCTTCACCGCGCTGCTCGCGAGCGGCGGCCATACCTTGCTGCTCGACGTGCCGGCTTGGGGCGAATACCGCCTCCTCGGCGCGACGCGCGACGACGCCGCCGGCGAGGCGTTCGACAAGACCGCAAAGCTGCTCGGACTACCATATCCCGGCGGCCGGCACATCGAAGCACTCGCGAAGGAAGGCAACCCATCGCGGTTCCGCCTTCCGCGCCCGATGCTCCACGGCGGACAGCGAGCCGGCGACGCGGACTACTACGACGTGTCGTTCAGCGGCCTGAAGACCGCGGTGCTGCACGCGGTGCGCGACGCGGAGCGGCGCGGTGCGCTCGACGAGGAGCGACCACACCTCGCCCGCGCGTTCCAGGATGCACTGGTGGAGACGCTCGCCGCGAAGACCGTTCGCGCCGCGGTGGAAAAGGGACGCACGCGCGTGGTGCTCGGCGGCGGCGTCGCGTGCAACGCGGCGCTCGTGGGCGCCGTGCGGGAGCGCGTCCGCGCTCAGGTCGGCAGGGATGCGGCCGTGTTCGCTCCGAGCCCGCGGCTCGCGACCGACAACGCCGCGATGATCGCGCGCGCGGCGATCTTTCATCTCGCTCGCGGCGAGCGCTCGGACCTTTCGTTGAACGCGTTTTCGTCGATGCCGCTGGCGTAAAGCCCCCACGAGCGGGCGATCAGCGCGGCTTCGTTTCGCTCTCGATCTCCTTCTCCAGCGTTGACACGCGGTCCTGCAGCCGCTGCGCCGTGGCCTGAAGCTCGGCGAGCCGCGCGGCGACCTCGGGCGGCACGGCCTCCTCGGTCTCCGCCTCGTCGTCCGCTGACGGCTTGAAGTGGCTCCAGAGAGCGAACAAGAGCAGCACGATGAGCACGCCCTGCGCCGTGAGCGTCTCGACCGTCGGATAGAGCCCGATGAGGTCGGCGTGCGGGAAGCCCGGGATCATCGTGCGCGGCAGGACATTCGCCTCCTGAAGCTCCTTGATGCCCGTGCCCGCGAACACCAGCGCCATGTAGTAGAGCAGCGCGCTGGTCACCGCGAAGAACGGACGCAGCGGAATGCGGAGGCCGAACCACCAGAAGAGCGTGAAGATCACCGCGAGGGTCGCGCTGCCCGAGAGCAGGCCGAGCGAGACCGGCATGACGATGTCTCCGCCCCGCGTGAACAGCGCCTGATAGAACAGCGCGGTCTCGGCGCCCTCCCGGAATACGGCGAGGAACGCGACGAAGGCGAGCGCGAACATGCCGCCGTGCGAGAGCGCCGCGTTCACCTTGTCGCGGATGAACTTCTGCCACTTCGCCGCCTCGACCTTCGACAGCAGCCAGTAGCTGACCGAGAACAGCACCACCACCGCGATGAGCATCGTGACGCCTTCGATCGTGTCCTGGCTGGCCGGCACGTGCTTCAGGATCGTGCTGAGCAGGACGGCGAGGATCGCGCTGGCGCCGATTCCCACGCCGGCTCCCCACCAGATGTCGCGCAGCCGCGCACGATTCCCCGTCTTCACGAGAAACGCAACGATGGCGCCGAGGACGAGGATCGCCTCGAACCCCTCGCGCACGATGATCACGAACGACTCGAAGAACACGCCCCACGTCGTGGAGGTCGGCGTCGACAGTTCGAGGATGGCGGGCATCCCCTGTTCGATCTTCGTGCGCACCGATTCGGCGGCGCCGAGATCTCCGGCCTTCAACGCGCCCTTGAAGTCGGCGAAGTGCCGCTCCATGTCGGCAACGAGCCCGGGATTGCGCATCCGTGCCGGACCCTCGAGCGGCTCGAACGCGATGTACGCGTCGAACGCGAGGTCGCCGGCGTCGGCCGGACGCGAAGCGCGGGCCGCGGTCAGCGCGTCGTCCACGAGGCGCACGACGTGACGGGCCGCGTCGCTCGGCGAGAATGCTTCCTCGGCAACCGAGTTCGCCCGGGCCGCGATGACCGGTGCGGCGCGGAGTGCCGCGACCGCCTGCATCGCCTCGGCTGGCGAAAGCCGGCCACCGTCGCGGAAACCGGTCGCGGTGTCGCCGGCCGTTATTGCCGCGACGATCTGCGAGTCGCTGCGCTCCGCCTGCCAGGCAAATCGCATCAGGTCCGGCGGTGAACTCGTGGCGCACGGCGCGCAGTGCGCCTTGAGCAGCGCCGCGCCGGCCGCACGATCGGCGTCGGTGGCGCGCAGCGAGTTCACATATGTCGCGACCGCCCAGCGATCGTCGGGCGAGAGCATTCCCGTCCATGCGGGCATCAACGTTCCTACGACGCCCACCGAGACCACGCGATAGATCAGCGCGGGCGAAACACCGTTCATGGTGGCCGCGCTCCCGATCGCCGCCGGCGGCGGCGTGATCTCGTGAGCCCGGGGACCGTCACCGGCGCCGTGCGTGCCGTGGCACTGTACGCAGTCGAGCTCGAAAATCTTCCTGCCGTGGGCGAGGTCGACATTGCGCGTCGGCAGGTCGAGCGCGCCCTCGACACCGAGCACCAGGACGAACTTGCCGTGGATTCGAGCGAGCTCGGACGGCGTGACGCGCCGCTCCGCGGCAGCCATGAGCGAGTCGAGCACCAGGCGAACCGCCGGAGCGTTCGCGGTGGTCAGCCGGTTGGCGACGTCTTTCGCGTCCTTGAGGAACCCCGTCACCTCGTCGAGCTCGGACGACGCGATGATCTTGCCGTTCGCATCGACGCCCTTGGCGTACTCCTCGACGGCAACGCCGACGATCGCCGACAGCCGCTTGGCGGGTGGTTCCTGCGCGCCCTGCAACCGGGGCGACATGAGGGCGGCGACGAAGAGCCAACCGTGGAGGGTGCGTCGAAAGAGCATTGTCTACAAAAATACTCGGATTAGGCCGGCAGCCGCTACTACGCCCGCTCCAGCACGACCGTGGCGGCTGCCGCCGAGTCCGTGTGGGTCAAGGAGAGCCACACATGCTCGATCCCGAGTTCGCGGGCACGGGTGTCGGCGCGGCCTCGCAGGATCAGGGTCGGCGAATGGCCCTCGCGGGAGACGACTTCGACCTCCCGCCATCCGATCAGGCGCGCGTCGTCGGAACCGGCGAGCGCCTTGAAGGCGGCTTCCTTGGCGGCGAGTCGCGCGGCGAGGTGCATGGCGGGTCGCGCGCGCGCCGTCGCGTACGCGACTTCGTCGGGCGTGAACAGCCGCTCGAGCACGCGCTGGCCCTTGTCGTCGAGCATGCGCTCCACGCGGGCGATGTCCACGAGATCGATGCCGATGCCGGCGATCATATGACGCCTGCCGTCATTCGCGGTATCACGAACCGTTCCTCACCACGAACAGTTTCAGCCGAAGCGTTTTGGAACCGCTTCGCGCAATCACGACGTACACGCCATTCGCCACGCGTCCCGCGTTGAGGTCCCACGGCACGTTGCCCCCGGCGGCGACATTTGTTTTCCAGACGAGGCGCCCGCTGAAATCGTACGCCTGAATGTCGCCCGTCGCGGTGGCGAACGGCCAGGGGAAATACACGACGTTGTGATGGACCGGGTTCTCCGACGGACGCAGCACGCCCGTGTTCGATGTCACGGTGCTGGTGACGGCGCCGTGCGAGACCACCGCGATCTCGTCGAGGCTCCACGGCAATCCGTTCGGCACGAAGTCGAAGACGATGTGCTTTCCCTTCACGCCGCCGATCGTGACCTGCTCGGGATAGAACAGCGGCGCGAAGCCTTCGAGCCGCATCACGCGCTGGAAGGTCGTGCCGCCATCGATCGAGAGGTTCACGTCACCATAGGGCAGCTCCGAGAATCCGCTCCCGGCGTACTGCGTCCAGAACACGAGCGAGACGGTGTCGGCGTCGGCTGGCACGGCAATCACCGGCGATTTCAGGTCCCCGCCCGACGACGTGAACCACGAATACTTCCCCGCGATCGCGAACGTGGAGTCGCGGGCGAACTGGTTGGCGGTCCAGCCGGCGTCGGCGAGTTCCGCGCCGTTGCTGGCGAGCACGTTGTAGCTGGCGGTCTGGCCGCCGGCGCTGACGGTCAGGCTCGTCGGCCGCACGGCCGTCGCCGCGACGAGGCGCCGCGTGTACTTCCCGGCGGCCAGCGTATCGATGCGGAACGAGAGCGGATTCGGCGCGGAGATGGAAGCGCCCGACGCCGTCGCCGCCGGCACGGTGACCCGAATCGTGGGCGAGACGCTTTCGAGCACCACGCGATCGGTGTGATAGAACGTCGTGGGGCTCACATACGCGAATGGATCGCGCGCACTCTCGATCGCGTCGAGCGCAAACGGCAGGTTATCGTTGAACAGCTGCTGCAGCTGCGTTTCGCTGTCCGCAAACTCGAATCCGTAGTACACGCTGTTCTGGTATCCGCTCGACATCTCGGGCGTGAACGACAGCGTGCCGTACTTCGCCGAGGCCCAGTCGTTGTACTCGCCGTTCGTGGTGTAGAGCGTCCACGCGGTGTTCGGCGAATAGTAGGAGCGCATCGAGCCGGCGAGATTGTCCTTCACGGCGCTGCGCTGGTTCGTTCCCGCGAGCGTGCGGTACACCGGCAGGTCGGCGGAGAGCTGGCCGTACACGGCGCTCGGCGAGAAGAGCAGCAGCCCCGCGTACGTGTGATAGCTGATGGAGACCACCGGCGGGTGCGCGGCGTGAAACGCCTCGATGTTCCGCGTCTCGATTTCCGACGCCGGCGACGGGCCGCGGTAGATGTCGGACGTGGGATCGGGCGACGAGCCGACATCGTCGAGTCCCCAGTTCTGCCGGTGATTGCGGTTCATGTCCACGCCGAACGCGCCGCCGGCCTGCGGCGACCGCGTCTTTCGCCAGAGGCGATCGTTCGTGAACGTGTATTCGAAGCCGTCGGGATTGGCGACGGGCAGGATCCAGATGTCGCGCGCCTGCACGAGCGAATCGACGCGCGGGTTCGTGCCGGGAGCAACCGCGAGGTACTTGATCAAACGAAGCGCCATCTCGGTAGCCGCCCACTCGCGCGCATGGTACGTGGCCATGAAGAGGACGTTCGGGCGCTGCGGGCTGTCGTCCTTCGGGCCGATCTTCACCGCGAGCATCGGCCGCCCCTGAAACGACACGCCGATCGTGTCCACCGAAACGAGCGGATTGTTCTTCGCCATCGAATCGATGAAGGCGCGTACTCCGCGAACCGGGTCGTCGTAGTCGCGATAGATCTGCGTGGTCACTATCGTCTGCGCGCCCAGCCGGCTCACGGCCGGTGCGCTCGGTGCCCTGAGCACGGTGCCGTGCCAGCCGCGCAACTCCATCTTCGCGAGCTGGGCCGGATCGGCCACGACGATCGGCACGCCGCCTTCCGAGCCGACGACGTCGAATCCGCGGGCGCGCAGCGACTCGGCCGCGACCCCGGGCACGCGCACCGTCACGTGCTGCGCCTGCGCGGCGCCGGCGAGCGCGGAAACGCCGATCGCCGCCGCGGCGATCGCGCGCGCCGCGGTGCCGCGACCCTTCCGCTTGACCGGCGCGCGCGGCCCGAGCTCCGGCTCGATCGTGAACCAGAACCGGTCGGCGGCGTCGAAGAGCGCCTGCACGGCCGCGATCCATGCATTCCAGGAACCCACGTCGGGAGCATCGCCCAACGAGCGCACGCGCTCGGCGGCGAGCTCCAGCGCCGGAATTGCGGCGAGCACGGGGCCGGCCTGTTCCGTCAGACGTGCGATGAGCGCGCGCCGATCGGGCCCGGCCTTCGGAACGCGCGCAGCCGCGATCGACTCGACCGACTCGAGCCATTGGCGCTTCAGCCGCGCCGCATCGAACGCGGCGACGCGGGCGCGCACGCTCCCCGCCTGCTCCGCCAGCTTGCGCGCCGCGAGCAGCGGACCGAAGACGCTCGTGTGTTCGACGCGGCCCAGCCCGCTCGCGGAGGCGAGCGCGCGCGATGCGCGGGTGAACTCGGGCATCGCGTAGTCCGGCGGCTCGCCACGCAGGCGTTCAGGCATTGGCGGCGTAGCGATAGTCGCCCGCGAGTTCGCAATCGCAGAGTGCGGCGCGCTGGCCGGTGCGCGACTCGAAGCGCATCGCGAAATCCTGGAGCCGTTCCGACGTGAATCCCGCACGGGACAAGCCCGTGCCGGCGATCGCCGCTTCGATCGCGGCGGGCTCGCCCTCTACCTCGACGAGCGCGTCCATTCGCGGATACCGCTCCACGCGCACGACGGCGCCACGGAATTCAAATTGCGAAATGTGCCGGTGGATTTCACGGATCACGATGTATCCGAGCCCGTCGAGGATCCGCGCGAGGACGCCTGCGTCCTCGATGCCGGTGGTGAGTTCTTCACGAACCTTGTACCCGTCGGCGTAGGATGTGGGCCCCTTCCAGTCGAGACTCGCGTGAGAGCCGGCGCCGCCGACGAACACGCGCAGCCGCAGCACGTGATCGCGCGCCAGGAGCGCGCGATCCGGCGTGTCGTAGCGCGTGTCGCTGAGTCGCCCCTCGAGGCCAGCGACGGCGCCCGCCGCGCGCAGCACCGCGATGGTGCGGTCCGGATCGGCGACAAGGCTCTTGAGTTCCACCTCACGCATCGACGATCGCCCGCACGATGGCCATGGTGTCCGTGAGGTCGGCAAACACCGCGTGCGGGTTGCACGCTTCGAGCGACGCCACGTCGTAGTTGCCGGTCGCCACGGCGATGGCGCGCGCGCCGATGCCCCGGCCGCAGGCGACGTCACTCGGCGTGTCGCCGATGATGATGCATGCGTCGCCGCTCACCGGGCGGCCGATGTGCGCGCTCGCCCGGTCGCGGGCGATCGCGGGAAGGTCGTGCCTGTGCTCGCTGTCGCTGCCGAACGCGCCGACCGGAAAGCGCGCGACCTCTATGCCCACGCACCGCAGCTTGCGCTCGGCTCCGTGGACCACGTTGCCGGTGAGCAGGCCGAGGACGACGTCGTCCCGTTTCTCCAGCGCATCGAGCAGTTCGAGCACGCCCGGGAGCAGCTCCACGCCGTGGTCGTCGCGTTCGAGCTCGACCATCAATTCGACGACATAGTTCGCCATCACGCGTTCCATGCGCGCATCCACCTCCGCGTCGGCGAACCCTTCGTGGCGCATCGCCTCGCGGACGATCTGCCGGTCGGTCTTGCCGTCGTAGCGGTGGCCGGCCGGTCCGCTCGTGCCGATGTTCGCCGCGAGCGCGCGTTCCATCGCGCGCCGGCCGGCGCCCTTCGTCCAGAGCAGGGTTCCGTCGATGTCGAACAGCACGACCTTCATTCGCCGTGCGCCGGTTCAGGCGCCGACGGCTGCCGCGTGAGCAGCAGCCCGCCCAGTACTGCGCCCGCGCCGAGGCCCTGCACGAGCGTCGGCTTCTCGCCGAGCAGCGGCCACGAGACGGCCAGCGCGACGATCGGCTGCAGGTTCGAGAACATCGCGGTGCGTGTGGACCCGATGACTTTCACTCCGCGGTACCAGAACAGGTACGCGATCCCCATGCTGGCGATGCCGCTGTAGAGAATCGCGCCCCAGGTGAGCGGAACGACGGCGGGCCAGTTCGCCCGCAGGATCGCGGGCGTCGCAAGGATGAGCACCGGTATCGTCCCGCCCACGAGCGCCCACGTCGCGATCTGGATTCCGTCGATGCGATGCGTGTACGGGCGCATGAGATGCGTGTAGAACGACCAGCACACGACCGAGGCGAGGATGAGGAGGTTGCCGAGCACCGACGACTGTCCCTCGCCCGAGTCCGCCGAGCTGAGAATCACGAACGCGATGCCCGCAATGGAGATCGCGATTCCCCACACGGCGCGGACACTCACCTTTTCGACGCCCATCATGCGACCGACGATCGCGATGATCGCCGGACTCGACGCGACCACGAGCGACGCGGTTCCCGCACGCGTCATCGCGAGTCCATTGATGAAGAACGCCTGATAGAGTCCGGTGCCGAGGCAACCGAGCAGCATGAGCGCGCGGATGTCGCGCCATGGAAGCAGCGGCATCCGGCGCAAGTAGAGGATCGCCATCATCACGACCGACCCGATGGCCAGCCGCACGCCGTTGTACGCGAGCGGCTCGAGGACATCCGTGCCGTACTTCATCACGGCGAAGTTCATGCCCCAGATGATGGACATGACCACCAGCAGGCCTTCGGTGATGAGGACGTTGCGGCGCGCGGCGGCAGGCATCCGCTAAAAGTAACTACAGACGACGGACCGCAGACGACAGAAAGCCGTTCGCTGCGGTCTGCCGTCTGCCGTTCGCCGCCGTCTGCCGTCCGCCGTCCGCCGTCTGTATTATTGAGGATGCATGTTTCCTTCGCGCTCTTCGCCGACGCCGCCAACATCTCCCAGGAAGGGAAGCTCAACATCCTGGGCGTGTTCGACGCGCTCCAGATCAGCGCCCTTCCCGCCGTGCATCCTCGTGCCACCCTGGTGGTCCGGCTCAAGGCGGAGGAGGGCGACGAAGGGATGCACACGCTCGCCTTCGGCTGGGTGGGGCCGGGCGGCGAGGAGATCTGGTCGTCGTCGGGCGAGATCGCGGTGGGCACGCCGCCGCCGGGATCGTACGAACTCGACATTCCGGTGATCGCGGCGATCGACCTGCCGCTGCAGCATGCCGGCGCGCACACGATGCGCGTGGAGCTCGACGGCGACTTGCGGGCGGAGATTTTCCTGCATGTGAGGGTGGGAGCGCCGGTTGCGCCGCTCAGCGGGCTCGTCAGCTAGGGCGGGTCACTGTAGATGTGAGAGGGGAGTCCAGGCGGGAGTGGCGAGATGGATGCGGGATGCGGAATTTCGACCCGATGCAGGGTGCGGAAGAGGAATGCGAGATTCTGGATAAGAAACGAGATTTGAGTTGGATAACGGTACCGGGAACAACGAAGGGCGCGACTCACTCGATGTCGCGCCCTTCTCATTTCTCCCCACTCGGTCCCAGTTCCCGCATTCCTCTTCCGCACCCTGCATCGGGTCGAAATTCCGCATCCCGCATCCATCTCGCCACTCCAATCTCGCTCGCAACTCACCTCTGTCTACGAGTCTGCCAGCCCCGGAATGCCTTCCCGCCCCCGCGCCTGCCGCACCGCCCGCACGATCGCCTCTTCGAGTGCCGACACGGCCGCCACCTCCGCCTGCAGGAGCCGTCCCGTGCGGCCTTCCATGGGCGACACGGCGAAGATCACGTCGCCGTCGAAACTCGTTCCCGCGGGTCCGATGCGCCGGTAGCATGCGGCGCCCGCCGCGCGCGCGACCTGCTGCAACTCGAGCTTGCTCAGCGCGATGTTGAGCGACACGACGGCGAGCGTCGTGTTCGCGCCCGCTTCGAATCCTCCACTCGTCACGCCGGTGGTGATCGCGCGCTCGGTGTCCGACGGCACGCCGTGCGCGTTGCGCGGGCCGGCGATGATCGTGCCGTCCATATCGCGCACGTGGCCGAACGCGTTCACGGCAACCAACGCCGCCGCCATGACCCCGTTCGGTCCCCCGATTCCGGCGACGCCGACGCCGACGCCACCCTTCATCGCCCGCGCGGCGCCCGCGGCCTTCCCGACCGTGCACCCCGTCCCGGCGCCCACGCTTCCCTCCTCGATCCGGTCGGTCTTCGCGTCGTCGCAGGCGCGGTACGCCATTTCCGGCGTCGGCCGCGCGTCGAAGCGGCCAAGCGGAGCGAGGTCGAAGAGCACCGCGGCGGCCACGATGGGCACGACGCCGCCCGGCACCGCGTAGCCGCGCCCGCGCTCTTCCATCCAGCGCATCACGCCCGCGGCCGCATCGAGTCCGTACGCGGAGCCGCCCGTCAGCATGATGGCGTCGATGCGATCGACGTGCGCCGACGGATCCAGCAGCGCGAGCTCGCGTGAACCGGTCGCGCGTCCGAGCACGTGTGCCGACGCCCTCAACGGCGCATCGACGCCGCGCACCACCGTGAGGCCCGTTCCTCCGGCGGCATCGGTCGCATGTCCGACCGCGATGCCGAAACCATAGCTGTCGAGCTGCGCGTTCGGATTCACGCGGGAGGCGGAACCGTCGCGAGTCCCTGTGCCGTGCACTCCTTGCAGAACACCACGCCGCGCAAGTTGCACAGCACGCAGATGAACGTGCCGCAGGCGCGGCAGGGATAGCCCTCCGACGCCCGCTCGATGCCGCCGCAGGACCTGCACCGCATCGCGTCCGTTTCAGTCACTGGCGCCTCCGCTGTGGAGCATCATGAGCGTGGTTTGTCGAGCAGGTTGTACTCCTTGATCTTCTTGATGAGCGTCGCACGCGAGATGCCGAGTTCCTTCGCCGCGTGCGTCCTGTTGTGGGCGTTGGCCTTCAGCGTGCGATCGATGTGCGCCTTCTCCACCTCGGCGAGCGAGCGCGGAACGTGGTGCGCGACATCCGCGCCGCTGGCGCCCTGCACCTCGCGCGGGAGGTGGGCCAGCTCGATCTTCGGCTGGCCGCGCGCCATCAGCATCGCGCGCTCGAGCACGTTGCGCAACTCGCGGATGTTTCCCGGCCATGCGTAGCGCAGGATCGCGTCGAGCGCGTCGTCACCGAGCATCGTCGGCGCGCCGGGCACCGAGGGCGAGAGTTCGTCAAGCAGGTGGGCGGCGAGGTCGACGAGATCCTCGCGCGAACGCGCCCGAAGCGGCGGCAGGTTGATCGGCATGACCGACAGCCGGTAGTACAGGTCCTCGCGGAACCGCCCCGTCGTGACCTCATTCACCAGGTCCTTGCTCGTGGCCGCGACCACGCGGACGTTCGGCGTGATCTCGGTCGTGCCGCCGTGGCGGCGGAATCCCTTGCCCTCGAGCACGCGCAACAGCTTGGGCTGCAGGTGCGAGCCGAGGTCGCCGATCTCGTCGAGGAAGAGCGTGCCGCCGTCGGCGATCTCGAAGAGGCCGCGCCTGGTGGGCCCGCCC
>PMYN01000157.1:0-3022 GCA_003171215.1 Gemmatimonadota bacterium | reverse complement strand
TCCGCCACGCGGCCCTTTCCCGATCCGCTCTCGCCGACGATGAGCGCCGTGGTGCGGTCGCTCGCGGCGAGCAGCGAGATCTGTGCGGACAGCTCGCGCATTGCCGCGGACGACCCAAGGAGCAGGTCCGCCCCGCTGCCGCGCCGATCCGAGAGATACCGGTTCATGCGGCGGAGCGACGCCTTCTCGAGCGCGCGCTCGGCGGCCGCGGCCAGGTGGCTCAAGTCCACCGGTTTCGTGAGAAAATTCTCGGCGCCGCGGTGCAGCGCGTCCACCGCCATCGGCACGTCGCCGTACGCCGTGACCATGATGACGACCGGGTTGTCGTCGCGAATCTTCGAGAGCACGTCGAAGCCCGTCATGTCGGGCAGGCGCACGTCGAGCAGCACCAGGTCGGGCCGCACGCGCCGGTACGCCTCGATCCCTTCCGCCCCGGAGTGCGCCTCGGTGACGACGTGCGCGCCGTCGTGGCGGAAGAACATGGCGAACGCCGAGGCGATCGCGACTTCGTCGTCAATGATGAGAATGCTCGCCATCTGCTACTTGTCGCTTTGAGAGGGGGGCGTCACGACCGGCAACGTCACCTCGAACGCGGCACCCTTTCCGGCTTCCGATGCCAGCTGCAGCGTGCCACCGTGCTCGCGCACGATGCCGAAGCTGATCGAGAGCCCGAGCCCGGTGCCGACGCCCCGGGGCTTCGTCGTGTAGAACGGATTGAAAATGTGTGGCAGATGCTCAGGCGCAATGCCTGGGCCGGTATCGGTGATGGTCGTCACCAGCGACCCGTCGCGCAGCTCGGTGCGAACCGTGATGCGACGCTCCCCCGAACTGGAGGCCAGCGCCTGCTCGGCATTTGACAGGAGGTTGATGAAGACTTGCTGGAGCTGGAACGGATCCGCCCACGTGGCGGGAAGGTCCTCGGCGAATTCTACCACGAGCGCAATCTGCTGCATCTTCAGCGGATAGCGCCGCAGCTCAATGGTATCCTGCAGCACCTGGTTCAGCTCGGTGCGCATCTTCTCCGGCGGATTCTGCCGGGCGAAGGTCAGCAGCTTACCGACGATGCGGGCGGCCCGCTTGGCTTCGCTCACGATGGTGTCCGCGGCCCGCCGTGATTCCTCGTTGGCCGTGGATTCCATCTGGAGGATCTGGCCGAACGCGAGAATCCCGGTGAGCGGCGAGTTCACCTCGTGCGCGACGCCTCCGACGAGCTCGCCGAGCGCGGCGAGCTTCTCGCGACGCACGACCTGCTCGAGCAGCATGCGCTCCTCGGTCACATCGCGGATGATGGCCAACACCGCGCCCACCTGACCGTGTTCGTAGATGGGCGCGGTGATGACCGTCGCCACGCGCTCGACGCCGTCCGCCCGCGTGAAGTGCATCTCGCGGCGCTGGCGCTGTCCCTTGAGCGAGGCGACGAACATCAGCCAGAGTTCGCCGCGCTCGTCGGCGTGGACCAGCTCCGTGAAGTGCGTGCCGAGCAGCGCCTCGCGGTTGCGGCCCATCACGTGTTCGAGCGCGCGATTGACCGAGGTGAAGTTCCCCTCTTCGTCCGCGGTGCAGATCGCGTCTTCGGCGGACTCGACGAGCCGCGTGTAGCGCGCCTCCGCGTGCTCGAGCGCGGCGGCGCGCGCCCGGTCGTCCGTGACGTCGCGCGCCACGCCGAGCACGCCGATGACGCGCGCACCGCGCTTGATCGGCGTGTTCGAGACGGACACCAGTCGGCGCGTGCCGTCGGGCCGCACCACGTGGCATTCGTAGCGCTGCGACTCGCCGACGAGTGCCGCGGTGAAGAACGCGCGGAGCCCGGCCGTCTCCGCGGGCTCGATGAACGGCACGATGCTCCGCCCCAGCAGGGCGCCGCGCGCAATCCCGAGCAGCGTCTCCGTCGCCAGGTTCGCGGCGGTGAAAACGCCCTTGCCGTCGAGCGTGTAGATCGCGTCCGAGGCGACCTCGACGAGATTCCGGTAGCGCGCGTTGGCGGCCGCGGCCTCGTCGCGCGCGCGGGTCTCGTCGCTCACGTCGCGGAGCGACGCGACCAGTCCCGTCACGGGTCCCCCGCCTCGAATCGGCGCAAGGCTCATGGACACGCGCCGCTCCTCGCCGTCTCCCCGCATCACGGAGCCGTTGAAGCGCATGGCTTCGCCGAGGAGGGCCCGTGAGACATGACCCTCGAATTCCTTCATCATCGAAGGAGGCACGAACGACGCGAGCGGCACGCCGGCCAGCGCACCCGGAGACGCGAGCATCGCGGCCGCCGCATCGTTCGCGTATTCGATCGACCCGTCGCGCGCGGTGATCAGAATCGCGTCCGTCGTGGACTCGACCACGAGGCGGTAGCGTTCGACGAGCGCGTGGAATCCCGTCACGTCGTCGACCGTCACCACCGCGCCGCCCGCCGGATGCGGCGAGGCGACGATGTCGAACACCTTTCCCGTCCACGGCTGACGGATGGTGCCGCGGCCCACCTCGCGGCGGATGATCGCGGCGCCGAGCGGATCGTGCTCGTCGAACTCACGCGATTCGCGGAGCAGCACGGCATAGAGCGCGCGCCCGATGAGCGGCGCGCCATCTTCGAGTCCCGAGAACCCGGCCAGGCGCGCATTGTGCCGCGTGATGAACCCCTCGCTGTCGAGCACGGCCATGCCGCCGGCGATCGCGTCGAACGCGGCGCTCAGCTCGCGGGTCGCGTCGCTCGCCTCCTCGTACAGTCGGGCATTCACCACGGCGAGCGCGACCTGCGCCGCGAGGCGCTCGAGCACGCGGGCGTCGTCGTCGGTGAAATCCGCGGCGCGGTTTGCCACGCTCAGCACGCCGATCGGGCCGTCGGGTGTGAGCAGCGGCGCCGCGACGATCTTCTCGACCGGCCCAAGCGCGCGCGTCCGCTCGTACGTCACGCCGTCGGCCATGACGTTGTTCATGATGAGCGTCCGCCCTTCCATCATCGCACGTCCCGTATGGCTGTCGGCGACCGGAACGTAGAGCCCCTGTACCGCCGAGCCCGTCCCCTCGGCCGCGACGA
>PMYN01000143.1 GCA_003171215.1 Gemmatimonadota bacterium | reverse complement strand
TATCACATCATGGGCAGGCACCGCAGCGAACCGCTGCCGGAGCGGAAGCCCAGCTGGCTCAAGGTGAAGGCCCCCGGCGGGCGCAATTACGTTCACCTGAAGAACCTCATGCGCGAACTCGACCTGCACACGGTCTGCGAGGAAGCGCACTGCCCCAACGTCGGCGAGTGCTGGGAGCACGGCACGGCCACCTTCATGATCCTCGGCGACGTCTGCACGAGGAACTGCGCCTACTGCGCCGTCGCGCATGGCCGGCCGCCGAAGTATGACATGGCCGAGCCGGCGCGCGTGGCCGACGCTACGGCGCAGATGTCGCTCCGCCACCTGGTCCTCACCTCGGTCGACCGCGACGACCTCCCGGACTTCGGCGCCTGGGCTTTTGCCGAGACCATTCGCCTTGTGCACGAACGCGTGCCGGGATGTTCCGTCGAGGTTCTCGTCCCCGATTTCCAAGGCAACGTCGACTCCATCCGCACCGTGCTCGAGGCGCGACCGGAGATCTACAACCACAACACCGAGACTGTGCCGCGCCTCTACAAGAAGGCGCGCCCCGGCGGCCGGTACGAGCGCGTAATGGAGATCTTCCGCCTCTCCAAGTCCATCGCCCCCGACATCCCGACCAAGACCGGCATGATCCTCGGCATGGGCGAGACCAACGAGGAAGTCCTCAAGACGATGCGCGAACTGCGCGAAGTCGACGTCGACATCCTCACGCTCGGCCAGTATCTCCGTCCGTCGAACGACCATATCGAACTCGACCGGTACGTGACGCCGGACGACTTCAGGATGTTCTATCGCGAGGGCATGCAGATGGGATTCAAGCACGTGGAGAGCGCGCCGCTCGTGCGCTCGAGTTACCACGCGTGGGAGCAGGTCCAGGCGGCGGGCGTCTGATGGCTGCCAAGAAGCGCGCCGACCCGCACGCGGCGAAGGAACTGCATGCGGAGCTGCTCCACTCGATGCTCCTCCAGCGGCGTTTCGAGGAGAAGGTCGCCGAAGCGTACGCGCTGGGAAAGATCGGCGGATTCTGCCATCTCTACATCGGACAGGAGGCCGTCGGCACCGGCGTGATCTCCATGCTGCGCGACGACGACTACGTCATCACCACCTATCGCGATCACGGCCAGGCGATCGCGCGCGGCGTCACGCCCCGCAGCGTGATGGCGGAGCTGTTCGGACGCGTGGACGGCTGTTCGAAGGGCAAGGGCGGCTCGATGCATCTGTTCGACCGCAACGTGAACTTCCTCGGCGGGCACGGCATCGTCGGCGCTCACGTTCCCATCGCGACCGGCGTGGCGTTCGCCATCAAGTATCGCGGCGGCAACCAGGCGATCGTGTGCTTCATGGGCGAGGCCGCGGTGAACAACGGGGCGTTTCACGAAGCGCTGAACATGGCGGGGCTGTGGAAGCTCCCCGTGATCTACGTCATCGAGAACAACAAGTACGGCATGGGCACGGCCGTCGAGCGCGCCTCGTCGATCAAGGACATGTACAAGCGCGGCGAGACGTACTCGATCACGAGCGCCGAAGTCGACGGCCAGGACGTGCTCGCCGTGCGCGACGCGATGGCCATGGCGCTCGAGCGGGCCCGCGACGACTACCAGCCGACCCTGCTCGAGATTCGCACGTACCGCTTCATGGGACACTCGATGTCCGATGCGGTGAGCGGGACGTATCGCACGAAGGCGGAACTCGAGGAATACCTGAAGCGCGATCCGATCAATCTGCTCGAGGCGAAGATGAAGGCGGCCGGGGACATCACGGACGCCGATATCGCGGCGATGGAAAAGGAAATTGGTGCCGTGGTCCAGGATGCGTGGGATTTTGCGGATGCGAGTCCGGAGCCGCCGCTCGAGGCGCTGTACGAAGATGTGCTGGTCGAAACCACGTCGGGCTGAGAACTGCAAACGACGAGTTAACACGTTTTTTGTTGGTTGGTTAACAGCGGTTCTTTGTCCGGACTTTGGAACCGGTCGACGAGCTTCTGCACCAGGACAAAGAACTTCTGTTAACCAACGCACCAAGAACGCTTCAACTCGCTTTTCAATAAATGCCCCTTATTACCTACAGAGACGCACTGAATCAGGCCCTCCGCGAGGAGATGCATAAGGACGACCGCGTCTTCCTGATGGGCGAGGAAGTCGGCGTCTACAACGGCGCGTACAAGGTCTCGAAGGGCCTGCTCGAGGAATTCGGCGAGATGCGCGTCGTCGACACGCCGATCACGGAGCTCGGCTTCGCCGGCGTCGGCGTCGGCGCGGCAATGGTCGGCCTCCGCCCGATCGTCGAGTTCATGACGTGGAATTTCGCGCTCCTCGCGCTCGACCAGGTCGTGAATGCCGCCGCCAAGATGCTCTACATGTCCGGCGGCCAGTTCAACATGCCGATCGTCTTCCGAGGTCCGAACGGCGCGGCGCTGCAGCTTTCGGCGCAGCACTCGCAGTCGTGGGAGTCGTGGCTCGCGCACATTCCCGGCCTGAAGGTCGTCGCNNCACTGCTCGATCATCACGAGCGGCAAGATGGTCCTCGTCGCGATGCAGGCGGCCGACCAGCTCGCGAAGGAAGGCATCAAGATCGACGTGGTGGACCTGCGTACTATACGTCCCATGGACGTCGACGCGATCACGACCAGCGTGAAGAAGACCAATCGCGCGGTGGTGCTCGAAGAAGGCTGGGAAATCTGCGGCATCGGCGCGCAGATCGTGGATTACATCCAGCGCGATTGCTTCGACCATCTCGACGCGCCGGTGATTCGAGTTCACCAGGCCGACACGCCGATGCCATACGCCAAGGCGCTCGAACGCGCGGCGAAGCCCGACCTGCCGAAGACCATCGCGGCGGTCAAGAAAGTCATGTACATCGAGGCCTGACGATGGCGACGAAAGTGTTCATGGAGGCGCTCTCGCCCACGATGGAGGAGGGGCGCCTCGTGAAGTGGCTCAAGAACGAGGGCGACGCCGTGAAGAACGGCGACGTGCTCGCCGAGGTCGAGACCGACAAGGCCGTGATGGAGCTCGCGGCTCGCGGCGCAGGCGTGCTGCGCAAGCGGCTCGTCAACGACGGCGAGGCCGTGCCCGTGGGCACGCTCGTGGGGGTGATCGGAGCGAAGGACGAGGATATTGCGGCGCTGATAGCCGGAAGCCGGAAGCCGGAAGCCTCCGCAGCGCCGGAAGCCGGAAGCCGGAAGCCGGACGCGGCCGCGCCTGTTGCGTCGCCCGCACCCGCACCGGCAACCTCTCCGGCTTCCGCCCCTCCGGCTTTAGCCCCTCCTTCTTCCGTCTCTCCGTCTTCGGTCGCTGTTCCGGCTTCCGCGCTTCCGGCTTCCGGCCGGGCGCTGTCGAGTCCGCTCGCCAAGAAACTCGCATCCGAAAGCGGTCTAGACCTCGCCGCGATCTCCGGTAGCGGCCCGGGCGGCCGAGTCATCAAGCGGGATATCGAAGCGGCGCTGGCGACCGGTTCTGCTTCCGGCTTCCGGCTTCCGGCTTCCGGCTTGGGGGCTTCTGGCTTGGGGGCTTCCGGCGCTGTTGGCGACTTCGAGGACGTCCCCCTCACCCTCATTCGCAAGACAATCGCGAGGAGACTCGCCGAGTCGATCGGTCCGATCCCCACGTTCTATCTCACGGCCGAGTTCGACCTCGAGCGCGCGAGCGAAATGCGCGCGGCGATGGCGGCGATGGGCGACGACTACAAGGTTTCCTTCAACGACATCATCCTGAAGGCGACGGCGACGGCGCTCGCGCAACACCCGGAAGTGAACGCGCACTGGCTGGGCGATCACATCCGCCGCCACCATCGCGTGCACCTCGGCATGGCGGTCGCGACCGACGACGGCCTCATCGTGCCGGTGATCTTCGACGCCGACAAGAAGCGCATGAGCGAGATCGCGGTCGAATCGAAGGTGCTCGCGAAGAAGGCGCGCGAGCGGAAACTCACGCCCGCGGAGTATACGGGCTCGACGTTCTCCGTCTCGAACCTCGGCATGATGCAGATCGAGCAGTTCACCGCGATCATCAATCCGCCCGAGTGCGGCATCCTCGCGATCGGTGCGATCGAAGACAAGCCCGTCGTCGCCGAGGACGGATCCACGCAGGTCCGCAAGCGCCTCCGCGTCACGATGAGCTGCGATCACCGCGCCGTCGACGGCGCCGTGGGCGCGCGCTTCCTGCAGACGCTGCGCCGCATGATCGAAAATCCACTGATGCTGGTCTACTAAGGTTTACTGAGAATCGAAAGAGAAACACATGGCAACCTTTGACGTGATCTTCCTCGGCGGCGGTCCGGCCGGATACGTGGGCGCCATCCGCTGCGCCCAGCTCGGACTCAATGCCGCCGTCATCGAGCGCGAAGGGCTCGGCGGCACCTGCGTGCTCTGGGGCTGCATTCCCGCCAAGGCGCTGCTCGAGGCCGCGAACCTCGCGACGCGCGTTTCGCACGCCGCCGAGTTCGGCGTGGGCGTGGGCGAGGTGAAGCTCGACTTCGGCGTGGCGATGAAGCGCTCGCGCGACGTGAGCATCAGGAACTCCAAGGGCGTCGAGTTCCTCTTCAAGAAGAACAAGGTCACCTGGATCAAGGGCACGGGCACGCTGGCGCCGAACAAATCGGTGAAGGTCACGATGGCCGACGGAAAGAGCGAAACGCACAGTGCGACGAAGGCCGTCGTGATAGCGACGGGATCGCGCGTGCGCGGGCTGCCGCAGGCCGGACTCGAACTGAACAAGACGACCGTCATCTCGTCGGATGAGGCGCTCGTCCTCGAGAAGGCGCCGAAGAGCATCGCGATCGTGGGCGCGGGCGCGGTGGGCTGCGAGTTCGCCGACGTCTTCCACGCGTTCGGCTCGAAGGTCTCGCTGATCGAAGCGATGCCGCGCATCCTGCCGCTGGAGGACGAGGATTCGTCCGCGGAGGTCCAGCGCAGCTTCAAGAAGCGCGGCATGGACGTCATGGCCGGCGCGAAGCTCACCGCCGCGAAGATCGGCAAGGATTCGGTGACGCTGACCGTCGAAGTGCAGGGCGCCAAGCAGGAGATCGTGGCCGATCGCGTGCTCGTCGCCACGGGCCGTGCCACGAACGTCGAGAACATCGGGCTCAAGGAAGCCGGCGTTCAGCTCACCGACCGCGGCTTCATCAAGATCAACGAGCGGATGGAAACGAGCGCGAAGGGGCTCTACGCGATCGGCGACGTGGCCGGCCCGCCGATGCTCGCGCACAAGGGCGAGCGCGAGGGCATGATCGTCGCCGAAGTCATCGCGGGAAAGTCCTTCCACCCACTGAGCTACGGCAATATTCCGAACGCGACGTACTGCCACCCCGAGGTCGCCTCGATCGGAATGACCGAAGCGCAGGTGAAGGAAAAGAAGATCGACTACAAGGTGGGCAAGTTCCCGTACAGCGCCAACGGCCGCGCGCGCACGTCGGGCGAGACCGAGGGCTTCGTGAAGATCATTCGCGACGCGAAGTACGGAGAGATCCTCGGCGCGCACATCGTGGGCGCGCACGCCACGGAGCTCATTCACGAGCTGGCCGTGGCGCGCGAGAACGAGTTCACCGTCGAGGAAATCGAGCTGGCGATCCACGCGCACCCGACGTTGTCGGAGTCGATCGCGGAAGCCGTGCTCGACTCGCTGGGACGGGCCATTCACATCTGAGTTGAACCTGTCGCACGCCAGCCAAACGGCAATCCGACGGCACGAGAGCTGAACTGGATCCGGCTGACCCGCCCGCATTGGCCGGCGCTGGGCGTGGCGTTCGTCGCCATGCTCGTCGAGGCGGGGGCCGAGCTGCTCGAACCGTGGCCGCTGAAGGTCATCTTCGACCACGTCCTCGCCGACAAGCCGTTGCCGACGTGGCTCGCGCGGTGGCCGCTCATCACCGGCGACAGGATTACGCTCCTCGACGCCGCCGCGCTCGCCGTAGTCGCCATCGCGCTCATCGGCGCGGTCGCGTCGTACACCGAGTCGTATCTCTCGACGTCGGCCGGGCTCGGGATCGGCCGCGCGCTGCGTCGTAAAGTGTACCACCACCTGCACCGACTTTCGCTCTCCTTCTACGAACAGCGCAAGACGGGCGACCTGGTTGCGCGACTGACCGGCGACGTCGATACCGCGTTCGACTTCGTCTCCTCCGCGCTGCTCGGGGGTGCGTTCGACGTGCTCGTGCTCGCGGGCATGCTCGCCGTGATGTTCTCCATGGACTGGCGTTTCACGCTCGTCAGCCTGGCGATCGTCCCACCGCTGTTCATCGTCGTCTACAGGCTCACGCGACGCATCAAGGCCTCCACGCGCGCGGCGCGGAGGCAGGAAGCCGAGATCGCGTCGGTCGCGCTGGAAGCCCTCTCGGCGATGCGCACGATCAAGGCATTCACGGGGGAGGAGTTCGAGGAGCGCCGTCTCGACGACGCCAGCGGACTGTTCGTCCGTCTCGCGATGCACGCGCGAAGCATCAAGGCGCGCCTCTCACCGGTGGTGGACGTCATCGTCGCGGGCGGCACGGGCCTCGTGCTTCTCATGGGCGTGCGGCTGGTGCTTTCCGGGCGCATCACCGCCGGATCTCTCCTCGTGTTCATCTTTTACATCGGAAAGATGTACAAGCCGATGCGGGATCTTTCGAAGATGTCCGACACCCTCTCGAAATCGTCCGTCGCCATCGAGCGCATCGAGGAGCTGCTCGACACGAAGAGCTCGGTGCGAAGCTACCCCGACGCCCAGCCGGCGCCGCGTTTTACCGGCCGGCTCGAATTTTCCCACGTGCGCTTCAGCTACGTGCCGGAGCAGCCCGTGCTGCGCGACATCTCGTTCCGGGTCGCGCCGGGGCGGATCGCGGCGCTCGTGGGGCCGACGGGAAGCGGCAAGTCCACGCTCATCGCGCTCATTCCGCGTTTGTACGACGTCTCGGCCGGCGTGATCCGCGTGGACGACGTCGACATCCGGCGGTACACGCTGCACTCCCTGCGCGAACAGGTGAGCTTCGTGCTGCAGGAGCCGGTGCTCTTCCACACGAGCGTCTCGGAGAACATCGCGTACGCGCGAACGGGCGCCCGGCGCGATGAGGTCGAGCACGCCGCGACCCTCGCGCAGGCGCACGACTTCATCACGCGCCTCCCGCAGGGCTACGACACCATCATCGGCGAGCGCGGCAACACGCTCAGCGTCGGCGAACGGCAGCGCATCTCGATCGCGCGCGCGATCCTTCGTGATTCACCCATCCTCCTGCTCGACGAGCCCTCGTCCGCGCTCGACGCGGAATCGGAGCAGCTGGTGTTCGCTGCGCTGGAGACGGTGATGGCCGGCCGGACCTGCGTCATCATCGCGCACCGGCTCGCGACGGCACGGCGCGCCGACGTGATCTTCGTCCTCGAAGGAGGCCGCATCGTGGACTCCGGCACGCACGAGGAACTGCTCGCGCGCCCCGGGCTCTACGCGCGCCTTACCGAGATGCAGTTGAATCCCGGTCACCGGTCCGGATAGCGAAGGGCGACGGTACGAACGGGGACGAGCGATCGAGATACTCCAAGCACGACGCGACGGTCTTGGCGGCGCGGAATAGGACACCCGGCTGCAGATGGTCCGCGGTATCCGACGGCCTATGGGTCGTCGGCGTGGAATCCGTCGAGGAGATCGAGCTGGCGATCCAAGCGCACCCGACGCTGTCGGAATCGATCGCGGAAGCCGTTCTCGACTCACTCGGCCGGGCAATACACATCTGAGCGAGGCCTTCGTTACGACAGATCACGCGGATTGGATCGGATACGGCAACTGAAACTGCCACCGCTTTATCACGGATTTCGCGGATCAACAGCCTGATACCTCAACTGCAAAAGCTTTTTGGGGGAACTGCCACTGCGGCGCGCGCCGTCGTTAGCAGTTCCCCCAAAGTTTTTGTTGTTGCCGTATCAGGCGGTCAATCCTCGAGATCCGTGTCAAGGCGGTGGCAGTGTCAGTTGTAGTATCCGATCCAATCAGCGCAAATCCGCATCTCCCCTGCAGGGCTCCTACGGCCACGGATCCGGATCGTCCGGGTCGTCAGGCCCGGGCGCGCCCGCCGGCGTGGGAGTCGCGATCATCTCGTAGCCCACCGGCGGCTCCCCGCCCGCCAGGTTGCGCACGAAGTAGTCCCACACCTTCCGGACCCCGTACGCCGGGAGCATGTGCGGCGTGTCCGGAAAGATGATCATGTCGAAGTCCTTGTTCGCCTTGATCAGCGCGTCCACCACGCGCAGCGTGTTGGACGTGTGCACGTTGTTGTCCATGTCGCCGTGCGTGAGCAGCAGCTTCCCCTTCAGGTTTTTCGCGAGTGTGTAGTTCGCCGCCGCCTCGAAGTTGTCCGTGGCCTTCGCGCTGTCGGCCTTGTAGAGCCCCTGATACTTCTCGCCCCAGAAGAATCCGTACGTGCGGTTGTCGTGGTTCCCCGACCCACTCACCGCGACCTTGAAGAAATCCGGATAGCGCAAAATCGCGTCGGTCGACGCGAAGCCGCCGCCCGAGAATCCGTAGATCCCCACCTTGTCGATGTCGATGTAGTCGTACCTGGCAGCCAGCTGACGAATGGCCGCGATGTGATCCGGGATCCCGTTGTCGCCCATGTTGCCGTAGTAGAAGTCGTGGAACGCCTTGGACCGTTTCGGCGTGCCCATGTGATCGAGCTGGATTACTATGAACCCCAGCTCGGCCAGCGATCGCGCCTGCCCCGATCCGCCCGTGCTGAATCCCCAGTCGGCCACGCTGCCGACCTGCGGTCCGGGATAGATGTGCGTGATGATCGGGTACCTCTTCTTCGGGTCGAAGTTCGACGGCTTGTACATCAGGCCGTACAGTGTGGTCACGTTGTCGCGCGCCTTCACCGTGAACACCTCGGCGGGCGTCCAGCCGATGTTCTTGAGCAGCTCCACGTCGGCCTTCTCGACGTTCATCAGCACGCTGCCGTCGACGGCCGAGCGCAGCATCGTGACCGGCGGCGCGTCGACGCGTGAATACGTATCGAGGAAGTAGCCGCCGGTCGGGACGAACGTGATGCGATGGTTGCCGTCCTCCGGCGTGAGCAGCTTCATCCCCACGCCGTCGAATCCGATGCTGTACAAGTGTGCGTAATACGGAACGCCGGGTTCCTTGCCCCAGGCGGTGAGGTAGACCTTCTTCGCCGAATCGGCGACGTGGGCGATGCGCTCCACGGTGTACGCGCCCGATTCGAGCTGGTTCTTGAGCTTGCCCGCGGCGTCGTAGCGATAGATGTGCAGCCAGCCGTCCTTCTGCGACGGGAAGAAGATGTCGTCGCCGTTCGACGCAATCTCCCAGTTGCCCGATGTCCCGCCATGCACGAGTTCGACGAACGTCGCCGCGGAATCCTTGGTGATCGGCGTCGTCTTCCCGGTGGCGAGTTCCGCTGCGAGCATCGTGACGCGCTTCGCGCCGCGCGTCGCATCGAGCAGGTAGAGCTTGTCGGACTTCTTCGACCATTTGAGGGCGGCGAGCCCGCTCATGCCGTGCACGATCGTCGGCGGCTTCTCGTCCTGCATCTTCACGCTGCTGCGCGCCGCGACGTCGAGCACGTACGAGTCGTATCGAATGAGGATCGAGTCGCCCGGCGCGGCGTACGGATACGTCACGAGCCGCGGCTGCGGCTTGGTGGACGAGTACAGCGCATAGCGCCTCACGCCGCGCTCATCGGCGCGAATCACCGCGATCTTCCTGGAGTCGGGCGACCAGATGAGCTGCGGGCGGCGGCGGGTCGGGCGGTCGGGTGGAAGCGTGCTCGGCGTCTCGGTGCCATACGCGTACTGGTCGATGCCGTCGGTGGTGAGCTGGATCGAGCTGTCCGGCAGCGTGAGCGAATCGACGCGGACGGGGCGCTTGGCGCCCTTCGCCGTGTCGGCCGCCGGCTTGAAGTCATGAATGCCCGCGTGACGCACGTAGATGTTGTAGTTGTGGCTGAACGCCTCCCACTTCTTGTCGGGCGAAAGAACCGCCCAGGCGGGCGTGTCGGGCTTCACGACTTTCGCCGTGTCCGTCACCGTGCACGCGTACGTCGCGATCGTGCACTCGAACTGGCGCTTGCCCACGTTGAACTTGAGCGCGCGCTCGTCGTCGCTGAGCCGGAAGTTCGGAACCTTCGTGGGATCGAAGATCGTGTCGCCGGCAAGCGACATGACCTGGGCCAGATGCACGTTGTCGAACAGCGGCGCCTTGGTGCGCTTGACCGGGTCGACGAGATAGACGACCGTCTCGCCCTTCGGTGATGCCGACCGGTAGTAGAAGCGCGTGCTGTCCTGCAGCCACACCGGATTGACCGTCGCGTTGAGCACGAAGGCGCCCGAGGTGCGGATCAGGTCGGCCTTGGCGTAGTCCGGATGGGCCGGCGGCTGCGGCGCTGGAGTCTGCGCGGTCAGCACGGCCGGCACTATGAACGAGGCGAGGAAGAATCGGCGCATGGGATGGTGCGGTTGATGGTGGCGGCGCTCAAACGATCCGAAGGCCGCGTAAACGTAGGGTGATGGCTCGGGGCCAGCCAGACGGTCCCGCGATGGGCGACGGGAGTTCAACCGGCGACGGCCCGGAAGCCCCTCACCCGTCGCTCGTTGCCCTGCGCACGAACAGGCTAGATTGCGTGTACTTGTGAAGACCACCCGCCCGCTCCTCGTCACGTCGCTCGGCACGCTCTCGTACGCCGAAGCCCTCGAAGTCCAGCGCGCCGCGGCTCGGGCGCGCATCGATGGCACGCTCGCGGACGACCTGTTGCTGCTCGTCGAACATCCCGCGGTCGTGACGACGGGCCGCTCGACCAAGGCCGCGCACGTGCTCCTCACGCCGGAAGCGCTCGCCGCCCGCGGCGTCGAGCTGTTCGACGTGGACCGCGGCGGCGACGTCACGTTCCACGGGCCGGGCCAGCTCGTCGGCTATCCGATCGTCGACCTGCAGCACCACAAGGCGGACCTGCACTGGTATCTCCGCCAGCTCGAGGCCGCGCTGATTCGCGCGCTCGCCGCGTTCGACATTCGTGCCGAGCGCAATCAGGGGCTCACGGGCGTGTGGACATCCGGCAGGAAGATCGCGTCGATCGGCGTCCACGCGCGGCAGTGGGTCACGTGGCACGGGTTCGCGCTCAACGTGACGACGGATCTCTCGTATTTCGATCTCCTCGTCCCGTGCGGAATCGCGGGCGTGACGATGACGTCGATCGAACAGGAGCTGTTGCGACGCGATGCCGGCACGTGCCTCGCGCCGTCGCCCGCGCTCGCTGAAGAGGCGCGCGAGGCCGTCGTCGCGGGCCTGGCAGAGACGTTCGGCTGGGCGCCGCGAGAGCATGCCTTCGACGCGCTGCGCGCGCAGCTCGCTGCGGTCGCGCAGGCATGAACCAACCCTGAACCAACCCTGAACCAACCACGAACCGGTCATGAAAAAGCTCCGCGCGCACATCGCCGCGCTCGTGTGCGCCGCCGCGTGTCACGGTGCGCCCGCGGTGCCGCCGCCCACACTACCACCGCCCGCGCCGCCGCCCCACTCGGTCACGCCGCGTTCGTACGCCGTGCTCGACAGCGGAGCCACGCGCATCACGATCTTCCTCGCGACCACGCGGCGCGCGGTGCAGAGCGAACGCGCGGGCGACCGCTTCGGACCGGACGACGCCGATTCGCTGCAATTCGCCGCCGTCGGCGTGAACGTGCCGCCGTACAGTGCCAGGGGCACCGGCGAGCTGCCGCGCCAGGGTTCGTTCAGCAGCGCGTTCTCCTCCGGACCGAACCCGGCGAAGGAGTTCTTCGTCGCGTCGGTCATCCCGGCGGACTCGAATCGCTTCGTGCAGCGCATCGCGGCCGATCTCGCGATCACGCGATCGCGCAACATTCTCGTGTTCGTGCACGGCTTCAATACGTCGTTCGAGGACGCCGCCGTTCGCGCCGCGCAGATCGCCGCCGACCTCAACTTCGACGGCACGGTCGTTCTCTTCTCCTGGCCGTCGGCCGCCTCGGTCACCAGCTACGTCCGCGACCAGCAGGCCGCCCGCAACGCGGGATTCCACCTGCTGCGTCTGCTCCGCGGCACGCTCGTCGCCGCCCAGCCCGATCACATCGAGCTCCTCGGCCATTCCATGGGTTCCGAGACCATTGCCAAGGCACTCTCGCTCGCGCCCGCGATCGACTCGCTGCCGCACTTCGATCAGGTGGTCTTCGCCGCGCCCGATCTCGACCGCCGCGTGTTCGGCCGCGAAATTCTCCCGCGCCTCGAGTCGCGCGCGACCCGCGTCACGCTCTACGCCTCCAACGACGATGACGCCTTGCGCGCCTCACGCGCCGTCAACGGCGTCTGGCGCCTCGGGCTCGGCGGCGATTCACTCGTCGTCCTGAAGGGCATGGACACGATCGACGCCACGCGCGTTCGCGCCGACGCGCTCGGCCACACGCTGTTCGGCAACCAGGCGTTCCTCGCCGATCTCTCCTCGCTGTTCGCAGAGGGAAAGTCGCCCGCCGAGCGGCGTCTGCTC
>PMYN01000004.1 GCA_003171215.1 Gemmatimonadota bacterium | reverse complement strand
GGAGTTTGGGGTGGCCGCCGGGGGTAGGCCGCGGGAAGCGACAGCACGTGCGGCATTAGTCGGTCGTCTGCCGAGGAATAGCTTGATACGATTTATCATTCGACAGGAGCTTGAATCCAACGCTCGTGAGAAACTCAAACGTCTCCTCAAGCTCCGGTAGCTCTGGCACGAACACCACGCACCCGTCGCGGCCTCGCGTGAGCAGCACACGATAGGCATTGAGACGCAGCTGAAGCGCATCCTTCACCTGCCCTTTGTGCTTATATCCTCGGGCATTCGCGTTGGACCACGCGCCGTTCGCGAGGATGAGATCCGTCCCCCACGCGAGCAGCGCCGCATCCAGTTCCAGCCCCTGCGCCCCAAACTCCGTCACGCAGATCTCCAGAAGACGACAGCTGCGTTCACCAATAGCATCTTCTGCATCCCCGTACCACGGCCCGAACTTCACCTGTTTCGTACTCTGAAAATCGTTCGGCACGCCGAAGTCTTCGAGATCCCGGTCTCGCGCTGACGCCAACAAGCCAAATCGGGCATCACGATTGTCGGAGTAGCGGCTTCGCAGATAGGCCTTGGCCGTTTCGAGTCAACGCGTAATTCGGAGGTGATAGTCTTGGGCGGCCAGCTTCGCTCCCACGTCCGCTAGCGAAGCGCGCGACTCAGCCGCGAGGATTCCGGCGACGAATCGATGGAGATCGTCAGCGGCGTGGTATCGCAGTTCAACTTCGAGAGAGAGCGCAGGGCGCGATTCGATCTCGATGTTGCTTGCGCGAAACTGATCAGCGATTGCCGGCGGCGCATGGACCGTCCAACCCGTCGGGCGCTTGGAGCCAGCGACGGCGGTGAACCACTGTCCTACTCCGCCTTCTTCACCAACGTTAATTTCCTGGCCGGAGCCGATCAGTCCGAGAACCACGCACCATTCCGGCACGCGATCGGCGAACTCGACAAATTGTTCCGGTTCAGAACGGATCGAATCTTTCCCGTGCGAATCGCTCATCTTCGCGGCATCCCACGCTCGCTGCGCCTCGTCGAACACGAGAACGTGCTCAGGCGGAACGCGCTCCGGCCGCGCTGAATAGCGCTTCACATACTCTCTCACCCCGCGCACGAACGTCTTCCCGTCTCCGCCCGCGCCACGAAGTTCATACTGCAAGACTTCAACGAGCGGTCCGTTTCCACTGAGAAACACCGCGGGTGCGGTTGGCTTGGCGCCGTCACGAGGCGTCGACAAGTCATCGAGATAATGCGCATGAACCGTGCGGAGCCCGACGAGTGTTTTGCCGGCGCCGGGAACGCCGGTGAGCAGGATCAAGTGGCGCGATTTGGTCAGCGCGGCTTGGTGGATGATCCGCGATATCTCGTCCACCGCCGGATCCGTCGCAGCGCTGGCACGATTGATTGTTCGAAGTTCGCCCGACCGAATGAGCTCGCGCGCTGCTCCGACGAGCGTGGGAAGCGGGCAGTAGGCGTTCGCGTTCAAGAACTTCTCACGATCGATGGGCGTGCGGGGACGCTCGACGGTCAACTCGCGCACAAGTTTGTCGAGATGATCCGGCCCTGCGACGTGAACGCCATCCCGGAACGTGACGTAACCGCGCGCGCGCGTCGGAACGAGCACAGGCACGACGTCGCGGCCGGCGCATTCGCGATGATACGAGCGAAGGTCGCGAGCGTAGGCAGCGGCTTGGTCGATGTCGGCCTGGGAGAAGTCGGGTTTTCCATTTAGCTCGAGCACCATGACGCCTCCGCCGACGAGCAACAGCACGTCGGGGCGGCGCGATTCCATGGGGACTTCGTACTCGAGTATCGCTGAGTAGGTGGCGGCGAGCGAATCGCGGACGAGGACTTCGTCGACTTCGCGCTGGAGCGGAGGGATAGATTCCATCCACGCGCGGAGTTGCTCGGGAGATGCGTCAACGACGAAAGCCTGAAGGCGCTCGCGCACGCGAGCTACGTCGGCGGAGCGAAAGTCTGGAAAGCTCGATCCCCATCCATATTCGGCCACTCGTTCTGTCATCGGCAATCCTCGGAAGTCCTAGAATCGAACGCGCCCACGATGCGCCGCTAGGAGCGTTCGGCCGCTCTCTCCGTAACTCACCGATGCGACGACACTCGGGAACTCATCATAGAACTCCTGCTTACTCAACACGAAGGTTCCAATCGGAGTGATGACACCGAACCGATCTGACATCGCTAGCGGCTCGATCACACTTGCTTTGAAGCAAAGGCGCGAGGATGAGTAGCACGCGGCATACCCGTCGAGCCCGCCTCTCAGCTGGTGGATCGTCGCTGCTAACGGCTTGGCCTCCGACGCAGGATGGCACGCAATTCGATGTTCGCCGCTGTCGCCGAGGGTATGGTGCGGGGATCCAGCCGCATGCTCGAGAAACTCCGACCAAATCGCGCGGTACTTCGACGCCAACGTCTCATAAAAGAACGCGATGACGCGCGGATCACCGCCATTTCGTTGCCAGCCCTGCTTGGGAATATAGAAATAGTTGCAGGGGTGGACGTTCCGGACCATTCGCCGCACGAGCTCCGCACGATCCCACGCGGCGAAGGTTACGTCTCCATTCTTGACGTCGAAGATGTGCGCGACGTGCCATCCGGCGATGTTAATGTTCTCGCCTTTCGGCATTCGGAACATGTGCCACGGGATGCCATCGACGAATGCGTCGAACGCCGCTCGCGCGGGGAGCCTACCGGCGAACAACTCTCGGTGGATCCACCACGACGGCGCGTTGTCCGTCGCGCGCAACCTCTCACCACTTGCGGTGCGGATGGTTACGCCGCGTTCCGTTCCTTTCACCGTGCGAACGAGAAACAGCGGGTCCGCCGTCTGCAAATAGGCGACTAACAGATGGTGGAACTGTTCGACAGCATCGGCCTCGAGCAAGACCTTCTCGGCCCATCCAGTGTACAGTTCACGCAGTGTACCATCGAACGCTTTCGGTGGCATCGGGATTCCGGAGATCGGTGCGTTACGCGAACTTTTCACGCAACTTCACGCCTCGGATGCTGGTCAACCGGAGAGATGATGGACAGAAAGTTCGCCGACCTAGTCGAGAGCCTTCACGATTCGTACGAACGAATGTTGGCCATGCCACCGTGCACGCCGGCGTCGATGCCCCGTGAGATGCCTGACCGCGGAATCTACCTGCTCTCGGAATTCGACGCTCATCTCTATGTCGGCCGTACGAACAATCTGAGGCGTCGTCTGCAAAACCATTCTCGACAATCAGCATCTCACAATCAAGCGACATTCGCGTTCCGCATTGCTCGCGAAGAGACAGGGTCGCGGAAGGCGTCGTATCGCCGGGAAGGGTCGCGCACGGAACTTCAAAACGATCCAGTCTTTGGCCCGGCGTTCGTTGGCGCAAAATCACGGATCGCCGCGATGTCCGTTCGTTTCGTCGAGGAGGATGATCCAACGCGGCAGGCCCTTTTAGAAATTTACGTCGCTACTGTTCTCGGAACACCGTTCAATGATTTCGAGAACCACTAACGCCGACATTGATGGGGTCACTGCGGCGTGCGGGGAAACGAACTTGGGCCTCGACGCGAAGGCGCGGTCAACGGCCGGCTGATCTGATCGGCCGCCGCGAATTCGGAGTCGCCTACAGAAAACCGCAGCGAGTTGCTGCAAACTTCGAGGCAAGCGACTTGAAAATGAAGAATCTGGCGAAGCCAGTCATAATTCCAATTTCTCGTTTCCTTCCCTGAAGTTGCCGACCGAGATGAGTTACTTGCCCTTCAACTCACGCTGAAAAACACTAGACCACTTCCCGCGCCAGGATACTCTTTGCAACTAGATCACGGTGACAAGCAACGCTTTGAAACGCTCGGCGCGGCCGCCGCGGTCGTGTATTCCAACATGCGACCGGAGCGCGGCAAGTCAACGTGATACGAGTCGAGCGGGCAACGGTGGCTGCATACGACGCGATCCATCGCATGATGAGCGAGACGTGGGAGGATACGTACGGCTGCTACTTCACGGCTGCACAACTCCCAGAAGCCCGTCGCCTGTGGCTCGACGCGCTGCCCCTCGCGTCGGCGTTGGCGGATCCGAACTTATTTTTCGTACTTGCGTGGGATGAGACCGCGCTGGCCGGCTTTGTCGTCGCACAACTGCTCGACTCGAACGACCTTTTTCTCCTACGCGTGTACGTGCATCCCGAGCATCAGCGACGCGGCATCGGGACCATGCTGGTGAATCGGGCCGTGATGGCGTTCCCCGATGCTGCGACGATTCGGCTCGACGTGGAGGAAGGCAACAAGAGAGGCGTGGCCTTCTGGAAGCAGCAAGCATTTCAGGAGACGGGCCGTAAGCCCATGACGGTCGCGGGTGTGTCGATTTCGTTAGTCGCGATGGAAAAACGTCCCGCGTAGCTTTACTTCGACAGGCGTTGCGCGACGGCGCGTTCCTCGTGCTCGAACGCATCAACGAACGCATCGAGATCCGCAGCGTACAGACCGAGCCCCGCGCCGGCGACGCGCCAGGTCGCAACCGCTTTTTCGACTTCACCGACGATGCTCGCGCCGCGCGACGCGGTGATCCCGAAGTACGGCGCCGCCGACAGCAGCGCGCCGATGCTCATCGCCGGCCCCGTGTCCTCCGTGATCCACGTCTTTAGTTCGCGCGCGCGTTCCGGAAATGGATTTACATCGAAGGCGGGCGATAGGCGCCACTGGCCCGCCTCGGTGTGCAGGAAGCTGTGGTTCCAGAGATGATCATCGACGTTCGTGATGAGAATCGAGAACGCGATGCGGCGGAACAACTCGATGATGTCGTCTTGCGGAGCCGCGCCGTATGTGCGAATCGTGTCCACGATCTCTGCATAGGTGTGGTCGCCCGACGATCCGCGCTCGACACCCATGAGCGTTGCGGCGGAGACGGCAAAGATCCGGCTCCCATCGGCGGTGCGATCAAAGCGCCGAATGAGTGCGACGGACTGATCGTCACTCGGCACGATGCGCGCATGCGCCGCGTTGATTCCGGCCGCGGCGGCGAGGTGCAGCGCGAGCACTTCACCGATCGTGACCGCGCGCGTATCGTGCGCGCTTGGGAACTTCGCGATCGAGAGCGCGCCATCGTCGTCGAGAATGTTGCACTTCGGCCGGAGTCCGCCGAGCGACGTGCCTCGGCCACGTAGGTACGCGAGGTCCGCCGCGGTCTCCGTATGAAGTTCGACCGCGCGCGTCGCCGCGAGCAGCGCGCCGAGCTCGAGAAGGGGAGGTGTCGTGCGGTGCCCGTCCGTCGCGGCGGGGCGCCAGAACTCTCCTGCTTCGTCCTGAAAACGAAGCGCCCCAATGCGACACATATCGTCTACTGACAGCAGGTAGTCGAGCGCGCCGTCCAGCGGCGGCAACTCTTCCCCCGCGGCGCGCGCGGCCGCGCGGCGTTTCGCGTGATCACGCCGAATGACGGTCATGCCCCAGCCGTCGGGCTCGGTGTCGGCGATCGCCGGATGAAAGACGGAGCCATCGTTGAGGGCTTTGTGAAACTGCGGACCGCGCACGAGCGGGAGCGCCGGGTCGATCGGGAACGTCGCCGGCGCAGACAGCCACGCGTTGTCGTATTCGAACATCGCACTCTCGCGCGCACCGTCGCGATTGTAGTGCAGATGCCCGACCAGCTTCGGATCAGCGCCGAGATACACTCCGAGGCGACGTTTCATATGCCGGTGGGAATCTTTCGCGCGCGCACGCGAGTGGGCAGGCGCTCGACGTCGAGCAGCAGCGCTTGGTCATCGCGTGCAGCGTCGACGAGCTCGGCGAACGGCGTGCCGAGCCCGAGGACAAAGAGCGTCATCGCAAACGCGGCGATTCCCACAGTCGGATCTCCGCGCTCGATGCGCAGGTACGTCGCCTCGGCGACGCCAATGCGTTCCGCCATCATGGCCTGAGTGATCCGGCGCTTGCGGCGCGCAACGGACACGTCGCGCCCAAGCTTGACGAGCGAGCGGCGCACAGCTGGGGGGAGGCGAAGATGGACGTTTGAGCGCATAGTACGCTATATATAAG
>PMYN01000154.1:10886-78040 GCA_003171215.1 Gemmatimonadota bacterium | reverse complement strand
GGGCGATAACGTCGCGCGCGCTGATTGCTTATGATCTTGGAGTCAACCTCACCAAGGCAGGCAGTCATGTCAGCGAGCGCCATGGAACCAGTGCGAGCGACCGAAGCGCACGGTTTCGCGTTTGTCGGGAAAAATGAGGGATCGCACTCAGCGGTCTCGTGGGCAGCAGTGGCGGCCGGCGCGTTCGTCGCGGCTGCGCTCGGCTTGATTCTCCTCGCGCTTGGCGCGGGCGCGGGGCTTTCATCGCTCTCGCCGTGGTCCACTTCCGGCATGACACCGTCCGCGGTCGGAATGGGCGCCCTCGTCTGGATCACGGCCATTGAGGTCATCGCGTCGGCCATTGGCGGTTATATGGCCGGGCGGCTGCGCACCAAGTGGGTCGACGTCCATTCCGACGAGGTGTATTTCCGCGACACTGCACATGGCTTCCTCTCTTGGGCGGTCGCGCTCATTCTCACCGCCGCGTTTCTCACCTCTGCCGCCAGCATGATGGTCGGCGGCGAAGCACGCAGCGAAGGCGCGGCTCGGGCCGAGCAGTCTTCCGGCGGCGTCGATCGATACTTCGTGGATCGCCTGTACCGCTCGGAAGAGGGAGTGCCGCCAACTGTGGTCGCCGCCGATGCAGCAATGCGCGCGGAAGGCGGAATCATCTTTGGACACTCGCTTCGCCAGCGTGAAATGTCAGCGGACGACAAGGCCTATCTCGCCCGGAGCGTTGCCACGAGAACCGGCCTCAGCACGGTCGACGCGGACAAAAGAGTCAGCGACATTTTCGCGCAGGCCCAGCAGGCGGTCGATGCCGTACGTAAAGCGGCTGCGCACGCGCTCTACTGGCTGTTCGTCGCCCTCCTGCTTGGCGCGTTCTCGGCGAGCATCGCGGCGACGCTCGGTGGCAAACAGCGCGACTTGGCACACATACACGAACACCCACTCGAACCCACACGCTAGAGAGGTCGCTATATGCGCTCGATTCTGTTGCTCTTCCTCGGAGTTCCGATTCCGCTGATCATCCTCGTTGGACTGTTCAGCCACTTCTAGTCTTGGTGCCTGCGTCCACGCGGGCGACCATTGATTAACTCAGCCTTGGTTGTATTGGCTTGCAGCGTCACTGCAATTCCGGCGATCTGCATGCAGTGGTCAGGCTTCGACTATGCGATTCTTCCAGAAATGCTGTAAAATCATTCGCTTGTCCGCGCTGCACGCGCGACGCTCGTCGTCAGTCATTTCGTCCCAGTGCGGGCACTCGTCATAGAGCCCGCAGTAGCAGACCGCCGGCTCGCTACCGCCTCTGGCCGTATCTGCCCTCGTGGCGGGGCCCGCATCCGCTGCGCGTGGATCCATTGGTCCTACCGATGCCGCACCGTCCAGTCGACCGTTCGTCTTCATCGGAAGACCCTCCCGATTCGAGATTCGACGACATCCAGATCGTCGCAGGTCAGCGCGAAATTCTGAGCGCGCGCTCGACGCTCTTTCCTCGTGGGCCACCGCCAGCGTTCGAACGGGAGCGGATCGCCGCCCACCTATCATTGTCGCCGGCGACGACCAATCCGGCTTTTAGGAACTGCGCTCGTTGCATCGTCGCGCCCATTACAGACGCACGAGGAATGCCGCGCCCGGGATATCGCTGATCGAGTGAGCGCAATCGAGACAGCCATAGACTGTTCAACGGCTTACGCCTTGTCACACGATTGGCGTCCGACGCGCTTCTGCCATCGCGGCTGGCGAATGTGTGACACTCGTTTGCCAAAGTGGGACATCGAGTGACTCATGGCGAACTACTCCAATCGAACGATTGCCTCCATGACGGAAACCGGGAAGCATTGTCAATGCCGACCGGAAGGTGAAGCGAGCGAACGACCCCATGCAAACAGGAAGTGCACATGGCGAACACGGTGGCGGACGTTCTTTGGGAGATGCTCCTGCGAGCCGGTGTCACGCGCTGCTACGGCATCGTCGGAGACGCGCTCAACCCGGTCATCGCGGCGCTGCACCGCAATGCGAAGATCGAGTTCATCCACGTCCGCCACGAAGAGTACGGCGTGTTTGCCGCGGTCGCAGAAGCTTCCCTGACCGGCAATCCCGTGGCGGTGTGCGGAACGGCGGGTCCGGGCGTCGCGCATCTCATCAACGGACTCATGGATGCACGCAAAGAGCGCGCGCCGATCATCGCGATCGCAGCCGACGTCGACACGAGCCTGATGGACACCTCGGCGCTCCAGGAACTCAATCCGTACAAGTTCTTCGATGCGGCCTCGCTTTACACTGGACGAATCGTCAATCCCGAGCAGGCGCGATCCGTCATATCGACCGCCATTCTCACGGCCGTGATGGACCGGGGGCCCACGGTGATCTCGCTCCCCGGCGACATCGCCGCCGCCCTCGCACCCGCCGATTCGTACGCGCTGACGCTTCCGGCGCCGCCGCTCTACCGCCCGTCGGACGCTGATCTCGACACGTTGGCGGGCATGATCAACGCCGCCGGCAGCGTCACGATCTTCGGGGGCGACGGATGCCGAAACGCGCGTGCCGAGGTGCTTCAGCTCGCGCGAAAAATTCAGGCGCCCGTTGGTTTCACCTTTCGTGGCAAGCAATGGCTCGAGCACGAGAATCCATGCGCCGTCGGGATGACGGGACTGCTCGGCTACGGCGGCGCGTACGATGCCATCCACGGCGCCGACCTGCTCCTCCTGTTGGGCACGGACTTTCCGTTCCCGGAGTTTCTCCCCGGGAAGGGTGTCACGAAGGTCCAAGTCGACACGAACCCGAAGCATATCGGCCGGCGCACGGCGGTCGATCTCGGACTCGTCGGCGACGTCAAGGCGACGATCGCGGCGCTGCTGACGAAGATCGACGAGAAGACGGACAGCCGTTTTCTCGACAAGCACCTCGCAGCGACGCAGGAGTTCCGCGAGCTGCTCAGGCACTATGTGAACAAGGGGCCGGGCATCAAACCGATACGCCCGGAGTTTCTCGCCGCCACGCTGAGCGAACTGGCCGATCCCGACGCCATGTTCTTTGCGGACACGGGCACGCCGTGCATCTGGCTGGCGCGACACATCCAGGGCGGGCCGCACCGCCGCCTCTTCGGCTCGTTCTCCTGGGCGTCGATGGCGAATGCGGCGCCCAACGCGTTCGGCGCGCAGCTGGCATTCCCCGGCCGGCAGTCGATCGCGCTCTGCGGCGACGGCGGGTTCACGATGCTGGGCCTCGGCGACCTCCTGACCCAGGTGCAACGAAAGACGCCGGTGGTCCACATCATCTTCAACAATGAATCGCTCGATTTCGTCAAGATCGAAATGCAGGAGGCGGGACTGGTGCCCTTCGGCGTGGACTTCAAGAATCCGAACTTCGCCAAGGTTGCGGAAGCGATGGGCGCCAAGGGGATCCGCATCGAGGAGCCCGGCGACGTCCGGGCGGGCCTCGCGGAAGCGCTCGCGCATCGCAGCGGGCCGGTGGTCGTCGACGCAGTCGTCGATCCGTTCGCGCTCTCGAGACCGTCGCACATTCCCTTTCATGCCGCCAAGGGGTTCACGCTCAGCTTGGCGAAACAAATACTGAGCGGTCACATGGACGACGTGATCAAGACGATAGCGCACAACACCGGGCTCGTCTGATCCATCTCGCGAACGAACGGCCGCCAACCAGGCGGCCGTTCGTGTTTTCCAAACGAAGTGAACTCCCGGTGCGGACGGCTTCAGGCACCTGCGGCCTTTTCGATCTTGCCGATTGCCTGACGGACCTTTCCACCGATCTTCTCCACCGTCCCCTCGTCTTCGAGGTCGGGGTTGTCGGTGATTCTCCCGGCTTGCTCCTTGAGCTTGCCCTTGACCTCTTGAACTTTTCCTTTGGCCTTATCCTCTGTGCTCGGCTTCATGTGATGGCGCCTCTTTTCGTGATGCGAGTAGGGTGTCCTGAACCGTACCTGCAGTCTGCCGGTGTGTGCGCCGATCCACCATCCGCCGTCGGGATGAATTCGGACGTAGCTCGTCTGGGCTAGGCCCGACGTCCCTGCGATTACTTCTTTCGGCGTGATCTCGCAATCGCCACACCTGCCGCGCCAAGCACCGCAGCGCCCGCGAGGACCGCGGCGACTCCCTTCCGCGTCCGCTTCTTCGACGCGGCTGGGCTCGTTTCCTTCCAGCTCCTTTCGGCTTCGAGCTTGCCGGCGGCGATTGCCGCGTCTGCGCCGGCCTTGGCACCGACAACCGCCGCCGACTTCGCGACTTTGCCGATCCGCACGGCGGCATCACGACCGCGGGTCATCACGGCTTTCGCCGACTTCTTGATCGTACCCATGGTGGCTCCTTGAACATGCAGGTTGGAGAAGACACGCCGAGGGAAGTTCCTCCTCGGTGCACTCACTTGAAGGTCACCGCGGAAACTCCTCTGGCGCCAGTCGGGGTGCTCCTCACAGATTCCTGTTGACAGGCTCACCGCCACTCGGCGTGCTGCCGCTGCTTTCTTCATGGCTGGAGGTTCAGATGATCCGGATGCGTTGGCTCGCCCTCGCGTTGGTTTGCGCCGCGACGACCGCGGTGGGCGCCCAGGAGACGAGGGACACGACGAAAGGCAAGATCAAGACCGCCACCACCAAGGCGGCGAAGAACACGAAGAAGGCGGTGGTGACCGGGGCGAAAGACGCGAAGAAGGCGGTCGTAACGGGCGCGAAGGACACGAAGAAGGCGGTGGTGACCGGGGCGAAGGACACGAAAAACGCGGTGGTAACGGGCGCGAAAGACACGAAGAAGGCGGTGGTAACCGGCGCGAAAGACACGAAGAACGCGGTGGTAACTGGAGCGAAAGACACGAAGAACGCGGTGAAAAAAGGGGCGAGTGACACGAAGACCGCTGCGAAGAAGACGACGCACGCCGTGAAGGCCGCCGTGAAGAAGGACTCAACGAAGAAGCCCTGACAGCGGCGGGCGCTGGCGGAGCGGTTTAGAACCACACCTGTTTCTCGTACGCCCGATACTCCTCGCCGAACGCCGCTTCGAGCACGCGCTGCTCCCTGCGCGCGCGAATGACCTGCATCGGAATCGTGACCACGAACACCAGCCAGAGCAGGGGCTGGCCGATGAACACGAACAGTCCCACGCACAGGCATTCGCCGAACAGGTAGATCGGATGCCTGATCTTTGAGTAGATGCCATGTGTGACGAGCGTCCTCGCTTCAGCCCGGCCGGTGAACGAAGCACCGAGGTCGTATCTCGCGCGCGCCCAGAGCAGCCACGAAGGCGCGGTGATCGCCATGCCGATCGTATGGTGGAGCTGCCACGTCGAACCGTCGATCTGCGTGAACCAAAGCCAGAAGGTCACGCAGATCAACACCAGCGCGAGCAGCGGGGTCAGGCGTCGCACGGTGTCATCGTAGCCTCAAAGAAAGTGAGCCCCCGCGGTGGCATTCCTGCCTCCGACGGGGACTCGACCCGCTGGTGGTGCCGTTTCGTTCGATTCGATATTGCGCGTACACAGAGCATTCGCGCAATCTGAATCAGCACTTCGCCCTTGCCGGACGGACCCGGCGCAGGTGCCCCAGATCTTCGGGGCCTCGATTGTGGCCAGCGACCTCACAACCTGCGGATTGGAATCGAACTTCCAACTCGCTGCCTTCCGCCGGCGTCCCGGGAGAAAGCTCCGTCCGAGAAAATCCGTGTCTCGAACACACGAGAAATATCGCAAATCGTGCGGCGGGAACAATACGGGATTTCCTGAAATATCGTAGCAGTTTTCCGCACCGAACGGATTCAAAAATTTCGTGGTGAAATACACGTAAGCCCGTTCCTTACCGATCGTGCGCCGAATCCTGACTGACTTTCTCGTGTCCGCATTGCATCATACGATCGCACCATCACAGGAGGGTCTTATGGCTACCACTCGCATCTCGCTTCTCCCCGCGCTGCTCGAGCCGTCCACGACGCGCGAGTTCGACACGATGCGCAACCGGCTCCGCCAGTTCTTCCCGGAATCATTCGGCCGAGCGCTGGTCGAGCCGTCCGATTTCTTCGCTGAGCCGGTCGGCTGGCTCCCGGCGGTCGAGCTCACGGAGAGCGCGACGGAATTCGTCGTCATCGCCGAGCTGCCGGGCATGAAGCCCGCCGATGTCACCGTGGAGTGCGAAGACGACACGCTGACGATTCGGGGATCGAAGGAAGAGGAAAAGAAAGCGGAGAAGGACAAGAACCGCGTTCACCTGTACGAGCGCAGCTTCGGCACGTTCTTCCGTTCATTCGCATTCCCGAAGCCGGTGAACGCAGAGAAGATCGTCGCCGAGTTCGCGAATGGCATGCTCACGATTCACATCCCGAAAGCCGAGGAAGTGAAGAGCATGGCCAAGAAGATCGAGATCAAGGCGAAGTGACAAACCGAGAAACCGGCGAGCGCATCGAACCTCGATGCGCTCGCCGGTTTTGTCGTTCCCGTCGCTGCTATGTGTGTGCGCTGGTCCGCCTCGATTCTGCGACTAACCCTATGCCGCTCACGATCGCGAGGATCGTGTACATCACGAGACCGTATACGCACGCCGGATATCCGAATATCGTACCCGGCGCTCCAGGCGACGGACAGACCTGCGCCGTCGCACCCGTGAGCTCGCGATAGGTGAGCGTTCCCGAGAATGCGACTCCGATCAGGCTGATCGTGAAAACGACCTGCAACGCGCGTTTCATGGACATGGGTGCCTCCCGTTCCACACGATCACGGTGCGCCACTCGCCGCGCCATCGGTGTTTTCCCGACATGAGTAGGGTGTCGCGCCGGACTGCGTGACGGCTGTCCGTCGCGCATGCTGAGGTCGAGCCGCGAGCGCAGTGCGCGGCCGTTGTTCAACAGGGGGACGCCGATGCGCATGTCGAACGGCTGGATCGTGCTCTCACTCATCGCCGCGGTGCTGATGGCACTCGCCAGCGCCGCCGGCGTTCTCAGCGGCGCGACCTACGTACGGGAAACGGTGTCGTGGGCGGCGCAGGGCTCGGGGCAGGACATGATAAATTTCATGGTTGTCTTTCCCGTCCTGGTGGGAAGCGCGATCCAGGCGCACCTCGGCCTCACGCGAGCGCGCCTCGTCTGCATGGGTGCGCTGCTTTATGTGGTCTACTCGTACGTGATCTACGCGTTCTTCGTGCACTTCGGGCCGTGGTTCCTCGTGTACGTCGCGGTGCTCGGATCGTCGTCGTACGCGCTGATCGGCGCCGCGTCGAGCGTGGACGTCCGGAGGCTGCCGGCGATGTTCGAGCGCGTGGCGCACACGAGGGCGGCCGCCGTGTTCCTGATGATCTTCGGCTGCGGCTTTGCAGCCCTCTGGCTCGGCGACATCGTTCCCGCGCTGATCGCGGGCAGCACTCCCGCGAGCGTCACCGTAAGCGGATTCCCGGTCAGCCCGATCCACGTGCTCGATCTCGCACTGTTCCTCCCCGGCACGATCGCGACCTCCGTGCTGCTCTGGAACCGTCGCCCGCTCGGCTTCCTCTTTGCCGTGCCCGTGCTCGTGTTCGCGACGCTGATGGGGCTCGCGATCATCGCGATGACATTCGTGATGCGCGCGCGGGGGCTGCCGGCGCCGATGGGCATCGTGCCCATTGTCGCGGTGGCGGTGCTCTGCAGTGCGTTCTTTGCGTCGCGCCTGCTCGGAGATGTGCGCGGTGGCGAGTTCACTGCAAACGCTCCTGAACGGCTTCGCGGGCGGCACATTCTCGCGTAGAAGCCATGTCGGTCGTTCGCGTTGCCGTCGGCAAGGGCATTCCCGACGTCGAACGGGCGGTTCCGCTGACTGACTTTGGAGCTCCGCGCGCGGATCATTCAGTCGGTGGCTCCCACGAAACCCACGTGAGCCGCCCAGAGGAGAGATCATGACACGGTCGAGGGTTCGACGCGGTGTGTTCGTCGCGCTGCTCGCTTTCGCTTCGGCGTGCGGGATGTACATCAGGCCGCACCCGGGTGTGATCTACGTCGGCATCGCGCCTCCGCCGCCGCACGGGGAAATCATCGTCGCCGGGCCTGGACGCGGGTACGCATGGATGCCCGGCCACTGGGCGTGGCGCGTTCGTGAATACGTGTGGATTCCGGGCGGGTGGATCGAGGTGGCGCCGGGCTTTGGCGAGTGGGTGCCGGGACAGTGGTCGCACGACTACCACGGATGGTTCTGGATCGAGGGACGCTGGCGCTAAGTCGCCATCAAGGAGAAGAACATGTCGAACAATATTCTGGTTCCACTCGACGGCTCATCGCTGGCCGATGCCGCTGTGCCGCATGCGATGGAGTTGGTGCGCCGAATGGGCGGCACGCTCCACGTCGTGCGCGTGCACGCGCCGATGGCGCCCGTCACGGTCGAGGCACCGCCGCTGGTCTTTCCCGACGCGAGAATCGAGGCGGAGGTCGTGATGACCAAGCGAGCCTGGCTGGACGCGAGGGTGAAGGAGATCCGCGGCGACTCCGGCCTGACGGTGCATTCGGAGTTTCGCATCGGGCAGCCGGGTGAGGAGATCGTTGCCGCGGCGGCCGAGTGCGACGCAAAAGTCATCGTCTGCACGACGCACGGCACCGGCGGCTGGGCGCCGCACTGGTTCGGGAGCGTGACGGACTACGTCATCCGGCACACGTTGAAGCCTGTGCTGGCGATGTCGGCTGCGGCGACGGAGCGGACGACGAAGCCATCCACCATGCTCGTGCTGCTCGATGGGTCGGAGATGTCGGAAGCGATCCTTCCCGATATCACGTCATTCGCGAAGGCGTTCGGCGCGCGCATCGAGTTGTTCCGTGTCGTCGTGCCGCCGTGGGTCGGCGATTCCGAGGTGGTGCTCGCTCGCGAGATCGACCGATTCGGCATCGACGCGTTTGCCGAGGAGGCAAAACACGAGCTCGACGCCGTCGCCGAGCATCTTCGAGGTAAGGGGTTGAGCGTTACCTCGACCGTGGAGGTTCACAACGGGCCCATACGCCGGATTCTCGAGCACATCGAGGCGTCGAATCCGGATCTCGTCGCGCTTGCGACGCATGGAAGGGGAATCGCCCGTCTGCTCGTGGGGAGCGTCGCCGACAAGGTGCTGCGCGCCGGTTCGCGCCCCATGCTGTGCGTTCGCCCGCAGCGCACGGCCGCGGTGGAGGCCATACGGCGCTTCGAGGCGAGCATGGCCGGCGCGGGACAGGCGACGGTGGTGTGACCTGATCAGCCTGCGCCGCGCTTCACGTGGCGCAGGCGCAGGTGTTCTTCCCGCTCGCGTTCCTCCAATTGCTGGCGAACGGCGCCGATCTGAGCGACGAGATTCGGCGCCACGCGCTGTTCGAGTGTGAGCAGTCGCCTCGTCGTTTCCGCGACCGCCTCGCTGAGGCGTCGCACCCGCTGTTCTCGCGGCGCGGCATCGATGAGAAGGTCCGACAGTTCCTCGTAGAGGGCGGCCGTCCACGTGACGGCGGGCCCGGTGATCGCAGGCGCGAGTCCGCGAGCGTCGAGCGTTCGCGCGATCGGGGTCCGGCTGACGACGTCGCTGACGCCGAGGCCCCATACCTGCGCCGGCCGAAGCTCGACGAGCGGTTCCGCCGCGGGCCATGCCATCGCGCTCAGGTCCGCCGCGCCGTGCAGCGCGAGCGCGTCCGCGAGCGATTCCGCCGCGCGCGTGACGGCGTCGGCGATCTTCGCTCGCACGTCGACGGCCGGACGCGCGAGCTTGAAGAGCTCGGCCACCAGCGCCTCGCGCTTGCGCCGCGTGAGCGAAATGCCGCGCGTGACCCGCGCAAGGTCGCGTCGCGCACGGAGGAGATTCATCCGCGTGGGCGGCAGGCGCGTGCGCGCGTTCATCGATGCTCCGCCGCCTTGGCCGCGTCGCGCGCAGCCCAGGTGGAGGGCGCGATGCGCAGCAACTCCTCGCGTGGCAGCGTCTCGAGCAGGCGCCAGCCCGCCTCGAACGTGTCGGCGATCGTGCGCCGGCCCTCCGGCTGCCCTATGAACTCACGCTCGAACGCCTCGGCGAACGCCAGCGCGCGATGATCGGCGGCGGGAAGGCCGGACTCGCCGACGATCGCCGCCATCGTTCTCGCGTCGCGTCCTCGGGCGTACACGGCGTACAGCTGATCGCTCCATTCGCGATGCTCGGGACGCGTGCGCTCCTTGCCGATCCCGCTCCCCATGAGGCGCGAGAGCGACGGCAGCACGTCGATCGGCGGATCGATGCCGCGACGGTGCAGCTCGCGGCTCAGCACGATCTGTCCCTCGGTGATGTAGCCCGTGAGGTCGGGGATCGGGTGCGTGACGTCGTCGTCCGGCATCGTGAGTATCGGAATCTGCGTGATGGAGCCCGGCTTGCCGCGGACGATACCCGCACGCTCGTATATGGAAGCGAGGTCGGTGTACATATAGCCCGGATAGCCGCGGCGTCCGGGGATTTCTTCGCGGGCCGTGGCAATCTCGCGAAGCGCCTCGCAGTAGTTGGTCATGTCGGCGATCACGACGAGCACGTGCATTCCGCATTCGAAGGCGAGGTACTCGGCGGCGGTGAGCGCCAGCCGCGGCGCGAGCAGGCGCTCGACCGCCGGATGCGCGGCTTCATTGATGTAAAGCACCGTGCGGGGCATCGCGCCGCTGGCTCGGACACGCTCGACGAAACCGCGGGTCTCGCGCGCGGTGATGCCGACGCCGGCGAAGACGACCGCGAACGGTTCATCGTGCGGCGCGCGCGCCCATTCGACGATGCGTGTCGCGATTTCGAGCCCTGGGAGACCGGGACCGCTGAACACGGGCAGCTTCTGTCCTCGCACGAGCGTGTTCATCGCGTCGATCGCGCTGATCCCGGTCTCGATGAAATCCGTCGGCTTGGCTCGGCGCACGGGGTTTATCGGCGCGCCGTCGATCGCCCGTATCGCGTCGCCCACCGGCGCGGGGAGGCCGTCGGTCGCGACACCGTGGCCGTCGAACACCCGGCCCAAAAGTTCCTCGCCGACGACCGCCGTCGCGACCTGGCCGGTGAGCACCACCTCGGCTTGGTCCGGCCGGAAGCCGATGGTATCGTCGAGCAGTTGGATGACCGTCGCCGTGGTTCCGGCGTCGATCACCTGGCCGCGCCGGTCGGCCTGACCCGGGCAGCGCACGACGACCCACTCGCCGAGTGAGATCCGGCGGGTGTGATCGAGAAAGAGGAGCGGCCCGGCGGCCGCGGCGGCGCCGCGATACACGCGCTCCGCGTGGATGGTCGTCATGCGCGCGCCGGCACCGCGGGTTGACTGCCCGCGAGCGCCTCCGCGGTGCGGCCGGCCTCGGCTACGCGGTTGTCGACGTCGCTCTCCGCGGCGTCGCGAATCGCGACGAGCGCTTTCCGCGCGGGCGCGAGATTGAGATCCGCGAACACCGTTCCGTGGGCGAGCGCCGCTTCTCCCGCTCGCAGCAGGGCGAGCGCCGCCGCGGCGAGCGCGTGGGTCTTGTGCGGCGAGCAGACGGCATCGTTGGCGTCGTACGCACTCTGCCGGAGCACGCCCTCCCGGACGAGCGCGGCCACTTCCATCGTCAGGTGGTCACGGTCTTCCAGCGCCTCGGGTCCCACGAGGCTCGCGATGTCGCGCAGCTCGCGCTCCTTCTGCAGGAGATCGAGCAGTGCGGCGCGAGCGGCGGGCCAGTCGGGGCCTCCATGCTCGGTGAACCAGGGAGCGACCTGTGCCGCGTACAGCGAGAAGCTGGTGTCCCAGTCGACGGCGGGAAAATGGCGCTGGTGCGCGAGCGATGCATCGAGCGCCCACATCGCGCCGGCCACGCGAAGCGCCGCCTGCGTCACCGGTTCCGAGAAGTCGCCCCCGGGCGGCGAGATCGCGCCGATGATCGTGACCGCGCCGTTGCGTTCCGGGTTCCCGAGCGCGCGAACGGATCCCGCGCGCTCGAAGAATTGTCCGAGCCGGCTGGCGAGATAGGTGGGATATCCCTCCTCGCCCGGCATCTGCTGCATGCGGGCGGCCATCTCGCGCAACGCCTCCGCCCAGCGCGACGTCGAGTCGATCATGAGCGCCACGCGGTTGCCCTGATCGCGAAAGTATTCGGCGACGGTGACACCTAAATAGATGGATGCCTCGCGTGCCGCCACCGGCATGTTCGAGGTGTTGACGATGAGCACGGCGCGATCCATCACCGGCCGGCCGGTTCGCGCGTCGACCAGCGCCGGGAACTCGGTGAGCACGTCGGTCATCTCGTTCCCGCGCTCGCCGCAGCCGACGTACACGACGATGTCGGCCTCGGCGTATTTGGCGAGCGATTGCTCGATGATGGTCTTGCCCGTGCCGAATCCGCCGGGCACCGCCGCGTTTCCTCCCTCGAGAACGGGGAAGAACAGATCGAACACGCGCTGGCCCGTCACGAACGGCCTCGAACCGGTGAGCCGCTCGGCGAACGGGCGCGGCGTGCGCACCGGCCACCGGTGCGCGAGGAGCAGCGGCGTTCCGTCCTCGAGCGCGCCGATGGTGTCCGTGATGGTGAACTCGCCGCTGGCGAGTGAAGCGAGCACGCCGCCGACGATTCCGGGCGGCACCAGCACGCGGTGCGTCATCCCCGGGCGCTCTTCGATGGTGCCGAGGATGTCGCCGGGGGCGACGTTCGTGCCGGGTTTGCACGTGGCGGTGAACTTCCACTTCACGGCCGCGTCGAGCGTGTCGGCGGCCGTGCCCGGCGTGATGAAGTCCCCCGTCAATTCCGCGACGCGCGCGAGCGGCCTGCCGACACCATCGAGCACCGCGCCGAGCAGTCCCGGTCCGAGCTGTGCCGAGAGCGTCACGCCGAGCGCCTCGACCGGTTCGCCGGTGGTGAGGCCCGTGGTGTCCTCGTAGACCTGGAGCGTCGCGACGTCGCCGCGCTGGCGAATTATCTCGCCGAGCATGCGGCGCTCGCCGACCGCGGCCATTTCGTAGAGCGCCGCCCGGAGCGGCGAGGCCTCGACGAGCGAGCCGGCGACGCGCGTGATGATCGCGGTCATTGCAGCCGCACCCGGTATCCGATCGCACGCCGCAGCAGCTCGACGATGTAGCTCTCCGTGTCGCTCGCGGCGTGCATCCAGTTCGGCGCGGGTATCGGCACGATGATCGGCAACGGCCGGCGGTCCACGGCGCGACGAATGGCGGCGGGCACTGCATCGAGCAGACGCTGCTCGACGAGGATGATTCCCACGTCGGTGTCGGCCGCTGCCGCGGCGAGCCGGTCGCCGGCGGTGGCCCGATTTCCCACTTCATCCACGGTGAGGCCCGCGAGGCGGTATCCCGCGGACGTCGCCGTCGACGCGAGCACGCGGACGCGCCAGCTCATGCGGCAACCCCGGCCATGCGCTCCATGGTCGCGCGCGGCACGCCGAGCGAGACACCCCACAGGATCCGGAGCAGCATGCGCAACTCGGCGCGCTGCCGCAGCGTAAACAGGATCACGGGCGCGAGGCTCAACGGCGCATCGCGCGCACGACGGCGGAATTCGCCGACCAGCGCGTCGAGCGCGGCGTCTTCGGCGGAGCGCGTGCCGTGGTTCAGCATTGCGGCCAGCGGCGTGCCGCGCACTCGCGGCGCGAGACGCGCGGCGAGATCGATCGCACTTCCGGCTCCGCGCGCGGCCGCGAGGTCGCCGACGGTGACGATCGAGCCGCCGTCGACGAACAGGCGGCCGGGCGGGACGTCGGAGGCCTGGCTCGACAGCGCAAGCGCCGACTGCAGGTTCTCGATGTCGATCGTCCGCTCCACGAACAACCGCAGGGCCGCGTCACCGGCATCCGCCGACGCTCGGGCGCGCACCGCGAACTCGCGTACCAGCGCCATCTCGAACTCGAGCGTGTCGGGCTGCTGCCGCCGGGCTTCGGCCTCGACCACCGCGCCGAACGGATGGCGCCACGCGAGCAGCAGCGAGGCCACCGTCGCGACGTCACCCGCCTGGGCCAGCTCGTCGAGGGCCCGGATCGGCAGGGACGGAGTGGGGACGAGCCCGGCGGTTCGCAGCTGGGGCGCGACGCGTGCGATCGCGCCACGCACGAGCGCGCGGATCGCGCGCCGGTCTTCGTCGTCGAAGATCGGGGCGAGGAGATCGCGTCGCGCACCCGCCCAGTTCGCCAGCAACTGCATCCGGGCGCCGGCCCGCCGCCGCAACGCGAGCTCGATCGAGTGTTCGTCGGCGGGACTGTCGGCCGATGGCGCGCTCACCAGTCCGAGGTTGACCAGTTGCAGCGAGAGATCTCCGATGCTTCGCGAATCGCAGAGCGCCAGGCAGCGCGCGGGCGACAGGATGTGCGAGGACAGTCCCCGTGCCCGCACGATCACGTCGTCCCAGTCCGTCACTTCGGGTTCTCCACGAGCCGGTGGGCGAGGACGGTCGAGAGCCGCGAGCGCTCGCGCGCCATCCGCCGGGCGAACGTTCCGTCGACCTTCACCGAGCGGTCGCCGGCCTCGATCATCACGCCGATCGGGACGGTTTCGTCGAGGCGCACCGTGACGTCTTCCCGCTTGGTGGCTGCGAGCGCGGCGCGCACGGTGTCGGCGATGGCGCCGGCGCACGCAACGGTCGCCGCCCCGTCGGGCAGATAGGTCAGGCCGTCGTTGAGCGTCGCGACGAGCAGGTCGCGGAGTCCCGGATGCGACGCGAGCGAGCCGAACCGGTGGTCCGCGGCCACAAAGATGCGATCGAGGGCGGCCGCGCGCGCCGCGAGCGTGTCGTGACCCACGCGGGCCGCGGTCTCGGCGCGCGTTCGCGAGGACGCCGTCGCGGCGTCACGTTCGTGCTCCGCCACCGCACTCGCGCGTTCGCGTTGCGCGCGATCCCGCGCACCCGTGCGAATCGCGTCCGCCTCCGTCCGGGCGACCGTGACTTTTTCGGTCGCGGCCGCGACCGCGGTGCTGCGGATCTGTTCGAGCAGCGGACCGGCGGCGCCGGGCACGGCTCAGCCTCCGCCGCTGCGCAGGATGATGAGGACGGCGACGATGAATCCGAGGATCACCATCGTCTCCGGAATGGCGACGAGGATAACGATCGTTCCGGCCAATTCGGGCTTCTCGGCGAGCGCCGCCGCACCGGCGGTGCCGATCTTCGATTGGGCCCAGGCGGTGGCGAGCGCGGCGACGCTCAGCACGATCGCTGCGCTCACGGGAACCCACAGGCTGTTCATGGCAATGACCTCGTTGACGTGGGCGCCGCCTCGGGCACCCGGTGGCCGAAGGGCTCGTACCGACGCCCGCCGGGACTGTAGAACTTTCCGAAGAACTCCACGTACTGCAGGCGCAGCGCGTGAATCGCGGGGGTGAAAAGTCCGATCGCGAAGTTCACGAGATGGAACAGCAGCGCGAACACGAGCCCGACCGCCGTGCTCCCCACGGCGCCGACCATCTGGTTCGCGACCAGGGCCAGCATCACTGAAGCCGTGCCGATGGCCATGATGCGCGCATACGAAAGCACGTTTCCGAGCGTGGCCAGCAACTCGAGCGGCGCGATCAGTCCTTCCGCGAACACGAGCAGCGGAAACGCCACGAGCAGCGCGATCACTGCGGGAGTGAACAGGCGGGAAGGGAGCACCTTGAACGCGGCCAGCAGCGCCGCGACCACGAGGAGCACCATGACGGCGGACGTTCCCTGTCCAATCGCCTTCTTCTTGTCTCGCCTGCCGGCCGTAATCGCGCCGAGCACCAGGCCCAGCACGACGTGCACCACGCCGATTCCGACGGCGGCCGCGAGCATGGAGAAGATCGCCTTCTCGCGATCGAACGCGAGGGCACGGAGACCGAGCGTGCGCGCGCCGAGGTCGCCGAAGTATTCGCCGAAGAGCACACCGAAGATGATCGCGAATGCCGCGCAAGGGCCCGCGATCTCGGATGCCTTGTACAGGAGCGAGCCCGGCTTCGCGCGCCGGTGCACCAGGAGCGCGATCCCGGCCAGCAGCACGCCGTACCCGACGTCGCCAAGCATCATGCCGAACATGAGCGGGAAGAACACCGCAACGAACGGTGTCGGGTCGATCGTGCCGTAGCGCGGAAGCGGGAGCAGCGAGAGCAGCGCCTCGAACGGACGGAACAGCCGCGGGTTGGAGAGCACCACGGGCGCGTCCTCGCGGCCCCAGATTTCCCGGGCAATGTGCTCCACCACGACCGACGGACCGGTGGCCGCGTGGACGCGGCGCTCGAGATCGGGCGCGCTGACCTCGGGCAACCATCCCTCGATCGTGAACGCGTGCGCGGTCACCGCGCTATGCTCGTGCGCGGCGGCGGCGGCGTTCCAGTCCGCGATCGCCGCGCGCGCGCGCAGCAGATCCTGCTTGCTGGTGGCGGCGAGCGCCGCGCGCTGGCGGCGGCACTCCTGGGCCTCGGCCGGAATCTCGAACAGGCGCGCGAGCATGCGGGGCATCGCCTCCTCGAGCGGCACGTGCCGGTACGATTCCGGCAGCGGCACCTCAGGCACGCGCGCTTCCGCGAGGCGCTCCTCGAGACGGCCGCTGAACTCCTTTGGAAGCACGAGGAGGATCGCGACGTCGCCGCCGGGCAACTCATGCACGCTCATCGAGAACTCGGCTCCAAGCTGTTCGCGCAGGGCCGCCGCGAGCGGCTCGATCGTCGCACGCGCCGCCGCCGGGACCACCACGGCGTGGCTCGTGAGGCGCGGCGAGCCCGCCACCTTCCGCACGCCCGGGAGGACCGCCTCAAGGAAGTCGCGGTAACGTGCGATCAGCGCGCGCTCGTCGCCGAGTGCGGTTTCCTTCTCGCGGAGCTTGCCGGCGGCGCCGCGGACCTTCGATGCGAGCCGCGCCCATCGCGCGAGTTCCGGAACACTCGCCGGCTGCGGCTGCGGCGCGGTGGCGAGTGAAATGTCGAGATCATGCAGCGCACCGTCGACGTCGGTGAGGACCGACGCGAGCTGGCGGCGGCGGCGCGCATCCCGTGCGTCGAGACGCGCCGCCTGAACTCCCGGAGGAGTCGGCACCTCCGCGAGGTGCAGTTGGCCAAGATCCTGGATCGCACGCAGCGTCGGGTCGAGCTGCTGCCGCGGTCCAAGGATCCGCACCTTGGCCATTGGGACGATCATCGTCCCGGCTCGAGCGTGAGACCTGTGATGTCCGCTACGACGAACGCCGCGAGACGCTCGACCTCCTCGTCTGCGAGCGTTTGATAGCGCGTGACGAGCCGCGAACCTTCATCCTCGAGCTTGCGTACCAGCTCCGCGCGGGCGTCGCCGTCGCGTTTCTCGAGCGCGGCGAGTTCCGCGGCCAGTGCCGTCGCCGCTTCAGGCTCGATCGCTTCGGCATCACTGTGCGCGGCCGCGGTCAGCGTTGCGGCCTCTTGCTCGGCGGCGACCATTTGCGCGGCGATCTCCTGCTCGGTGGAGAGCAGTTCGTCCAGCGCGGACGGGGTCGCCGCGCCGGCTTTTGCTGTTCGTCGGCCGTCCAGAAACACGAAGGCACCCCCTTTCGCGGAGATTTGCAGGTGCGCCCGCACGTTAGGCGTCCGCGGGAAGGGCGGGCATCGGGATATACCATAGGTCCGTGTAGGGGAATCGCCGTCGCAAAAATCAGGACTCCCCTCGCAGAACGGCGTATCAGGGGGAGCTATGCTCATCGACAAGACCCGTGGCCGCTGACGACACGGTGGCACACGCGCTCATGATTCTGGAGGTCCGTTCCATGTGCCTTGGCATTCCCGGCAAAGTCATCGAGATCCACGACGAAGGCGGACTCCCGATGGGCGTCGTCGATTTCGGCGGCGTGCGCCGCTCGGTCTGTCTCGCCTACGTCAGCCACGAAGTCGGCCTGGGCGATTACGTGATCGTGCACGTCGGCTTCGCCATCTCCAAAGTCGATGAAATCGAGGCACAGCGGACGTTCGAGGTGCTGCGTGAGATGAGCAAGCACGACGAGCTCGACTGGATGGCAGAACTCGGCGGCATGCCATCGAGCGTTCCGACCACTGCAGCCGCAGGCGACTCCGCGTCATGACCAGAAAGCCGGCAGCCAAGACATCGCGGAGCGTCCTCACCTGGGTGATCCCCGTCATGGCGGTGGCCGTGCTCGGCGGGTATCTCGCCGGCGAGCGCGTGGGGACCCGCGAATCGACCCCTGCGGCGAGTCCGCTCGGCAGCGCCGAGTCACCGAGGGGCGACGGCGGTCCGGTCGACTTCGCGTCGATGGCGCCGCAGGAGCGCGCGAGCCGCCTGTATGACCGCGTCATGCGCTTCGGCGAGACCGGCCGTCTCGACAGCGCGCGCTTCTTCGCCCCGATGGCGCTGCAGGCGTACACCGCGCTGGGCACGCCCGATGCACACACGCACTACGACGTCGGGATGATCTGGGCGGTCGTCGGCGACTCGCTCAAGGCACGGTCGGAAGCGGAGAACATCCTCAACGAGCGACCGACGCATCTCCTTGGCCTGCTGCTGGCCATGCGCACGGCGGCCACTCCATCGTTGCGCGCCACATACCAGCGACGCTTCATCGCGGCGAAGACGGCCGAGCTCGCCGTTGCGCTGCCCGAGTACGACGAGCACCGCCATGACATCGAAGGCGCGCTTCGCGCGGCGGCGGCCGCGAAGAAATGAAGTACCTCACCGAATACCGCGACGCGTCCATCGCCCTTCCGCTCATCGAGCGCATCCGCAAGACGGCCACCCGTCCGTGGACGCTCATGGAAGTTTGCGGCGGACAGACGCACACGATCGTGCGGCAGGGACTCGACGAACTGCTCGACGGCGCGGTGGAGATGATCCATGGTCCGGGTTGCCCGGTGTGCGTGACACCGCTCGAGCAGATCGACAAGGCGCTGCAGCTGGCCGCGCGACCCGGGGTGATCTTCACCTCGTTCGGCGACATGTTGCGCGTGCCCGGAAGCGACTGCGATCTGCAGCAGGTTCGCGCGAGGGGTGGGCAGGTGCGCATCGTGTACTCGCCGCTCGACGCGCTCGCGCTCGCGCAGCGCAATCCGGAGAGTGAGGTCGTGTTCTTCGCGGTGGGATTCGAGACCACGGCGCCGGCGAACGCGATGGCGGTGTGGCGCGCGCGTGAGCTGGGGGTCACCAACTTCAGCGTGCTCGTGTCGCACGTGACGGTGCCGCCCGCGATCAGGGCCATCATGCAGTCGCCCGGGAATCGCGTGCAGGGATTTCTCGCCGCGGGACACGTGTGCGCGGTGATGGGGTGGAGCGAGTACGAACCGCTCGCCGAGCAATACAAGATTCCGATCGTCGTCACGGGTTTCGAGCCCCTGGACATCCTCGAGGGCATTCTCATGGCGGTGCAGCAGCTCGAGGATGGCCGCAACGAAGTGGAGAACCAGTACGTCCGCTCGGTACGGCGCGAGGGCACGCCGCCGGCCCGCGCGCGGATCGAGGACGTGTTCGAGCTCGCCGACCGGAAGTGGCGCGGCATCGGCGAGATCCCGATGAGCGGCCTGCGGCTGAGAGAGGAATTCGCGGCGTTCGACGCGGAGCGCAAATTCGGGCTCGGCGGCATCACCGTGAACGAGCCCGCCGAGTGCCGCGCGGGCGATGTGCTCACGGGCCGGCTCAAGCCGCCGCTGTGCGCGGCGTTCGGCACGCGCTGCACGCCCGAACATCCGCTCGGCGCGCTGATGGTCTCGTCCGAGGGCGCGTGCGCGGCCTACTATCACATTGCCAAACATCGCGGCGCCGCACCCGCCGGGGTGATGGCATGACGGCCATCGAAATCGCCGGACTCGTCTGCGCGATGCCGATCACCGTGGTCGATCGCGTGCAGCTCGGTCACGGCTCAGGCGGGCGGATGAGCGCGACGCTCCTGAGCGAGCGGTTCCTCAGTCATCTTTCGAATGACGCGCTCGCACAACTCGGCGACGGCTCGGTCGTGAGCGTCGCGGGCGCCGAGATCGTCATCTCGACCGACACGTTCGTGGTGAGCCCGCTCGAATTCCCGGGCGGCGACATCGGCTCGCTTGCCGTTCACGGGACACTGAACGACGTGGCCATGATGGGCGCGCGGCCCGTGTGCCTGACGGCCGGATTCGTCCTGGAAGAGGGACTCCCGATCGACGTGCTGGATCGAATCGTGCGGTCGATGTCCGAGGCGGCGCGCCGGGCCGGAGTTCCCGTGGTAGCGGGCGACACCAAGGTGGTGGAGCGCGGAAAGGCCGACGGGCTCTACGTGAACACCACGGCCATCGGCGCGGCCGACCCCGACTTCCGTCCCGGGCCGACTCGTGCGCGGGCCGGCGACCTGATCATCACGAGCGCCGCGCTCGGCCGGCACGGCATGGCGATCATGGCCGCTCGCGAAGGACTCGCGTTCGAGAGTACGATCACGAGCGACAGCGCGTGTCTCGTCGAACTCGTGGAGGGGCTGAAGGCCGCGCGCGTGGATGTGCACGTGCTTCGCGATCCTACGCGCGGCGGTGCCGCCAGCGCCCTCAACGAGATCGCATCGGCGTCGCGCGTCGGGATCGAGATCGACGAACACGCACTGCCGGTGCCCGACGACGTGCGCGCGGCGTGCGAGATGCTCGGACTCGATCCCCTGTACGTGGCGAACGAGGGAGTATTGCTCGCCTTCGTTCCGCCGGCCGAGGCCGCGCGCGCGCTGGAAATCCTGCAGTCGTACGAGCTCGGCGCGGACGCCGTATGCATTGGCCGCGTCGTCGATGCGCATCCCGGCTTGGTGGCGCTGCGCACGTCGCTCGGCGGGACGAGGATCGTGGATCTCCTTCCCGGCGATCAGCTGCCGCGGATCTGTTAACAGCCGCCTCGACGCACCAACTGCGACGCTGTCACCCGACAGCCATCAGCTGACAGCTGTCAGGTGACAGCGTTTCGTGGTTATTGCCGAACATGGGAAAAGTGAGGGTTTCCCGCACGTCCTTTCGTCCGTTTCCCGACGGCGCGTCGTTTGGGACGCTCTCACGTTCATGCAGGAGTTTCCGACCCCAAAACACGGCATGTGGCCAAGGAGACGCGATCGCATGATCATGCCCAGCGCACATCAGTGGGTCGAGGGTGAGACCCTCGTCCAACACTTCGAGTCGCGGGGCATCTCGCGACGTGAGTTCATGGAGTTCTGCGGCGAGATGGCCGTCATCCTCGGGATCGGCAGCGCCGCCACGCCGCGCATCGCCGAGGCTTTCGAGGCAGCCAAGCGTCCGAGTGTGATCTGGCTGCAGCTGCAGGAGTGCACCGGCTGCGTCGAGAGCGTGCTCCGCACGGAGAGCCCGACGATCGGCGACCTCCTGCTCGACGTGATCTCGCTCGACTACCAGCACACGCTGATGGCTGGAGCGGGCGCTGCGGTCGAGAAGGCCAAGCAGGCTGCCATGAGCGCCAACAAGGGCAAGTACCTGCTCGTCGTGACCGGCTCGGTGCCGTTGAAAGAGGACGGCATGTACACGGTGATCGGCGGACGCACGGCGAAGACCGTGCTCGAAGAGGCCGCGTCCGGCGCGGCGGCGATCCTCGCGCTCGGTGCCTGCGCGCACTGGGGCAGCGTGCAGGCGGCGCGCCCCAACCCGACCGGCGCGGTCGGTGTGCGCGACGTGATCAAGAACAAGCCGATCCTCAACATTGCGGGATGCCCGCCGATCGGCGACGTCGTCACCGCGACGGTCGTGCATTACCTCACGTTCGGCCGGCTGCCCGCCGTTGATGGCGAGGGACGGCCGCTGTTCGCATACGGCAAGCGCATCCACGACCAGTGCTCGCGGCGCGCGCACTTCGACGCCGGACAGTTCGTGGAGACGTTCGACGACGAGGGCGCGCGGAAGGGGTGGTGCCTGTACGAGGTGGGTTGCAAGGGGCCGGCGACGTTCTCGCCCTGCCCGATCTTCATGTGGAACGATCGGACCAGCTGGCCGATCGGCGCCGGTCATCCGTGCCTCGGCTGCACCGAGCCGCACTTCTGGGACACCATGACGCCGTTCTACGGCCGCCTTCCCGACGTGGGCGGATTCCCGGTCGAGGAGCGCGCGGACACGATCGGCCTGGCGCTCGCGATCGGGGCGGCGGCAGGCGTCGCCGCGCACGGCGCGGCCACGGTGTTCACGCAGATTCGTCGCCGCCGCAGCACCAACCAGGTACCCGAGTCGACGTCCGAGGAGGAGTCGCACAATGGCTAAGACCAAGGTCGTCGTCGATCCGATCACCCGCATCGAAGGCCATCTGCGCATCGAGGCGCAATCGGAAAACGGAAAGATCTCCAAGGCGTGGGCGACGTCCACGCAATTCCGCGGGATCGAGACCATCATGCAGGGACGCGATCCGCGCGATGCGTGGGCGTTCGTGCAGCGCATCTGCGGCGTGTGCACCACGGTGCACGCGGTGGCGAGTTGCCGCGCGGTGGAGGATGCGCTCGACATCAAGATTCCGGCGAACGCGAACACCATCCGCAACTTGGTCACGGGGATGCAGTTCATCCAGGACCACGTGATCCACTTCTATCACCTGCACGCGCTCGACTGGGTGGATGTCGTCAGCGCGCTGTCGGCCGATCCGGCCGCGGCGGCGAAGATCGGCCAGTCGATTTCTCCCTGGCCGAACAACGGCGAGTCGGAACTGCGCGCCGTGCAGACGCGGCTGAAGAAGTTCGTCGGCACCGGGCAGCTCGGCATCTTCGCGGGCGGCTACTGGGGCCATCCGGCGTACAAGCTGCCGCCCGAAGTGAACCTCCTCGCCGTCTCGCACTATCTCGAGGCGCTCGACTGGCAGCGAAACGTGATCCGCCTGCACACGGTGTTCGGCGGGAAGAACCCGCACCCGAACTTTCTCGTGGGCGGCATGGCGTCGGCGATCAACGTGGACTCCACCGCGACGATCAATGCCGAGCGCATCGCGGACCTCGCCGGCATGATCAAGCACGCCCGCGAGTTCGTCGAGCAGGTGTACTGGCCCGATCTCGTCGCCATCGCGGGCTTCTATAAGGACTGGGGCGCAATCGGCGGCGGTGTGCCGAACTTCCTCGCATGCGGCGAGTTCCCCGAGGCGGACGTCCGTGACCTCGACAAGCTGTATTTCCCGCGCGGGATCATCCTCGACAAAGACCTGACGAAGGTCCACGAGTACGACCAGAAGAAGGTCGAGGAATACATCCACAGCTCGTGGTACGAGTACGCCGGCGGCGGCGAGACGGGGCTGCATCCATATAAGGGCGAGACGACGCCGAAGTACACCGGCCCCAAGGCGCCCTGGACGTACCTGCAGGACGAGACGAAGTACTCGTGGATGAAGTCGCCGCGGTACGAAGGGAAGGCGATGCAGGTGGGACCGCTTGCCCGGATGCTCGTCGCGTACGGGAGCGGCCACAAGGATGTCCGCGAACTCGTCGGCGAGGCGCTCGGCAAGCTGAACGTCGGCCCCGGAGCACTCTTCTCCACGCTCGGCCGCACGGCCGCACGCGGCATTGAAACCGTCCTCATCGCCCGAAAGATGGAGACGTGGCTCGGCGAGCTGAACGGCCGAATCAGCAACGGCGACACGGCGACGTTCACGAAGAGGCGCTGGGAGCCGTCTTCGTGGCCGAAGAAAGCGGAAGGCTACGGGTACACGGATGCACCGCGCGGCGCGCTCGGCCACTGGGTGCAGATCGAAAACGAGAAGATCTCGCGCTACCAGTGCGTGGTGCCCTCCACGTGGAACTGCTCGCCTCGCGACGCGAAGGGACAGGAAGGGCCGTACGAGGCGTCGCTCGCCGACAATCATCCGCTCGTGGATCCGGAGCGGCCGCTCGAGATCCTGCGCACGATCCACTCGTTCGATCCTTGCATGGCGTGCGGCGTGCACGTGCTCGACGCCCAGGGCCGCGAGGTCGTGGAGGTGAAGGTGCAATGACCACTCGCGTCGGCGCGCTTGGGGGCGCGCGAGACCTGTTCGGCCGCGTCCAGCGCGTGTTCGCACGCGAGCGCGGCAACTTCACCTGGGTCTATCTCTGGAGCGCGCCGATACGCGCGATGCACTGGATCGCGGCTGCGTGCATCCTCTCGCTCATCGCCACCGGTTTCTACATCGCGCGCCCGTACTTCGCCACGTCCGGTGAGGCGAGCGCGCACTTCCTGATGGGGCGCGTGCGCTTCGTTCATTTTGCGGCCGCGGCCGTGCTCGTGATGACCGGCATCGTGCGCGCGTACTGGCTCATGGTCGGGAACCAGTTCGAGCGGCTGCCTGCGCTCTTTCCGGTGACCGGGAAGAACATCTCGAACCTCGTGAAGACGGCCGGCAGCTACCTCACGTTCCGCCCCGACAAGCAGCCCAATTTCGTCGGTCACAATCCCATGCAGCAGTGGTCGTACACGGCCGTGTACGCGATGGCGGTCGTGACCGTCGTGACGGGCTTCACGCTGTACGGACAGTCCGCTCCCGGCAGCGTCATCTTCCGCGCGTTCTCGTGGCTGCCGCCGCTGCTCGGCGGTCTGCAGGGCATCCGCGTCATCCATCACTTGATGACGTGGGCGTTCATCCTCTTCATCGAGATGCATGTGTACTTCGCCATCCGTTCGGATTACGTCGAGCGGGCCGGTGTGGTGTCATCGATCATCACCGGCGGCCGGTACATCTCCATCGATCATTCGTACGAGGACTACGACATCGCGAAGGTGCCGTCGCATCCGTGGCCGACGGGCGAGTATCGGGCGCCGGGGAAGAGCGAGTGAGCGGCACGGTCGTCATCGGGCTCGGCAATCCTCTGATGGGCGACGACGGCGCAGGCCTCGTCGCCCTCGAAGTCTTGCGCGATGAGTGGCTGCTCGACGGCGTCGAACTGGTGGATGGCGGCACGTGGGGCATGTCTCTTCTGCCGGACATCGAGGATTCGGACCGCATCATCTTCGTCGACGCGATCCTTGCGGGCGGCAAGGCCGGCGACATCGCCGTGCTCGAGCGGGAACGGCTGCCGATCTACTTCACGCGGGCATTGTCGCCGCATCAAACCGATCTCCGCGACGTGCTGGCCGCGGCGGAACTGCGCGGCACGCTTCCCTCGGAATCCGTCGCCATCGGCGTGGAGCCGGCGGTCGTCGCGCTCGGCACCGAACTCAGCGCGGTGGTGCAGGGCTCCATCGGGGCGATGGTCGACGCCGTCATCGGCCAGCTCCGGCGATGGGGTCATGAATGTGAACCGCGCGCCGTGGACGCCGCATGCACGAAATGAGCATGGCGCTCGAAATCGGGCGGATCGCCGAGGAGAAGCTTGGCGAGCGCTCTCCGCAGCTCGTGACCGTGGCGGTGGACGTCGGCGACGACGCGGGTGTCGAGCCGGCCAATCTCGAGTTCTGTCTCGAAGCGGTGTTCGCCGTTCCCCCGTTCACCGGCGCGAGGCCGGCCATCCTGCGCTGCGCCGGCGACGTGCTGCGCGTTGCCTATCTCGAGGTGGACGATGGCTGTCCGGACGATTGAAGTACGCGAGCGCGTGATGGCGCGCAACGATGCACTCGCGGCACAGGTGCGCGCGCGCCTGGCCGAGCACGACATCGCGGCGTTCAACCTCGTGTCCTCGCCCGGCGCGGGGAAGACGATGCTGCTCGAACGGACGCTCGCCGAGCTCGGCGAGGAACTCGACATCGCCGTCATCACGGGCGACGTGCAGACACAGAACGATGCGGACCGGCTCGCCGTCCACACGTCGCGGCTCGTGAGCGCGGTGGTCACCGGCGGCGCGTGCCATCTCGATGCGCTCCAGATCATGACGGCGCTCGACGCGATCGATCTCGACCACACGCGCCTGCTCTTCATCGAGAACGTCGGCAATCTCGTGTGCCCCGCCAACTGGGACCTCGGCGAAGCCTCGAAAGTCGTGCTCTTCTCCGTGACCGAGGGCGAGGACAAGCCGCTGAAGTATCCGTCGATGTTCCAGCGGTCCAGCCAAGCCGTGATGACGAAGACCGACCTCCTGGCGCACGTGCCGTTCGACATCGACCTCGCGATGAAGAATGCGAGGCACGTGAACCCGGACCTCGAGTTCTTCCAGCTGTCGGGGCTCAAGGGCGACGGGATGGAGAGCTGGTTCGAATTTCTCCGCGCATCCGTGCGTGCCGCAGGATCCGTCGTGTGACGACGAGCCGGGTGCTCGCCGCACGGTTCCTGCGCGTGACCGGCGTAGTGCAGGGCGTCGGCTTTCGCCCGTTCGTCCATCGTCTCGCGATCCGGCACGACCTCGCCGGGTGGGTTCGCAACGTCGCAGGAACCGTGGAGATTCACGTCGAGGGAGACCACGGGTCGCTCGCGGCGTTCGAGGCCGATCTCGCATCGGAGGCGCCTCCGGTCTCGAGCATCGCCATGCTCGTCGCGGAGGTCGCGACCGCGGAGGGAGCCGAAGGATTCCGGATCCTCGCGAGTGCGGACGCCGACGGAAACCGGCCGGTGCCGCCGGATGTCGCCATTTGTTCAAAGTGTGAAGAAGAACTGTTGAATCCAATGGACCGGCGCTACCGGCATCCGTTCATCACGTGCACCGACTGCGGCCCGCGCTATACCGTCATCCGTGCGCTTCCATACGATCGCGAACGAACGTCGATGGCCGCGTTCGGCATGTGTCCGTCCTGCCGTGCCGAATACGAGACTCCGGCCGATCGCCGCCATCACGCGGAGACGGTCGCGTGTCCGTCCTGCGGACCGCGCGTCTGGCTTGCGCTCGACGACGGGCGCCAGATGTCCGAGGGGGACGTGGCGATCCACGACGCCGCGGCGCTGCTCTGCATCGGCCGTATTGTCGCCGTTCGCGGGGTCGGCGGATTCCACCTCGCGTGCGATGCGACCGACGAGAGCGCCGTGCGCGAGCTGCGCCATCGAAAGAAGCGCGAGGCGAAGCCGTTTGCGGTGATGGTTCGCACCATGGATCAGGCCATGGAGCTCGCGACGATCTCGTCCGCCGAAGCGGCGCTCTTGGGCGGACCGGAGCATCCCGTCGTCCTCCTTGCGCGCCGCGACGTGACGCGACTGGCGGCGTCGGTGTCGCCGGGACTCGACCGCGTGGGCGTGATGCTCGCCTACACGCCGTTGCACCATCTATTGCTCGATATCGTGCGCCGCCCGCTGGTGATGACGAGCGGGAACCTCTCGGACGAACCTATCGCGATCGGGAATGACGAGGCGATCGATAAGCTGCGCGACATCGCCGATGTCTTCCTGCTGCACGACCGCGAGATCATCTCCAGGGTGGACGACTCCGTGGCTCGCGTGGTCGACGGTGCGCCGGTGCTGATGCGGCGCGCGCGCGGGTACGCACCGCTCGCGATCCCGCTTCCGCTGAATTCGCCGCGGCCGCTGATCGCCGTGGGGCCGCATCTCAAGAACACGTTCACGCTGGTGCGCGAGTCCTCCGCCTTCGTGAGCCCGCATATCGGCGACCTCGACGGACTCGAGTCGCTCGCCTACTACAACACGGTCCTCGCCCGGTTCCAGCAGCTGTTTCGCATCATGCCCGAGGTCGCGGTGCGCGACCTTCACCCCGGCTACCTCACCACGCGCGTGGCCGAGTCGCTGAACGTGCAGCGGATCATCGTGGTGCAGCATCATCACGCGCACATCGCGGCGGTCGCGGCCGAGCACGGCGTGACGCAACAGGTCGTGGGTCTCGCGTTCGACGGCACGGGATTCGGCGATGACGACAACGTGTGGGGCGCCGAAACGCTGGTCGCCGACCTGTGCGGCTACCAGCGGATGGCGCAGCTGCGCTACGTGCCGCTCCCGGGCGGCGACCTCGCGGCGCGCGAACCTTGGCGCGTGGCGCGGGGGTTCCTCTCGCTCGAGCGCGGCGCAGCTTCGGCGTTCGACCTCGCGTTCGAGGGCATCGGCGACGACGAACGCTCCGTGGCCGATCGGCAGATCGAACGGCGCCTGAACGCGCCGCTCGCGTCGTCCATGGGGCGCCTGTTCGATGCGGCCGCCGCCGTGCTGGGCGTGAGGCGCGTCGCATCGTACGAAGGGCAGGCCGCCTCCGAACTCGAGTCCCTCGCGGGAGCGATTCCCGCTCAGGCTCTCCCGTTCCCGGTGATCGAGCAGCGCGGGCGGCTGGTGCTCGATCCGGTTCCGCTGCTCGCGGCGCTCGGCGAGGCGCGCCAGCGTGGAGTCGACGTGGGGCTCCTCGCCGCGCGATTCCACGAAAGCGTGGCGCACGCCTGCGCGAACGTTGCCCGGTCGGTGGCGGCGGCCGCGGGTCTTGGCATGGTCGCGCTCGGGGGTGGATCGTTCCAGAACGCCCGCCTGCTCTCGGGAATTCGCGGCCGACTGGAAGAGGCCGGCCTTCGCGTGCTCGTGCCGCGCCGGCTCGGGCCGAACGACGGTGCCGTGAGCTACGGCCAGGCCGCCGTCGCCGCGGCCATCCTCGCTCGCGAAGGCTGAGCGATGATCAGCCTTCCGTTCGCGTTCCTCGCGAGCCTGCTGCTCGGGATGCGCCACGCCACCGATCCCGATCACATCGTCGCGGTCACGACGATCGTGAGCCGCGAGCGATCGGTGCGCCGGTCGATCGGCGTCGGCGTGCTGTGGGGCATCGGGCACACGGTCACGATCTTCGCGGTCGGAGGGGCGATCATCCTGTACAGGTTCGCGTTCACGCCACGGCTGGGACTTTCGATGGAGTTCAGCGTCGCGCTGATGCTCGTCGTACTGGGCACGCTGAACCTCACCTCCCGCAGCGGCAAGCCGATGCCGGTGCCGCGGTTGCGTCCGTTCATCGTCGGCGTCGTGCACGGGCTCGCGGGCTCGGCGGCCGCCACGCTCCTGATCCTCCCCTTGATCGACGACGTGCGGTGGGCGCTGGTGTATCTCGTGGTGTTCGGCGCCGGAACGGTCGCCGGCATGGCGCTGGTCACCATGGCGATCGCCGCCCCGTCGCTGTACGCGGGAGCGCGGCTGGCCGGCCTTCAGCGCGGCGTCCGTCTCGCCTCCGGCTTCGCGAGCCTCGCGTTCGGCGCCTACCTCGGCTACAAGATCGGCTTCGTCGACGGCCTGTTCACGGCGACGCCGCACTGGATTCCGGAGTAGCCTCGCCCCACCCGACAACTGGGTCAGCGATTCCCCGACGCACGCAACGGATGGTCGCTGACTGTAGGTAAATCCCTGAATCCGTATCCTCCGGCGTCACAATGACTCACCGGGGATTCACATGGCTTCCTGGAAATCACACACACTGCTCGATGCTCGAGACATCGCCCGCCGCTTCGGCGCGCGATGGGTCCTTCGCGGCGCGTCGATCACCGTCGCATCCGGCGAAGTCGTCGGGTTGCTCGGCGCGAACGGCAGCGGCAAGAGCACGCTCCTGCGGGTGCTGGCGACGCTGCTTCGTCCAAATGCCGGAACCGCGACGATCGCGGGCTACGACATCATGCGGGAGCCCGACGCGGTGCGCCACAACATCGGGTTTCTCGCGCACACGCCCGGCCTGTACGACGACCTGACGGCGCGCGAAAACCTGGTCTTCGCCGCCGCGATGCTCGGTTCGCCCGCGGCCGATATTGACGGCGCCCTCGAGCGCGTCGCCTTGACCCACGTCGCCGACGAGCGCGTGCGCGGGTTCTCGGCGGGGATGCAGCGCCGACTCGCCATCGCACGGCTCGCGCTCTCGCGGCCGCGCGTTCTCCTGCTCGACGAGCCCTACAGCAATCTCGACACCGCCGGAACGGTGCTGATGAACTCGCTGATCACCGACACCGTGGATGCGGGCGGCGCGGCCCTCGTGGTGCTGCACGAACTCGCGCCCAGCGCGGGAGTGATCGACCGGCTCGCGACCGTTCACGACGGGCGCATCGCCAGCGGGTTCGACGCCGCCGAAGCGGAGCCGCGTTTCGCCCTGGTTGGCGCCGACTGATGGGACGCTCGGCGGACTGGGGCCGCATTCGCGCCATCGCGTGGAAGGACCTCACGGCCGAGCGTCGCTCGAAGGCCGGGTTCTACAGTGTCGCCGCCCTCGGCATCACGATTCTCGTCCTGTTCGGATTCGCGCTCGGACCGGACACGCGCGCGCTGCGCGACGCCGCGGTCGGCGCGCTCTGGCTCGCGGTCTTCTTTGCCGGCGTGCTCACGTTCAACCGCTCGTACCAGGTGGAACTCGACGGTGGGGCGCTCGACACGCTGCTGCTCTACGGCGGTGGGCGATGGACGATCTTCACCGGCAAGCTGCTCGCGAACCTCGCGTTCGTGATGATGATGCTCGTGATCGTGCTCATCGTCGGCGCGGTGCTCTTTCAGGTGCAGGTGCCGGCCCAGTGGCCCACGCTGCTCGCCGTGCTTGCGCTGGGCGTGATCGGACTCGTGACGCTCGGCACCTTCTACGCCGCGATGGCGAGCCGGAGCCGCGCGCGAGAGGTGCTCCTGCCCCTGCTGCTCTTTCCCATGATGGTTCCCGTGCTGCTGGCCGCGATCCAGGCGTCCAAGGCGCTGTTCGGCGCCGACCTGATGCAGGAGTCGGGAGCGTGGATGCGTCTGCTCGTCGCGTATGACCTGGTGTTCCTGATCATCACTCACCTGGCGTTCGAATACGTCATCGAAGTCTGAGGTCTCGTCCATGACCGCTGTCACGATTCCCGTCGCGCTTCCATCGTCCCGCCGCTGGCCGTGGTTCGGCGCGTTCGCATTCCTCTTCCTGATCACGTCTCAGGCGCTCGCCATCATCACGTCGCCGGCGGATCGCGACATGGGCGACCTGCAGAAGATCATGTACGTCCACGTGCCGTCCGCGTGGATCACCATGCTCTCGTTCTTCGTCGTGCTCGTGTACAGCGTGCGCTATCTGTGGCAGCGGCGCGAGAACGACGACCTGCTGGCGGCGTCGGCGGCCGAGGTGGGCGCAACGTTCAATGGTCTCACGCTCGTGCTTGGCATGCTGTGGGGCCGGCCGACGTGGGGCGTGTGGTGGACGTGGGATGCGCGGCTCACGTCGACGCTCGTGCTCTTTCTGATCTTCGTGGGCTATCTCTCGCTGCGCGCGTTCATCGACGAGCCCGTGCGGCGGGCGCAGTGGAGCGCGGCCGTCGGGATCCTCGGCGCGATCAACGTGCCGATCGTGTACCTCTCGGTGCGCTGGTGGCGCACGCTGCACCAGGTACAGTCGAGCCCGTCGACGGTGGATCCGCTCTACGTGCTCTTCCTTCGCGCCAACGCGTTCGCGTTCCTGTTCGTGATGATCTACTTCATCCGCCAGCGGTACGAAGCGGCCCGCATCGAGCGGGACGCCGAGCTCGCCGCCCAGGCGGTCGCACTGGGAGGGCGCTGACCATGCAGGCCATACAGGGCTCCAACTGGATCTTCGTCGCTGCGGCGTACGCCGCGGCATGGCTCGTGATCGGCGGATACGCGGTGCACGTGCACCGGACACTCCGCCGCGCGCGCCGTGCGCTCGCGCAGGCGGGCGGTCACTCCTCCACCGAGGCATCCTGGCAATGACGCCGAAAAGGAAATGGGCGATCGCCGGAACCGCCGCGATCATTGCGGTCTTCGGCTGGATGCTGTACGGCGGACTCGACAAGAACGTCGTCTTCTTTCTCACGCCGAAGGAACTGCTCGCGAAGGGCACGAAGGGATATGACGTGCCCGTCCGGCTCGGCGGGCAGGTGAGGCCGGGCTCCGTGAAATGGAACGACCAGACGCTCGAGCTCCGGTTCGCGCTGACGGACGGCAGCTCGGAGGTCGCGGTGCACTCGAAGGGGACGCCGCCGCAGATGTTCCGCGACGGCATGGGCGTGGTGCTCGAGGGGCGTTTCGGCCGCGACTCCGTGTTCGACGCCACGAGCCTCATGGTCAAGCACTCGAACGAGTATCGCGCACCGAAGGCGGGAGAGAAGCCGCAGGAGATGTACCGCACGCTGATCAAGGGATCCGGCTCGTGAACGGACTCATCGGACACGGCGCGCTGCTCATCTCCGTCGCCGTCATCGTGCTTGGCATCGGCGCCGGAGTCATGGCAGGGCGTCTGCGAACCCAGGACTGGATCAACGCCGTCTACTCCGCCGTCTACACGAACTTCGTGCTGGTCACCATCGCGACGGGCGCGATGGTCGTGGCGCTCGTCACGCACGATTTCTCGGTGTCGTACGTGGCACAGGTCGGCAGCCGCGCGACGCCGCTGTTCTATACGATCATTTCCTTGTGGAGCGCGCTCGAGGGCTCGATCCTCTTCTGGGGATGGGTGCTTTCGCTGTACGCGGCCGTCGTCGTGTGGACCAATCGTCGCAGGGCCGGCGCGCTCGTGCCGTGGTCCGCGACGGCGCTGCTCGGCGTGTCGCTGTTCTTCGCGATCCTGCTCATCGGCCCCGCGAATCCCTTTCATCCGGTGTATCCGGTTCCCTCGGACGGGCCCGGCCCCAATCCGCTGCTCCAGAATCACATCCTGATGGCGGTGCACCCGCCGCTGCTCTACCTCGGCTACGTCGGGATGACCGTGCCGTTCGCGTTCGCCGTGGGGGCGATGCTCTCCGGCGAGATCGGCTCCAACGATTGGATCAAACTCACGCACCGCTGGACGTTGCTCTCGTGGGGATTCCTCTCCGCGGCGATCATCGCCGGCATGTGGTGGTCGTACGAAGTGCTCGGGTGGGGCGGCTACTGGGCGTGGGATCCGGTCGAGAACGCGTCGTTCATGCCATGGCTCACGGCGACGGCCTTCCTCCACTCGGCGATCATGCAGGAGCGTCGCAGCATGCTGCGCCTGTGGAACGTGAACCTCGTCGTCGGGACGTTCGTGCTCACGATCCTCGGCACATTCCTCACGCGCTCGGGAATCATTTCGTCGGTGCACGCGTTCACGACCGGCACGATCGGCTACTTCTTCCTTGCGTTCATCGCGCTGGTGCTGGTCGCGTCGCTCGGGCTGGTGGCCGGAAACTCGGACCGGCTGGGAAGCGCCGGCAACCTGGATTCGGCCGCGTCGAGGGAAACGGTGTTCCTGTTGAACAACCTGTTCCTCACCGTCTTCATGTTCACGGTGCTCGTGGGCACGCTGTTCCCGCTCGTCGCCGAAGCGATTCGCGGCGTGAAGGTGAGCGTCGGCGAACCGTTCTTCAACCGGATGTCGCTCCCGGTCGTGATCGTGCTCGTGTTCCTCATGGGAGTCGGGCCGGCGCTGCCGTGGGGTCGCGCGTCGCGCGACGAGATGCGACGCAAGCTCGTCCCGCCGGCCGCGGGTGCGGCGCTGCTGCTTGCGATCGCGCTCGTCGCCGGAATGCGAAATGCGTACGCGCTCGCGGTGGTCGCCCTCGCCGGCTACTCGATCGTCGCGAACGCGCGTGAGATCGTCATCGGCATGCAGGCGCGTCACGAGGCGCGCGGGGAGGCCTGGGGCGTCGCGCTGCTCAAGTTGGCGAGCGGGAATCGGCGCCGATTCGGCGGGTATCTCGCGCACATCGGAGTGTTCGCCGTCGCGATCGGGATCGCGGCGTCGTCATCGATGCGCTCCGACCGCGAGGCCACGCTGAAGCCCGGCGAATCCATTACGGTAGCGGGACGAACGCTCCGGTTGAAGTCGGTGTGGGGGCGGGACGAGACGCAGCGCTCGGTGGTCGGTGCGACGCTGGAGTTCGTCGAGAACGGCCGGGTAGCCGGGATCATCGAGCCTCGCATGAACTTCTATCCGGCCTCGCAGCAACCAGTGCCTACTCCGGCGGTGCGCAGCTCGCTCCTGGGCGACGTGTACGTGAACCTGCAGGCGTTCCGGCCCGACGGTTCGAACGTCACGGTGAAAGTGATCTACGAGCCGCTCGTGCCCTGGATCTGGGCGGGCGGGCTGATCGTGGTGCTGGGCGCGATCACGTCGATCCTGCCGCAGCGCGTGCGCGTCGCGCACGAGGCCGATGCGCGGCAGCCCGCGACCGGTGCACGCGGCGCGCTGGCCGGCTTGCACGCGAACGTGGAGGCCACATGAACTGGAGGCGCGCGTCGCTGGGCGTGGCCGCGGCACTCCCGGTGATCGCGCTCCTCGCATGGGGAATGACGCGCGATCCGAAGGACATTCCTTCGCCGCTCCCGGGGAAGTCGGCGCCGTCGTTCGCGCTCTCGGTGTTCGCGCCGGGACAACAGCCGCTCGCACGAACCGTTGGAGATACCGTGAGGCTCGCGGATCTTCGTGGCCAGGTTGTGGTGCTCAACTTCTGGGCCTCGTGGTGCCTGTCGTGCAGGGATGAACACGTGACGCTCTCCGCGGTCGCGCGCCAGTATGCGGGCAAGCCGATCCAATTCCTCGGGGTGCTCTACAACGACGAACCCGTGTCCGGCACGGCGTGGATCAAGGAGATGGGCGGGCAGAGCTACGCCTCACTGAACGATCCGGGTGCGCGAACGGCAATCGACTACGGTCTGTACGGCGTGCCCGAGACGTTTTTTCTCGACGTGCACGGACGCGTGGCGTACAAGCAGACGGGTCCGGCATCCGCCCAGGTTCTCGCCAGGGTGGCGGACTCACTCCTCGCTGTCGCGGAGAAGGACGGCGCGCCGACGAACAGGAATCGATGAAGCGCGCCGTGCGCTTCGTCGTGGTCGCCGCTCTATGGGCGGGCCCTCTTGCGAGTGCCGGACCGGGCCAGGGAGCGCCCGCCGGCGCGCCTCCGTCGGGTGTAGTCACGCCTGCCGCCGACTCCGCGCTCGAGGCGCGCACGTCGGCCGTCGCCTCTCAGTTGCGCTGCCCGGTGTGTCAGGGTCTCTCGATTCAGGCGTCGCCCTCGGAGCTGGCGCAACAGATGCGCTCCGTTGTCAGGGACCAGCTGACCGCAGGTCGGAGTCCTGCTGACGTGCAGGCGTACTTCGTGTCGAAGTATGGTGAGTGGATCCTCCTGTCACCCGCGCCGAGGGGGATCAACCTCATCGTCTACGCGTTGCCGATCCTCCTGGTGCTTGGCGGCCTGCTCGTCGTCGTGCTGGCGGTTCGGCGATGGACCACGGCTCCCGCCGACTCGGCCACGCACTGAGCCTCCTGCAGCCGTCCGGAACAGGGGAATCGGCGACAGTTTTCGGCCATGAAACACTCCCGTAAACCCTTCAAGAATTCGGGGCTTCCCCGACTTCGAGGATTGGCAGGTATCCGTAGTCTTACGGTGTCGAATTGGGGAAGGAGTATCCGGAATCAACGCTGGGCCTCTGGAGGAACGACAGGATGAGGTTCTTCAAACACAACCATCTGATGTTCATCGCGCTCTCCGCTTGCGCGATCGCGGCAGCATGCACGAGCGAGAAAATCGAGTACCGAAGCGGCGCGAACTTCGCCGCTCCCGCCACGACGGCCGCCAGCTTCGTCGGCTATTTCGACGCCGCGAACAAGCAGACGGTGTGCGGTTCGTGCCACGTCGATTACCAGACGCGCTGGTCGCAGACCAAGCATGCCAGTGCGTGGGCCGACCTGCAGGCGAGTGGCGGCGCAAGCGGCGTGTGCTATGCGTGTCACTCCACCAACAACCTGGGCAACGCGGTGACCGACACCGCCGTCGGGTACCGTTCGACGCAGGACGTGCGCTACCACGACGTCCAGTGCGAGAGCTGCCACGGCCCCGGACTCACGCACGCGAGCAGTCCTAGTCAGGGTAACGTCCCTCTGGCGTCGATCAAGGCGGACACCAATGCTACGAACGGCTGCGGCGAGTGCCACACCGGCACGCACGAGCCGTTCGTGAACCAGTGGAAGATGTCGAACGCGTCCGGACTGACCCATAGCGAGATCCAATCGCACGCCTTGGGCAACGCCAGCACGGATTGCGTGGGCTGCCACACCGCGCAGGGCGCCCTCTTGAGATTCGCTCCGACCGCGAATTTCGTCGAGCAAGTCTCGAGCCCCACCGCCATCACGGCGGCGAACGCGCTGCCGATCGTCTGCGCCGTCTGCCACGATCCGCACGGGTCGCCCAACACCCATCAACTCCGCTATTCGATCAGCGCGCCGAGCGTGGACCAGAACCTCTGCGTGCAGTGCCACCAGCGGTACCCATCTCCTGTCGCCTTGACGACCCGCAACAGCGCGCACTCGCCCGAGGGGCCCACGCTCTTCGGCCTGGCCGGCTGGTTCCCGCCCAATTGGAACGCTGCGGACACGATCATCGGCACGCACGGAACCCCGTCGGCAAACCCGACGCTCTGCGCGGGCTGCCACGTCCAGCGCTTCACGGTCAACAAGGCCGGCACGAGCACCTTCGTCTTCCAGGACGCCGGGCACTCATTCATCGCGGCTCCCTGCGTGGACGCGAACGGTCAGCCCACGACGTCGCAGAGTTGCGCGCAGACGAGCAAGACCTACCGCTCGTGCGTGCAGAGCGGCTGCCACGCGAGCGAGACGGCGGCGATCTCGGCGTACAACACGGATTCGTTGCGGGTGCAACAGCTCGTCACCATGGCCAACTCCCTGATCAAGAAGGAGACGGCCATCAAGAGCGCGGAATGCAACGAAGCTGCCACAACGACCCTTCCGGCCTTCACGACCTGTATGGGGATGATTTTCAACGTCTCGCTGGCAACGAAGCCAGGGGCGTTCGTCCACAACCCGTTCCTGATCGAGCAGTTGCTGATCACGACCATCACCCAGATGCAGACCCAGTACGGCATCACGCCCAGCGTGCTCTATCCGTTGACGCCGCAGATCGTGTTGCCGTCGAAGAACAAGGGACTGTTCGGCCGGTTGTTCAAGTAGCCCCGAACCGATAGACGGAGAGAAGATGTGGAAGTTCATGCGGGGCTGGAGCGCTCTTGTCAGGGGCATCCAGCCCCGCATGCGTATACGTCGAGACTCTACTGACCAATGATCGGCCCACTGCTCTTGCTCTCGCTCCTGCTGCAGGGACCCGCGGTGCCCGTTCACGCACAGCAGCCGGACACCCTCTTCGACCACTCGCGCCACAAGTCGATCGCCTGCCTCGACTGCCACTCGATGTCCGGGGGCCGCGGTGGCCTGAAGATCATGGTGCCAGGCGGATGCCTGGCGTGTCACCACGGTCCCGCGCAGCGCGCCGCGTGCGTCGCCTGCCATGCCGCTGGACCGGCGGCGCCGCATGCGGTGCCGGTGAGTTTCCGCGTATCGGTTCGGCGTGAGACGATCGCGCGTTCAATCTCCTTCTCGCATGCGCGGCACCGCGCGGTCGAGTGTGCGCGCTGCCACGCGAGCGACGTGAAGCGCACGGTCACGGCCTCATGCAATGACTGCCATGCGGACCATCACGCGCCGGCGCGCGATTGTGCCGGCTGCCATCCAACCGCGCGCGAAGGACACGATCGCAGCGCGCACGAAGGGTGTGCCGGGTGTCATACCGATGCGCGGGTCGCCGCGCTCGCATCGTCGCGGTCGCTCTGCCTCANNCAATGAAACGCCTCATTTTGGTCGGCATGCTGATCCCGGCGGTGCTCGTGGCGCAGGGGTTTCGCATTTCCGGCGTGACGACCATGCAGCTCGTCGAGCTGCGCCCCCTCCTCACCGACTCTCTCGCTGCGTCAGCCGTGCCGGGCACGGGCCAATTTCGCACGGCTGCGTTCGGCGTCCCCGCCGTCTGCGATTCGCTCTTTTGCCACTACGAACGGTCGGGCACCCGTGTGAGCGCCGTGCCGATCCTGCAGGATCTCACACTCAACGCGTGGGGCCTCGCGGAAGGGCTCAGCCTGCATTCCGACTTGCGGCTCCGCACGGAGCTGGACAACAACGGACTGATCTATCCGCGATCCGACGACCATGTCCAGCTGCTCGACGCGTACCTGCAGCTCGATCGTGACTGGGGGCGCGCGCGGCTCGGACGCCAGTGGGTCACCGGCGCACTCGGCGCGTACGACTTCGACGGCGCTGAGGCGCTCGTTGCGCGACGGTCGTTCTCGGTCGAAGGATGGGCCGGACGCGCGCTCGTGGAAGGGCTGAACGAGCCCTACACGAGCTCGCAGCTCTCGGCCGTGGACAACCTGCCGCCCGAGCAGGATGGGTACATCTTCGGCGCGCTGTTCCGTGTGCGGCCCGACCTCCTTTCCGCGGCCTCCATCACGTATCAGCGGGTCATCCTCGCCGATCACAGCGGCATGTATTCGGAGCGCGCGTCGCTCGCGGCATCCACGCGGCGGCTCGGCTTGGCGCTCGACCTGACGGCCACCTACGATCTCGCGACGGGCGACTGGAACGACGCCCGCCTGCGCGCCGGATCCACCGGTCTCGGCTCCTTCGGCTACTCGGTCGAGGCGCGTCACTCGCAGCCGTTCTTCGAGCTCTGGACGATCTGGGGAGCGTTCGCTCCCGTCGGATTCGATGAGGGGCGCACGACGGTCGACTGGCACCCGCGCGCGCAGCCGTTCAGCGCGAGTCTCCATTTCGCCTATAGAAAGTACGACCCCGCCGACGCCGGCATCTCGCTCCAGACGAGCGGATGGCGAGCGGGCGGCGATGCGAGCTGGCGCGCGGGAGCCTCGCTGTCGGCGTATGGCTCGTACGACATCGACATCGGCAACGGCGCGTCGAGCGATGACGGCCGGGCCGGCGTGCGCTGGGCGGCGTCGCGGGGTGTCACGCTCGGAGTCGAAGCGTCGGTCACGCAGATGATCTACGAATACAGTATCGGGACCGGGCGAATGTACGGCGCGGCGCTGAACGCGGCGTGGCAGTTGAATCCGGACATACGCGTCGTCGCGGATGGCGGCATCTACCAACAGACCCTCACCAACGGCGCGGCGGGCCCGGATTGGAGCCAGCGCCGCGTCTCCCTTCGGCTCGAATGGACGGCCGGGAGCGACCCCGGCAGCACGCGCGGGAGGGCACCATGATGCGTCGCATCGCGCGCGTCCTCGCCCTGATCGCCGTGCCCGCGCTGCTTCTCGCACAGCAGCGGCCGACGTTCCCGCATAAGGTGCACGAGGCTCTCTTCCCGACGTGCCTTGGATGCCACGCAGGCATTCCTTCCGGCGACGCAGCGACCACGCTTCCCTCGCCGACCGTGTGCGCTGGCTGCCACGACGACGCCACGATGCCCCGGGTTGACTGGAAGGCGCCGGCGCCTCGCGGCGCGGGTCTGCTGGCGTTCTCGCACGTCACGCACCTCGGCAAGGTGACGGACGCCGGTTGCGCATCGTGCCACGCCGTGGGCGGCGACACGAAGTGGATGAACGTCGCGCGCGCCGCGCCCGAGCGCTGCCTCGCATGCCACGCGCATCAGGCGAGCACGCACCTCGGCGACGACAACGCATGCTCCGACTGCCATCGCCCGCTCGCGGCTGCCACTGGGCTGAGCGAACAGCGCGTGGCGGCCATCCCGAAGCCGCAGTCGCACGCTCGCGCCGACTTCACGTCGGCGCACGGCAAGGCGGCGCGCGCGACCAACGCGAACTGTGCGACGTGCCATGCGCGGGAGAGCTGCGCGCGCTGCCACGTCGATGCGAACCGCTCGACCGTCATTCGGGCGCTCGGCACCGACCGGCGGATTGCGCGTCTGGTCGCCGGCAAGGCCCCGTCGTATCCCACACCGGCCGACCATCTGACCGCCGACTTCGGGCTCGACCACGGGACGGCCGCCAAGGCGAACATCGCGAGGTGCGCGATTTGTCATGCCCGGGCGAGTTGTGAGACGTGCCACACCGCAGAAGGCGCGCTCGCGATCCTCAGCAAGCTGCCCGACGCGCGTGAGGCCGGCTCGCGTGGCGTGCGGCTGCAGCGCATCGTCGCGCCATCAGCGTCGCCGAGCGGCCCGTCGTTCTCGCTCGCATCGTCGCAGCACGCTCAGCGGCCCGACACGACGACGCACAAAGTGTACGTGCATCCCCCGGCCTTCGCGCGGTCGCACGGCGGCGTCGCTTCGTCGGGCCAGATGCAGTGCACGAATTGTCACGCGCAGCGTTTCTGCACCGACTGTCACGTCGGTGAGTTGTCCGGACGGCGATACCATCCGGCCAATTTCGTTGCGAGCCACCCGGCGAAGGCTTACGGACGCGACACCGAGTGCAGCTCATGCCACACCACCGAGGCCTTCTGCCGAAGCTGCCACAAGCAGGTCGGCGTGGCAGCAAAGGCCGGAATCCGCAGCACGGTGTACCACAATGCGCAGCCTTTCTGGCTGCTCGAGCACGGCCGCGCGGCGCGCCAGGATCTCACCAATTGCACGACGTGCCACCAGCAGACATACTGCCTGCAATGCCACTCGGATGTCGGGTCGCGCATCAATCCGCACGGCCCGGGCTTCGACGCGGCGAGCATGTCGAAGCGCAACTCGCAGATATGTCTTGTTTGCCACCTGAAGAACCCGCTCGGCGGCAAGTGACTTGAACTCCATGGAGAATCTCGCGTGACTCGATCTTTCTTGCGTCGCCAGGCTTGGCTTCCGGCGATCGCATTGCTCATCGTCGCATGCAGCGGCGGAAACGGCGCACCCAAGGTGCCACTCGCCGCCGCGCCTACCGACAGCAGCGCGCGTGCGATGGAAGCCGCGCACGCGCTCCTGGGGCCCGCGGCAAAGGCCGCGCTCGACAGCGGCAACGTACTCTTCCGTCGCAAGGCTTACGACCAGGCCCTCGTGGAGTACCGTCTGGCCGCGGAGCTGGCTCCGCAGCACACGGCGCCGCTTTTCGGCATTCAGATGGTGGCAGCCGCAACGAAAAACCGCCCCCTGTTGGACAGCGCGCTTGCCGGCATCCGCGCGCGGAACGGCGCGCTGCCGGCCGCGGCGTCCGGCGCCCCGCACTCGATGTCGGACTCGGCGCTGAAGGCCCTTCGGGCCCAGATGAAAAAGGGCGCGAAGCCGGTCTGAGGACATTTTGTAGGGTTATCCCCTGCCTGTAATAGGGGAAGCCGCGATACCAGCCTAGCGCCCGGCGAGCACAATTCGGCCGATGCGCGTGCTCGTTCAATACCTGCTGCAGTTCCCGCTCCGCTGGAAGCTCGTTGGCGCCAACGCGCTGCTGCTTTCGGCGGGGTTGATCGTGCTGTTGCTGTCGCCGCAGGAGGCGCCCGAGCGCGTGGCCGCGCTGGCGCTGCTCTTCATCGCGGCCGCCGTCAATGTCGTTCTCGTGTACCTGGCGCTGGTCCCGCTCGCCACGATTCAGAGCGTGGCCGAAGCGATCACGCGCGGCGACTACGACCGGCGAGTGCCGCCGATGATTCTCGCCGACCGCGACGCCGATCGCTCGCGCCGCGTGTTCAACAGTCTGCTCGACCACTTGGCGGCCGACAACGCGCGCGTGCGCCGACTGGCCGGAGAGGTCACGCATGCGCGGGAAGTCGAACGGCTCGCGCTCGCGCACGAGCTGCGCGAAGGGGTCGCGCAACTGCTCTTTGCCCTCTCGCTCGAGCTTGGTGTGACCGCCCGCGAGCACGGCGAGCCGCTGGCAGGCGCCCGTGCGAGGGCAGCCCACGCGCTCGCCACGGAGGCGATGGAGGATGTGCGCCGCCTCGCCGGAACACTCGCCCCCGCCGCGCTGACCGAGCTGGGCATTCAGCCTGCGCTCGAGACGCTCGCGCGCCGCGCGGCGGCCGATCGCCGTGGGCCGCCGGTGGACGTCGAGGTAGACCTCACACTCGGCCAACCTCCCGAAATGATCGCACTGATGCTCTATCGAGTGGCCGAGCGCGCGGTGCGCAATGTCCAGTCGCACGGCGTGACGAAACGAGCGTCGGTCGCGCTGCGCCGTCGCGGAGCCGTGTTCGAACTCGACGTCGAGGACGACGGCGTGGGGATCGATCCCGATTCCCCGGATCCACTGTCCGCCGAACCGGGCCTCTTCGGGCTGCGCGAGATGCTGACACAAGCGGGTGGTGATCTCCGATTCGAATTCGTGCGCGGCGTGCGCGGCACCCGCGTGCTCGCACGGCTCTCGATGCCGCGGCCGGCCGCAGCATGAGACCCGAGCTCATTCGCGTCGTGGTAGTGGACGATCACATGGTCGTGCGTGCGGGCCTCAAGGCCGTGCTGCAGACGGCGAGCGACATCGCCGTGGTGGGAGAGGGCGCGAGCGGACGCGATGCGCTCGCGCTGGTCGAGCGCTACGATCCCGATGTCGTCGTCATGGACCTCTCGATGGAGCCGATGGACGGCGCCGAAGCCACCAAGACGCTGCACACGAATGGCGCGCGTGCCCGGGTGCTCGTGCTCACGATGCACGCGCCGGACGACGTGCTCGTCCCGCTGATGCAGAATGGCGCGTCAGGATTCCTGGAGAAGCACGCAGCGGATCGCGAACTGGTCGACGCCGTGCGCGCGGTCGCGCGCGGCGACGTGTACGTCCAAGCCTCGGCGGCGAACGCGCTCGCGGCCGGCGTGAGGCGGCGGACCGATGTCGCCGACGAACGGAGCCGGTTCGAACGGCTCACCCGTCGCGAGCGTGACGTGCTGCGCTTCGTCGCGGAGGGCTTTTCCGCCCCCGAAATCGGCGCGAAACTGCTCATCAGCCCGAAGACGGTCGACACGTACAAGCAGCGAATCGGAGAGAAACTCGGCCTGACGCACCGCTCCGATTACGTGCACTTCGCCCTCAAGCTCGGGATTCTCACCAAGTAACGGCGGCGCGGCTCAGGCGGCCGCGCGCCTTGCACCCGGCGGCGCGATGAGCTCCGGTGCCAGCCGGGGCTCGGCGCCCAGCCAGTAGAGTCCGTTGGCCATGATGCAGAACCCGGTCGCGGCGAACCAGACCATCGCGACGCCGACGAATCCCGTGAACGCGAGCCACCACGGGCTGTACACGAGCGAGAGCACCGACGCGATCGAAATGTTGATCCCGACCGCGACGTAAATCCGGCGCTCCAGATACCAGCTGTCGGTCTGCATGAAGTAGAACTTCCCGCGGCCCTTCACCTCGTCGGCGAGCTTGGGCTTGAAGCCGAGCCGCAGGAGCACGTTGCCCACGATGCAAAATCCGGTGAAGGCGACGATGATCGAGGCCGCTCCCGTGGCGATGACGAACAGTACGAACAGCGGATTGACCCATAGCGCCAGCGCGGTGCTCGTCAGCAGTACAACGCCGGCAACCAGCCACACGGTCCGCTCGATATACCACTGGTTCGTCGGAACGATGTATACGCCTGGGCGAAATGTCATGACACACCTCGAGTGGTTTGCTGTGCGCGGAGTCGTTGTTTCCGCGGTGGTTCGACCATGCATCCTACGATGCTGCTACGATGCGCCCGTTGTCCAGCGCGCACAGTCAGGCTTCGGATGACACGCGCGTAAAGAACGCCCGACAAATGCGAAGGGGACGAGCCTCCATCTCCGCGAAGGGGATTCAGGAGGGGTGTGTGAGGTGAAAGCTGACGCATCGTCAGCGCCACCCTGCTGACCGGCGAACCGATTTGGGCGCATCGTACGGCCGCACCCTGTCACAGGAGCGCCGATGCTGATGGAAGCCCAAATTGCCGATATGCCGCGCGACATCTGCGACGGTGAACTCGGGGAAGAGGATCTCGCTCGAGTCCTGATCACGTTTCGCGGCGTGGTCGCGCCGGCGGCGCCGACACTGGACTTCGTACGAAGCTCGGATGACGGTCTCGCACCTGCGTACGTGTTCGACGAGGACTCCGGCATGATTTACATCCTCGACTGACCGATGCCGTTCACGGAACTCGAGGCCGCCGCACGTCTCGCCATCGCCGTGCTCGTCGGCACGACGGACGCGACCGCGCTCGCGCTCGCGCTGATCGTATGACCGCCGCCGCGAGCGAAGTCCCGCGCGGCAACGTCCTCTATCTCGGCGCTCTCGGTGCGGTCGAGGCGATCGGACGCGCGGCGCGCCGGACGCTCGAGACCGTGGGATCCACCTCGCGTTTTCTTGGCGACACGGCGTTGGCGTTCGGTGACGTGCGAACCTGGAGTCCCGAGGTCATGGGGCAGGCTCGAAGGCTCGGTGTCGACTCGCTGCCGATCGGCCTGTTCATCGCCGCATTCACCGGCATCGTGCTCGCGCTGCTCGCGAGTTACTCGTTCACCGGCGCCGTGCCGATGTACTTCGTGGGCACTCTCGTCGGGAAGACGGTGCTGCTCGAGCTGGCGCCGGTGCTCACCGGGCTCGCGCTCGCGGGACGCGTGGGTGCGAACATCGCCGCCGAACTCGGCACGATGCACGTCACCGAGCAGATCGACGCGCTCGAGACTCTCGGCTACGACCCGCTCGCGTACCTCGTGGTGCCGCGCGTGATCGCGGGGACGGCCATGTTTCCGGTGGTCGTGGCCGCGGCGATGATCATGGGGATCGCGTGCGGATGGGCCGCGTCGGCGCTCCTGCTCAACTTGTCGACCGCCGAGTACGTGAAGGGGCTGCGGCTCTTCTTCCAGATGTTCGACGTGCGCTACGGGCTCGTGAAGTCGGCGAGTTTCGGGTTTGCGATCACGCTCATCGGCGCGCGGCGGGGACTGCGCGCCGAGGGCGGCGCGGTTGGCGTGGGGAGCGCGGCGACCTCCGCCGTCGTCTACTCGGCCGTGCTGATTCTCGTACTCGACGCGTTCTGGGCCATCACCTGGTTGCTGGGACACGAGGCGACGTACCAATGAAGAAGCGGATGAACGACGCGGTGGTCGGGATCGCGGTGCTGGCAGTGGTCGGCGCGCTGCTGGCCTCGCTCGCATGGGTCAAGCAGGCCGACTTCGGCCAGCGCCGCCATGAAGTGATTGCCCGCGTGCGCGATGTCGGCAACGCGCGCGTCGGCAACGCTGTGGTGATTCGCGGCGTGGTGGCCGGCACCATACAGGCGATCGAACTCGCGCCCCAGGGCTGGGTGCACATCCGCATGAAGCTGGATCGCACCGTCGAGCTGCCGGCGGATCCGGTGGTCCTGCTGAACGAATCGAGCCTGTTCGGCGAATGGCAGGCGGCGATCGACTCGCGCAGTTCGCTGCCGCCCGACCAGGAAATTCGCAAGGAGATTTCCGAGGCGTCCGGCGAACGCGGCGTCCTCCCGGGTGCGTCCTTCCCGGGGATAGGCAAGCTCACGGCGGTCGCGGGTCAGATCGCGGGCGACGTCGCGAACGTCGCGAGCCGTGTCCAAACGGCATTCGACGATCAGGCCGCGAGAGAGCTCCGTGCCTCCATCAAGAACGTGTCCGACCTGTCTGCGGTCCTCGCGGGCACGGTGCGCGCCCACAAGTCGGACCTCGACACGGTCGCGGTTCAGCTTCGGACCGCCGTCTCCTCGCTCAACCGGACGATGACTTCGGTTCAGCGGATGGTGGAGCATGTCGACACGTCCGCGCAATCGGGCGACGTGAGGCATATCGTGGACAACGTGACCGTCGCATCGGAGGAGCTGCGGCGCGCGACCACCCAGGTGAACGATCTCACCGCGCGCTTTTCCAAGTCGGAGGGGCGGCTGGACTCGTTTCTCGCGAACGGCGACTCGATTCTCGCCAAGGTGAATTCGGGGAAAGGCTCGCTCGGCATGTTCGTGAACGATCCGTCGCTGTATCGCCGGAGCGACTCGTTGCTGGTGGGGCTCCAGGCGCTCATCGCCGACATCAAGGCGAACCCGGGCAAGTATGTGCGCCTGCGGATCTTCTGACGGCCGATGGCCATGAGACGCGTCGCGAACGTCATCTTCGCCGCCGCGGTCGCCGCCTCGTGGAACTGCGCGTACAATCCGCCGCCCGTCCCGGTCGTCGCCGCTCCCCGGGACCGCGAGCGCCTCCGGCCGAATCGCAGCTCGGCAACCGCGCGCCTGGTCCGCTGCAGCTGCCGCGCGCCCTGTCGATCACGTTCGTGCGCGTGAACGATCGCGATCTCGCGGGGAAGCTGGACCTCTACTTCGATCCCGACCTTGGCTACCGCGTCGAGACGCTCTTCCGCGGAGCGTTTCTGAACGATTCAACCCTCGGAGGGACCTTCGTCACGCGCGATGAGCGGGGCAAGATCGTGAGGCGGGGCAAATGGAACGCCGCGCGCACCGATCTTTCCGTTCGCGCAAGACCCTGACGGCGCGAGGTCGGCGGGATATCGTTCTCCCAACACTCCAGCGGCTCTCGTTGTATCGAGAGTGTGGAGACGAATCCGCGACTCGCCAGAGAACCCTCGCCGCCGGGAACGACGTGGCTCAGACCGATGCATCCGACGCCGAGCTCGTTGCGCGGGTCCAGCGCGGAGACCGCGAGGCGTTCGACCGGCTGGCGCGGCGATACGCGAAGCGCGCGTTCGCCGTGGCGAACCGGCTGTTGCAAAACGCGGCCGATGCGGAAGACGTGGTCCAGGATTCGTTCATCGCGACGGTCAACGCCATCGATTCGTTCGATCCAGGCCGGCCGTTCGGCCCCTGGTTCATGCGGATCGTCGTGAACAAGGGGCTGACGGCCATTCGGTCGCGAGCCGCCGAAGCGAGGCACGTGCGCGGATCGGAGCTGTTGGAGGGAGACGCCGTCGCGGAATCGAGCGAGTCGCTGCACGAACGTGCGGAAATTCGCGATCGATTCGGGGCCGCCCTTCGGCTCCTGCCGCAGCGTCAGCAGTTGATCGTGCAACTCGCGGACGTGGAAGGATTCACGAGTGCGGAGATCGCCGAGCAGCTCGGGATTCCGAGTGGGACCGTACGATGGCTCCTGCATCAGGCGCGCGAAACACTCCGCGAAGCGCTCGCGCCGTTACGGAGGATGGATCGATGACCGACGAGGACGACGTGACGGACGGGTACCGGACGCAGTTGCGCGACGCCGTCGAGGACTCGGCCACGCGCCAAACGGAGTGGACCACGTTTCACACGCGGCTTGCCGAGGCGGTGGCGCCGCGGCTCGATGAGCTTCGCCGTCGCACGTCGGGCGGCTATCGCGCGACGGCGGCGGTGGGCGCGGCGTGGTGGGACTACGCGGCGCGAGCGGCACTCGCGGCCGTGCCGCTCGGTCTCGCAGCCGCGTTGCTGCTGCTCACGTATTTGCGGTCGGGCAGCGGAAGCGCGAACGACGCACATCCTGCCGTCTCGGCGCCTGCGGTCGCGTCCGGCAGTGCGGACTCGGCGCGCGCCGCGTTCGAATCCGTATTGACCGGGGCCGCGGCACCGCAGGCGGTGATGGCGACCCTGATCCCGGTTCCCGCGGCCGCGTTCCTGGCGGAATCCGCCGGCGGGAGCGGCAGATGAACGATTCTGCCGGCGCGGGCGGAGAACGGACGACGTGGTGGCGGGTCGGTCCTCGTGCGACGGCGACGATCGTGATCGTGGTCGCGTTCGTCGTGGGCGGGCTCGCCGGGGCGTCGTTGTTCCGCGAGTTCGGGCGCGGTGAGCGCGAGGGCAGGCCGAGGTTCGTCCCGGGAATGAAGCTGACACCAGCCGGCGTCGAGGAGGCGGAGGAAGGACGCGAGCCCGGACGAGTGTCGGAGCGTGCCCGCACCCGGTTCGCGAAGGCCCTGGATCTCACTCCCGCCCAGGCCGCGGCGGTGGACAGCATCTCGCGGCACGAGTTCGAGGCGGTGAGCGCTGTCCGCGAGGAGACGTGGCCGCGCATGCAGGCGGTGCTCGACGACACGCGCCGGCGCATCGACAGCGTCCTCACGCCCGTCCAGCGCACGCGATATCACGCCATGCTCGCCCGGCAGGAGGAACACTGGCGGCGCGAGCAGGCCGAGCGCGACAGCGGCACCGCGGCCGTCAAGGCCGCCAAGAAACCGTGACCGCGTCGACGCCACCGCTCTGAGCCGAGACCATCCGAAGAATGCTGTTTTTCGAAGTCGTGCGAGTCGCATTCGAGTCGCTGCGAGTCAACAAGATGCGTTCGCTCCTCACGATGCTCGGCATCGTGATCGGCGTTGCCGCGGTGATCGCCATGACCGCGCTCGGCAACGGCGCGTCGAAGGCGGTGCAGGACCGCATCACCGCGCTCGGCACGCGCCTGCTGCAGGTCGATGCCGCGCGCCAGCTGGTCGGCGGCATCGCCGTGCAGAACCCCGTCCGCATGACCGAGACGGATGCCAAGTACCTTCGCGATCACGCGACGATGCTCGCCGAAGTCGAGCCTCAGCAGGATCGCACGGTGCAGGTGACGTACCGGAACCAGAACACGAACACGCAGGTGACCGGAGCGACGGCGAATTTCCTCCCGGTTCGCAGTTATGAGATCGACGTCGGTCGCATGTTCACGGAGCACGAGGACCAGGCGCGTCGCCTGGTGGCCGTGCTGGGCGGCGACGTCGTGGGCATGCTGAACATGCCGTCGGCCGACGCCGTGATCGGCGGCCACATCCGGATCATGGGGGTGCAGTTCGAGATCGTCGGCGTGCTGAAGTCCAAGGGCAACCAGGGGAATTTCGGCGAGCCGGACTCGCAGATCATCATCCCGTTCGAGACGGGCCGGTTCCGCATGTTCGGAACGCCGTATCTCAACGACCTGTTCGTGATGACCGCGAGCGAGGAGAACGTTCCGGCGGCGCTCGTCGAGGTCGAGCAGCTCCTGCGCCGCGCGCATAAGATCGGCGCCGGGAAACCGGACGATTTCCGCATCCGCTCGTCCGAGGAGTTCCTGAAGACACTGAGCGAGACCAGCCAGACGTTCACGCTGCTGCTCGCGGGCATCGCCTCGGTGTCGCTGCTCGTCGGCGGGATCGGNNTGAACATCATGCTGGTGTCGGTCACCGAGCGGACGCGCGAAATCGGCATTCGCAAGGCGCTCGGCGCGACGCGCTTCAACATCCTCGCGCAATTCCTGATCGAGGCCGTGGTGCTCTGCCTCTTCGGCGGCCTCCTGGGGGCCGTCACCGGCATGGTATCAGCGCTGGTCATGCACCAGGTCTTCGGCTGGAATACCGTTGTGGGGCCGGATTCCATTCTGCTGGCGTTCGCGTTCTCCGGCACGGTCGGCGTGCTGTTCGGTGTCTGGCCGGCGCGGCGCGCCGCCGGGCTCGATCCTATCGAGGCGCTGCGGTTTGAATGAACTTTCCCACCATGGAAATGGAGAGAATGAGACTTGGAACCATCGCCGCCGCGGGGGCGCTGCTGATCGCGACGGCGGGCACGGCCCGCGCGCAGCGCGCGGTCACTCGCGCCGACGTCGTGGCGTCGGCGCTCGCGCGCGGGCCGCGCATCGTCTTCGCGAGGGCGGATTCCACGGCGGCGCACGCCGGACTGTCGATCGCGAGCCAGTTCGAGAACCCGATCCTCGGGCTGAGCTACTCGAAGTCCGTCCCGCAGCAGCACTTCTCGATTGACGTGCCGCTCGACTATCCGTGGCTTCGCAAAGCGCGGGTCGGTGCCGCCGCGGCCGGGCTCGGCGCCGCGCGGTTTCGATTCGAGTTCGAGCGCGCGGCCGTCTCGTTCGAGGCGGACACGGCGTACACGCACGCGCTCGCCGAAACCAAACGGGCGGAATTTTCGCGGCGCACCGCGCGCGACGCGGACAGCGTGTTGACGCTCGCGCGCCTGCGACGCGACGCGGGCGATGGCAGCGAGCTCGACCTGCAGCTCGCCTCGGTGAGCCTCGGCCAGCTCGCGAACGCCGCGTCGCGCGATTCGCTCGACGCCGTCGCGGCGGTCCTCTCGTTGCAGGCACTGATGGGAGTGCCGTCCGACTCCCTGTCGATCGTGCTGGCGGACACGCTCGAGGCCGGCAGCGCTCTTTCCGCCGCGCCGGCCGGAACGCAGCTGCTCGTCGCGGCCGCCGAGGAAGACCTGCGGCAGGCCGATCAGGCACTGACGCTCGAGAAGCGGCTGCTGTTCGCCGCTCCGTCACTTAGCGTGGGCTGGGAGCAGCGCGATCCGACGGGCGCCGAGCCCGGGACGCTGCCGACGGTCGGCATCGCGCTGCCGCTGCCGCTGTTCAACCAGAATCGTGGGACGATCCTCCTCGCGCAATCGCAGCGCGACCGTGCCGAAGCGGCGCTCTCGCTGGCGCGGCTCGAGGGTGCACAGCAGGCGGCGCGCGCGCGGCGCGAGCTCGCGCTCGCACGCGATCGGCTCGCCCGCAGCGAGCGGCTCGTCGCCTCCGCGAACAGCGTGGCCCAGCTCTCGCTCCTCGCCTATCGCGAGGGCGCGTTCGCGCTCTCAAGTGTCATCGAGGCGCAGCGCATCGCGCGCGAGACGCTCTCCCAGTACGTGGATGACCTCGCGGCCGCGCGCAACGCTGCCGGAATCGTCCGTCTGCTCACGCTTACCGTGCATCGAAACGACCAATGAAACGACTACTCCTCCTCGCCGCGCTGATCATCTCAACCGANNCCGGTCACGGCGCAGCACTTCACCGAGACCGTCGATGCGGTCGGCGCCGTGGCGGCGCGGCCGGGGCACATCGCGACGATGTCGGCGCCGTCACCGACGCGCGTGTCGAAGCTGTATGTCTCGTTCGGCGCGCACGTGAAGGCCGGGGATCCGCTCGTCGAGTTCGAGCAGCCGGCGTTCGACGCCGCCGCGAAGGGCGCCGACGCGACGCTCGCCGCCGCGGAGCAGGCACAGGCGCGGACGCAGCGACTTGCCGACGCGGGCGTGCTGCCGCGAAAGGACGCGGAGGCCGCGGCCGCCGACCTCGGCGCGGCGCGGCTCAACGCCGTCAACGCGAAACGGGCGCGTGAACTTTCCACGCTGCGCTCGCCCATCGATGGCGTCGTGACGCGGCTGAACGCGGTGCTCGGCGCGAGCGCGGACCCGGCGCAGGTGATGGTGGAGGTGTCGGATCCGTCGGCGGTCGACGCGATCCTCGTGCTCTCGCCCGCCGACGCATCCCGCGCGAAAGTCGGCGACCTGGTGCAGCTGCATGCGGGCGCCGCGGCGTCGGGCGCCGCGATCGCGACGGGCCGCGTGGCCGACATCTCGGCCGCCGTGGACACCGCGAGCAGGGGCGTTCCCGCCCGAATCGAGATCACGTCGGGCGCCGGAGCAGTGAGGATCGGCCAGACGCTCTTCGGGAGGATCGCGGTCGCCGAGCACGACAAGGTGGTCATGGTGCCGCTCGAGGCGCTTGTGCCGACGGGCGAGGGCTTCAAGGTGTTCGTCGTGGATGAGAAGGGGATTGCCCAGTCGCGGCCGGTCAAGATCGGCGGGCGCACGGATCACGGCGCGTGGATCACCGACGGCCTCAAGCCGGGCGAGAACATCGTCACGCAGGGTGCGTACGGTGTCGACGACAGCACGAAGGTCGAGACGGGGGCGAAGCCGGAAGCCGGAAGCCGGAAGCCGGAAGCCGGAAGCCCGAAGCCGAAAGAGAAGGACGCAAAGCCCGCGACCGCGAGCAAGAAACCGTGACCGAAACAGGCAAGCGCTGGAGGCTGTTCGACCTCATCGCGTCGCAGCGGCGCTTCATCTACCTCGCGGTCGCACTGCTGAGCGCGGGCGGCATCTGGTCCGCGTTCGTGCTGCCGTCGGCCGTGTATCCGGAGCTGAACTTCCAGCGAATCACGGTCGTAGCGGAGGGAACGTCGCTGTCGGCGCGGCAGCAGGTGTTCGCGGTCACCCGTCCCATCGAGGAAGCCGTCAGCCTCGTGCCGGGCGTGACCCGCGTGCGCTCGCGCTCGATCCGCGGCTCGAGCGAGGTCCCCGTGACGTTCGCCGAGGGCACGGACATGCCCTACGCGCTGCAGCTCGTGCGGACGCGCGTCGAGCAGATCCGCGGCGACCTCCCGCCCGGCATCGACATCCAGATCGAGCGCATGACGCCGACGCTGTTTCCCGTGGTGCAGTACAACATCGAGGGCGGCGATCCGGCGACGCTGTACGACATCGCACGCTACCAGATCAAGCCGATCATCTCGCGCGTGCCGGGCGTGGGGCGCGTGGACGTGCAGGGGTCGGACGTGCGCGAGATCGAGGTCATTGCCGACCCGGCGCGCCTCGCCTCGGCCGGGCTCACATACGACGATCTGGCGAGCGCCATCAAGCAGGGGATATCGGTCGACGCGGTGGGCCGCGTGGCCGCCGACTACAAGCAGTACCTCGTCGTCTCGGCGCAGGAGGCGCACTCGGCGGAGGATGTCGCGAACGTCGTGGTCAGGGGCGCGATGCGGGTTCGCGACGTCGCGAACGTCGTGCCGGGCACCGAGGACCACGTTCGCATCGTGGCCGGCGACGGGCGCCCCGCGGCGCTGGTCAACATCACCCGGCAGACCGGCGGCAACACCATCGCCATCGCCGACAGCGTCGCCAGCGCGATGGCCACGCTCTCGAAGTCGCTCCCGCCGGGCGTGCACGTCAAGCTGGTGTACGACCAGGCCGCGCTCGTGAGCGACGCCGTGCACTCGGTCCGTGATGCGATGCTGATCGGCGCGATCCTCGCCATCATCATCCTTTTGCTCTTCCTGCGCCACCTGCGCATCACCGCGATCAGCGCCACGGCCATCCCGCTCACGCTCACGATCACCGTGCTGCTGATGCGGATGTTCGGCCAGACGTTCAACCTGATGACGCTCGGCGCGATGGCGATCGCGATCGGGCTCGTCATCGACGACGCCGTCGTGATCACCGAGAACATCGTGCGTCACCTCCACCTCACCGCCGATCGCACCGCAGCGATCCGCGAGGCGGTGCAGGAGCTGATCTGGCCGGTGACGACGTCCACGATCACCACGGTCGTCGTCTTCCTCCCGCTCGGCATGCTCGAGGGTGTCGCGGGGCAGTTCTTCGCCGCGCTGTCGCTCACGCTGACGGTGAGCGTGCTCGTCTCGCTCGTCCTGGCGCTCACGGTGATCCCGCTGCTCGCCGAGCAGTTCCTGACGGTGGCCGATGCCGAACAGGACGCCAAGGCGGTGCCGAGCGGCGTATTCGCCCGCATCGGTGCGGCAATCGACTCGATCGCCGACCGGTACGAGCGCATGCTGGGCTCCGTGCTCCATCACCCGCGCCTGATGATCGTCGCGGCGCTCGTGCTCGTCGCGCTTGGCGGCGGCGCGTATGCGCTCGTCGACACGGGATTCCTGCCGGACATGGACGAGGGCGCGTTCATCCTGGACTATTGGAGTCCGGGTGGCACCTCGCTCGCCGAGACCGACCGCCAGCTGCACACGATCGAGCACATCTTGGCCGAGACGCCGGAGATCACCGGCACCTCGCGCCGCCTCGGCGCCGAGCTCGGGTTGTTCGCGACTGAGCAGAACCGCGGCGACATGAGCATCCGGCTCAAGCCGGAGTCGCAGCGCGATCGCGACATCTTCAAGATCATGGACGAGGTGCGCGGGAAGGTGGCCGCGGCGGTCCCGCGATTCCGCGTGGAGTTCCACCAGATCCTCTCGGACGTGCTCGGCGACGCCGAGGGGAATCCGGAGCCCGTGGAGATCAAGCTGTTCGGCGCGGATCTGAACGGACTGGAGAAGTACGCCACGTCCATCGCGCCGAAGATCGGCAAGATCGAGGGGCTCGACGACTTCTTCGGCGGGATCGCGGAGCCCGCCGCCGAGATGGAGATGAGGATCGGCGGCGCGGAGTCCACTCGCCTCGGGCTCACGCCCCAGCAGGTGAGCGCCGAGGTCAGCGGCGCGCTGCTCGGCGTGCCGGCCGGCGAGATCCGCCTCGACGACCGCTCGATCGGCGTGCGGGTCCGGGCGCCGGATTCCGTTCGCTACAACGACCAGCGCCTCGGCGCGCTGCCGATCTTCGCGGCGCAGACGCGGCAGTCGGCCCCGCTCGCGACGCTCGCGCAGTTCACCAAGTCGAACGTGCTGAGCGAGCACCTTCGCGAGAACCAGCAGCAGATGATCCACCTGACGGCGAGCGTCACCGACCGACCGCTCAACGCGGTCATCGCCGAGATCAAGGCGATCCTCGCCGAGAACCCCGCGCCCGACGGGATCCGCATCGAGATCGGTGGCCGCTACGCAAGTCAGCAGGCGGCCTTTGCGGCGCTCCTCCTGGTGCTGGGCCTCGCCGCTGTCAGCGTCATGGCGGTGATGGTGATCCAGTTCCGTTCGTTCGTCGAGCCGCTGGTGGTGCTGCTCGCTGCGCCGCTCTCGTTCGTGGGCGCGCTCGCGCTCCTGATCGTGACGAAGACCGCCCTGAACGTCGCCAGCTTCATGGGGCTCATCCTGCTCGTGGGGCTCATCGTGAAGAACGGCATCATTCTGCTCGACTTCACCAGGCATCGCATGCAATCGGGCGGCGTCGACCTCGAGACGGGAATCCGCGAGGCGGCGCGTGTCCGACTGCGCCCGATCCTCATGACCACGCTGTGCACGCTCTTCGGCCTGCTGCCGCTCGCGCTCGGCCTGGGCGCCGGAAGCGAGATGCAGAAGCCGCTCGCGCTCGCCGTGATCGGCGGGCTCGCGCTCTCGACGCCGATCACGCTGTTCGTTGTTCCTGTTCTGCTCGTGGCTATCCGTGGACGTTCCTACAGACTGGAGACCGAGTGATACGCACCAAGACCGCTCTCATCGCAGCGCTCGCGCTTGCCGTCGCGGCGGCCGGCCTATCGGCGCAGGGTGTCACCGTGAAGGAGGAGAAGGCCGGCCTGCTCAAGAAGGCGACGATCACATCGGAGGCCGCAATCGCTACCGCCCAGGCCAGGCTGCCGAAGGCGAAGCTCAAGGCCGCCGAGATCGAGGAGGAGAATGGCAAGCTGATCTACTCGTTCGACTTCGAGACCGCCGGCAAGACCGGCATCGACGAAGTGAACATAGACGCCCTCACCGGCAAGCTGGTCGGCAAGGTGGAACACGAGTCTCCGGCCTCGGAAAAGAAGGAAGCGAAGGACGATTCGATCAAGGCAGCGAAGGCCAAGGCGAAGAAACCGTAGGGCAGAAGGGCGATTGGAGAAGAGCGGCGAGACCAGCGGGGAGTGGCGAGGGTGAGGAGGGAGTGGGGAGAACCGAGCAGCGAGCGGGGAGTGGCGAGACAAGTGGCGAGGGATGCGACCTGCTGAGAGGTGCGACCTGCTGCGAGGTGCAGAGATCTTCCCACTCGCCCCTCGCCACTCGGTTCTCCCCACTCCCCCCTNNCCCCACTGGTCTCGCCACTCCCCGCTTGTCTCGCCACTCCTGTCTTCCCCTCACTTACAGCTGCCGTTCGAAGCTCGAGATTCCTTCCCCCTTCATGAGTCGACACGTAGGTTTGAGAGTATGCGCCTTCTTGTCGTAGAGGACGAACCCGAAGTCAGTGCGTTCCTGCTGCGCGTCCTGCGTGAGGCGGCCTGGGCCGCCGACGCGGCGCGGACGGGCGCGCAGGCGCTCAAGGCCCTGGCGGCAAGCGAGTACGACCTCGTGATCCTCGATCTCGGCCTGCCCGACATCGATGGTTTCGAGCTGTGCAGGTTGATGCGCGAACGGGGCGATCGCACGCCCGTGCTCATGCTGACGGCGCGCGACGCCGTGAACGATCGCGTCCGCGGCCTCGACGCGGGAGCNNAGCTCGACCCCTCGACGCGCGGAGCGCGCCGCGGGAGTACGGAGATCGCGCTCACGTCGCGCGAATATGCGCTGCTGGAATACCTCATGCGCAACCCTCGCCAGGTGCTGAGCCGCGCGAAAATCCTCGGCCATGTGTGGGACGACAACTTCGAGCCCGTCGCGAACGCCGTCGACGTGCTCGTCGGGCGCGTCCGCCGCAAGGTGGATCGCCCGGGGCTGATCCCGCTCGTGCACACCGTCCGCGGGGCGGGCTACGCGATCACCGACCGCGCGCGGACCGCGCCGAATGGCGCTTAGCCGGCTTCGGCTCCGGCTGGCCGCAGGGTTCGCGTTCGCGTTTCTGGTGGCGCTGGCGATTCTCGCCTCGGTCGCGCTGGGCTATCTCTGGAACGAATCGACGCGACGGCTCGACAAGCGGCTCGACGCCTCCGCCGACGGAGTCGCCGCTGCGGTGGGGCGCGTTCTCCAGGAATCACGCGACTCTTCGTTCGCGCGTGCCGCCAACGAGGTCGTTCGCGAGTGGCCGCCCGGCGGTGAGCTCTTCGCCGTCGTCGATGAGGGCGGCGCGATGGTCGCAGGCGTAGGGCCGCGTGACGTGATCGAGCGGATGCTGGCTGCCTGGGCCTCCGCGCACTCGCCGCACTTCGCCGTGGACAAGCCCGGCGATGACTACCGCGCGTCGGGCCTGCATGCGACGCTGCCGCGCGCCGACGGCGCGCCCCTCAGGTTCGGCGTGCTCGCGTTCAGTTCCCTCGAAGGGATCGACAGCGACACGCATGTTCTCGCGGAAACGCTGGCGATAGGCGCGCCGCTCATCCTGCTCCTGAGCCTGGCGGCGGGCTATGGGCTCGCCCGGCGCGCGCTGCGTCCCGTCGACGAGCTGGCGACGGCGATCGCCGGCATTCTGCCGACGGATCTCTCCCGGCGCCTGCCCGTCGGTGACCCGCACGATGAGGTCGCGGCCCTGGCCGCCGAATTCAACGCGCTCCTGCAAAAGCTCGACGACGCGCAGCGCCGCAACCGCGGCTTCATCCGCGAGGCCGCGCACCAGATCCGCACACCGCTCACGCTCGTGCTCGGCGAGGCCGGGCACGAACTCGCGGCGAGGAGCACGACCCCCGATCGGATGCGCGGCACCCTCGGCCGGATTCGCACCGCGGCCGAGCAGATGCGCCGCCGCGTGGATGAACTGTTCCTGCTCGCCGAGGCGCAGGCGGGCGAGAAAATCCGGCTCGAGGACGACGTGGAGCTCGACGGCCTGGTGCTCGAGTGCACGGACCTGATGCGCGAGCGCGCGTCGGCGCTCGGGCGCTCGCTCGCGATCGGCAAGGCCGAGCACGTGGTGGTGCGGGGCAGCGCTCCGCTGTTGCAGGAGGCGCTGGTGGAGATGATCGAGAACGCATGCCGGCACGGCGGCGCGGACGCCCCGGTCACGGTGTCGTGCGCCGCGGCGCCCGGCGGAGCTTCGCTCGAGGTGACGAGCGGCGGCGAGCCGTTCCTGATGGCGCCGCGACCCGACTCGGGAGCGCCCGATGGCTTGGGGCTCCCGATCGTCGAGTGGATCGCGGTCGCGCATGGCGGCGCGCTTCAGGTGACGCGAAACGGGTCGCTGAACGTGGTGACGATGACGCTGAGGTCGGGCTCCTAGCGGACTCCTTTCCTACTTGCCGGTGAGCAGGGCCCAGATCGCCGGCAACGCGCCGCAGACGAAAATGATCACGCCCGTGATGGTGGCCTTGGACTTGTCGAGCTTTCCCGCGTGCATCAGCCCGATGACGACCAGGACCGTGCTCCAAATCGTGAACACGTCGATCTGCCCGAGGAGCCGGTAGAGCCCGTCGGACATCCCGGCCGGATCGAAAAAGCGGCAGGCCGCGACCGACAGCTGATAGGGCGACGTCATCTTGCTCACGTCCATCGTGAGCCCCTCGACGAGGGCGATCACGCTCGCGATGATCCTGGGGAACCAGGAGAACGAAGTGATGAGCAGCGCCGTGCCGAACGTGAGGCTGCTGCTCATGAAGAAGCGGCCCACTATCCAGGTGACCAGGCCGACGATCAGCAGCAGGATCGGCACGCCGACGACTCCGCCGACGTTGGTGGCGATGGCCATGAACGGCTTCGACTTGTCCACCATGTCCTGCGTCAGCTGCGGATTCGCCTTCATCTGCAGCGCCATCTGCTTCTGGATCATCGCGTCGAAGATCGGCGCGAGCACGTTCTTGCTCGCGAAGAAGAGCACGATCATGACGACGCAGACCACGAGGTACGGCACCATCGGGCTCGCCTTCGCGCGCCGCGCGAATACTTTCGCCGGTGACAGGAAGATGTCGACGAAGTCCTCGGCCATGCTGGCGTTGTCCGTGGGCATCGGTGCGGTGCTGGCGGAAGGTTCCGTCATCTCGTCCTCGAGGCGATTGGGTGGGCTTGCGTTGCCATAACCTTGCGTGCGAGTTGCCTCGTCGCGCAAGAACCGCTTTACAGCTGGCGGTAGCTCGCGTCGAGCCGGTCGAGCTCAGCCGACCAGGTGAGGCCCTCGGCCGTGCGCCGCGCGCCGGTGCGGAGCCGCACGGAGAGCGAGCTGTCGGTTGCCAGTCGCACCATCGCGGCGGCGCACGCGTCGACGTCGTTGGGCGGATAGGCAATGCCGTTCTCGCCGTCGCGCAGGTGCTCGGCAACGCCGCCCGCGGGAGTCGCGACCACGGAGAGTCCGGACGCCATCGCCTCGAGCACGACGAGACCGAGCGTTTCGGTCGTGGATGCGAACGCGAAGGCGTCGGTGCTCGCGTACAGGGCGGGCAGCGCGGTCTCGCGCTCGAGAAACCCGAGGAAGACCGTGCCTGGCGGGGCAGTCGCGCGCAGTCGTTTTTCCTCGGGGCCGGCGCCGGCGATCACAAGACGCGCCGCCCCGTGCGGGAGTTGCGATTCCGCGCGGCGATACGCCTCCATCACGACGTCCACTCCCTTCTCGGCGGCGAGTCGGCCGACGTAGAGAAAGGTGAACGCGCCGTCGATGCCGAGCTTCACGCGCAGGTCCTGCGAGCGGCGTGACGGATTGAAGCGGTCGGCATCGACTCCGCATCCCCATACCACGACGTCGGAAACGCCGAGCTTCAGGAGGTCGGCTCGCGATGCCTTCGAGGGCGTGAACGTGCGCCGCGCGCGCTTGTGGAAGCGCGCGAGGTAGTTCGCCACCGGCTTCGCGAGCCATGGCACGCCGTACGACGTCATGTAGCGGGAGAAGTCCGTGTGGTACGACGTCACGATCGGCACGCCTGCGCGCGCGGCCGCGATCTGTCCGACCCGGCCCACGATGAACTCCGTCGCGCAGTGGACGAGATCGGGCTTCAACCGGTCGACCGCCGCGCGCACCGCGGCATAATCGGGGAGGACGAGCCTGACGTCGGGATAGAGCGGGAGCGGCATGCTCGGCAGCCCGATCACGTTCGGGTCGTGTCGCGCCGCGTCTTCATCCGGATACTTCGGCGCGATCACGTGGACGTCCCATCCGCGTTCGCGAAGCCCGGCGACGGATATGGCCGTGACGACGGAGACGCCGTTGACCTGCGGCGGATAGGTGTCGGTGCAATAGAGCACGCGCATGGGGCGAAGTATATGGCGCGTCAGCGTGACGAACCGGTGAAGGGTGGGTCACGGATTCGTGAGTGGCGAGCGATGAGATGAATGCGGGCTGCGGGTCGAAATCCCGCATCCCGCATTCATCTCACCTCTCCCCGCTCGACGCGGGAAATACCGTGACCCAACCGCGACCTCACCGTACTGAGCCTGTCACATCACCACGCGTCTCTTGTATGAGAAACGCACTCACCCCATCCGAGGAACGTCAATGCCCGCTGACATTCGTTCGTCCCCGGTGCGCCGCGTAGTGCTGGTCGTGCTCGACGGCCTCCGCCCCGACGCCATCCAGCGATTCCGTCTGCAGCGCGTCGCGAGTCTCGCGCGGCGCGGCGCCTCCACGTTTCGTGCACAAACCGTGAGCCCGAGCATCACGCCATGCGCCATGGCGTCGTTGCTCACCGGCGCCGCGCCCGAACGGCACGGCATTCAAAGCGAGCACTTTCACATTCCACGTCCCCGCGGCCCGGTGCATCCGCTCGCGAAGGAACTCGCGAGGCACTCGCTGCCGACCTCGTTCTTCATGCCGCAGGTGCCGTTCCTGATGCGCGGCATCGCGGCGCGGATCTCGACCCTGCTCGGCCTCGGCGAGTTTCGCTCCTACGGCCAGGACGCTGACGATGTGCTCGAGTCCGCCAGCAAGCATCTCGAGACGCAGCGCCGCGGCCTGATCATGATGCACTGGCTCGACGCCGACCGCGCGGGCCATGAGTTCGGCTGGATGTCGCCGGAGTACGGAGCCGCCGCGGTGCGGATGGACGACGCGCTCGGCCGGCTCGAGAAGACGCTCGATCTCTCGGACCCCGGTACCCTGGTCATTGCGCTCGCGGATCACGGCGGCGGCGGGGCGACACCGAAGCACCACGACAGCGCGCATCCGCTCGACACGACGATCCCCGTGTTGCTCGCCGGGGGCGCGGTCGTGCCGTGCGAGCTCGGTGCAGCTGTTTCCCTCACCGACGTTCCGGCGACCATCCTCTGGGCGCTCGGCCTTGCGCGGCCCGAGAGCTACGCCGGACGCCCGCTCCTGCAAGCGTTCGCGAAACTTCCAATGGCGGCCTGAGGTATGAGTACCACGTCCCCGGTTCCGCCGGTCGCGGCACCACCGTTTCGGCCGCCCTTCGCTAGTTTTGAGCGTATGCTCCAGAGCACGTTGCTGCACCGTCTCGACGACCGGGACCGGGCGCTTTACCTGCGCTGGGTCATTGGCGAGTCGGCGTCGCGCGCCACGCTGTTCTTCTGGACCACGCTCACGCATATGGGCGGCGTCACGGCGAGCGTCGCGTTCGCGCTGGTTCCCCTCCTTACCGCCGACGGCCAGCTGAAAGTCTCAGCGGTCCAGGCGGCGTGGACGCTCTCGATATCGCTGCTGATCGTGCAGGCGATCAAGCGCCTGGTCGTGCGGACCCGGCCGACGGAGCGGGTGAGCTTCAGCGCGCACGTGCACGTGCCCGACCGATTCTCCTTCCCGTCGGGACACGCCGCCGCGTCGATGAGCGTCGCGTTCATACATGCGGCCACGTTCCACTCGCTCGGGTGGCCGCTGCTGGTGATCGCGGTGCTCATCGGTGCCTCGCGCGTGCGGCTCGGCGCGCACTATCCCGGCGACGTGCTCGTGGGCCAGCTCATCGCGATCGCGACCGGCGTCGCGGTGCGGGCGCTCTGGTAGGGCCGACTCAGCCGGTGACGGGAGCATCGCCGGCGGAGGGGAGCGCGGCCGGGTTGCGGCTCGCGATCTTTTCGGACACGTATCCACCCCAGATCAACGGCGTGGCGCCAACGCTGGCGCGCCTGGTGAAGGCGGTGGAATCGCGCGGCGGAGCGGTACAGGTCGTCACCGTCAGCGATCCGGACGCGACGAGCGACCCCCAGGTCGAGCGCTGGCCGAGCATCCCGTTCTGGGCGTATCCACAACTGCAGATGGCCGCGCCGCGCCGTGACAAGGCGCTCGATCTCATCGAGAAATGGAGGCCGAATCTCATCCACTCGACGACGGAATTCGGCGTCGGGCTCGGAGGGTTGATCGGCGCGCGCGAGAAGCGCGTGCCGTTCGTCTCGAGCTACCACACGCACTTCACGGCGTACCTGCGGCACTACAACCTGAGCGTGCTCGACGCGATCGGCTGGCCGTATCTGCGCTGGTTCCATAACGCGGGCCGCATGACGTGGGCGCCGTCGGAGATGGTGCGCCACGAGCTCGAAGGAAACGGGTTCAACAACACACGCGTGTGGTCGCGCGGCGTCGATCCGAACCAGTTCCACCCGAAGTTCCGCTCCAACGAGCTGCGCAGGCAGCTCGGTGTCGCGGAGGATGGCCTGCTTGCGATCTACGTGGGACGACTCGCGCCGGAGAAGGGCATACACGTGGCGCTCGAAGGGATGCGCCAAGTCATGGAGCGCAACGGGCCGAAAGTGTCGTTCGCCCTCGCGGGCCATGGGCCCCACGAGGCGCGTTGCCGCGCGACCGCTCCGCCGGGCGCGGTGTTCATGGGACGCCTCACCGGGCGCGCGCTGTCCGAGTTCTACGCGTCAGGCGACATCTTCGTGTTTCCGTCCATCACCGAGACGTTCGGCAACGTCGTGCTCGAGGCGATGGCGAGCCATCTGGCGCTCGTCGCGCCCGACCAGGGCGCGACCACCGAACTCGCGACCACCGAGACGGCGCTGCAGTTCACCGCGCAGGATCCGGCCGCCCTCGCCGATCGCGTCGAACGGTTGGTGGACGATGCCGCGCTTCGCCGCAGGCTCGCCGACGCGGCGTTCGCTGTGGCGGCGACGCGCACGTGGGACGCGGTGTTCGACCGGCTCGTGGCGGACTATCGCGAGGCGTTGAAAGCGTAGACCTGCCGCGAGATGTCCGCGATCATCGCCTGCGCGTCCTTCTCCCGGGTGATGTTGCGCGTGAGCACCACGAGCACGTAGGGCGGCCGGTTCCTCGGGTAGACGATCGCGGCGTCGTGCAGCGTGCCGGTGATCCATCCCGTCTTGTGGGCCACTTGCACGCCGGATGGAAGCCCCGCCGGGATCTCCGTGTTGAACACCTGGCGCAGCAGGACCGTTTTCATCGCCGCGCAGCTCCGGCGCGAGGCGACCGTCCCGCTCTCGATTCCGGTGAGGAGCACGCCCAAGTCGCGAGCCGTGGTGGTGTTGTTGAGTCCCTTCCAAAACGCCTTGTCGTCTTCGACGCCGCGCAGGACCGTCATGTTGCGCGCGCCGAGCGCGTGCGCGGTGGCGTTGACCGCCTTCGGATCGAGCAGTTTGAGCAGCACGTTGGCGGCGAAGTTGCTCGAGTGCGCGATCATCAGCTCGTTCAGCTCACCCAGCGTGGCGGAGCGGCCGATTCGCGTGTAGAGCGAAACTTCCGAGTCTCCGTTGCGGTCCAGCGAGTAGGGAGATCCGTCGGCCAGCGAAGAAAAGCTGTTCTCGAGCGCCACTGTCTGATCGAGCGACAGTGTTCGCGAATCGACACGCCGGTACAATTCGATCATCACGGGAACTTTCATCGTGCTCGCGGCGTGATACGAGTCGTCAGCGTGGTATAGCAGCGAATCCGGCCGCGAGAGGTCGTGATAGTAGATGGCCACGTCGGCGCCGGGATGCCCGGCGAGGATGGTGGTGATCCGTTCGTGGAGCGCGTCGATCGTTGGGGCCGGCACGACGTTCGGGCGGGCGTTCGTGCCCGACTTGGGCAGTGCGCAGGCCGTGAAAAGCGCCAGGGCTGGCAGGAGTGCGCGCATTTCCCGAATATAGGCAACGGTGGAGGCAAGTAGCGAATGACAGACCGGCGTATCGTGGGGCCCGGGAACGTGAGGCGACTGGTGCGATGCGGCGGCGCGACGATCGCGCTGCTGCTCGCATCGGTCGCGTCGGTTGCGCCGTTCGCGCGGGCCTCGGCGCAAGAGTCCGCACAGGCCGCGGCCCAGGCTGCGGCCCAGGCCGCCGGGCCGGGCGACACCGCTCTGGTGGCCGCGCTGGGCTCCGGGCCCGTCTGGGACATCGACGTGCTGTCGTACGAGACCCACACGCGCGTGCAGCACTTCGTCGGGCTGTTCTCGGGCAAGGTGCGCGCGGAGTTCGAGAAGAGCCTGCAGCGCCAGACGCGCTACGGCGCGCTCATTCGGCAGAAGCTGCGCGAGGGCGGCCTGCCGGAAGACATGACGTACCTCGCGCTCGTCGAGAGCTGGTACGATCCCAACGCCTTCTCCAAGGCCGCCGCGGTGGGAATCTGGCAGTTCATGGCCGGGACCGGACGCGGCGTGGGGCTCCGGGTCGACTGGTGGGTGGACGAGCGCCGCGATCCCGTGCGTTCCACGGAGGGAGCGGTGCGCCTTCTGTCGGGATTGCGCGCACAATTCGGCTCGCTGTACCTGGCCGCCGCGGCATACGACGGCGGTGATGGGCGCGTTTCGCGCGGGCTCACTCGCTACGCCGGTCGCCTCGACGGCGTCGAGGGCGAGGACCGCTTCTTCTCGCTCGCCGAAACGAAATTCCTGCGACCGGAAACGCGCGACTACGTGCCCAAGATCATCGCGGCGGCGCTGGTCGGAAAGGAACCGTCGCGTTACGGCGTCAAGGTGGAATCGCTTCCGCCACTCGCGTTCGACACGGTCCGGGTGGCCGGCGCGATACCGCTCGCAGCGGTCGCGAACGCCGCCGGCACGGCTGCGGAAGCCGTGCACGAGCTCAATCTCTACCTGCTGCGCGGCATGACGCCGCCGGGCGACTCGTCCTGGGTTCGTGTGCCCGTCGGCATGGCCGGCGGATTCGACGAGCGCTTCGCCGCGCTCGATCCCGAAGAGCGCACCGCGGTGAAGCCCATCACCACCAGGAAGGGCGAATCGATGTCGTCGATCGCGCGCGCGCACGGCCTGACGGCGAAGCAACTCGGATGGTACAACCCGAAGGCCGTGCGGCTGAAGAGCGGGAATCTCGCCACAGGCCAGTCGATTCTCGTGCCGACGCGCGAAACCGTGCGCGTCGCAGCCGAGGTGCCGAATCCGTCACTCGAGCGGTACCCGCACCACTCGAAGGCCCCCGCGAAGGGAAGAGCGGTCTCATCGGCGAAAAAGTCCGCGGCACCCGCGAAGAAGAAAGCGACGCACTGACCAGGAAGCACCCTGCGTTCAGCGTGCGCGCCACTCTCCGCTCTTCCCGCCGGTCTTTTCGAGCAGGCGCACGCGCTCGATCACCATCCCCTTGTCTATGCTCTTGGTCATGTCGTAGACCGTGAGGAGCGCGACCGACGCGGCCGTGAGCGCCTCCATCTCGACTCCGGTCTGTGCCACCGTGCGCACGCTGGTCTCGACGCGCACTCCGGGGAGCTTCGCGTCGATCGTGAACCCGACCTGCACGTCGGTCAGGGGGAGCGGATGGCAGAGTGGAATGAGCTCCGCCGTGCGCTTCGCGGCCTGGATGCCGGCGAGGCGCGCCACGCCGAGCACGTCGCCCTTCTTCACCGAGTTGGAGCGGATCGCGCGGAGCGCCGCGGCGCTCATCTTGATGCGTCCCTCGGCACGCGCGAACCGCGCGGTCGGAACCTTCGCTCCGACGTCCACCATGTGTGCTTCGCCGGCGCGATTCACGTGCGAAAGCTTCCCGGCTTTCGGCTTCCGCGCTTCCGGGGTCCGGCCGGCCTTCGTCTTTTTCACGCGCCGATCTCCGCGAGCTGGCCGAGCAGGCGCGCGCTGAGGAGCTGCGGGCTCGTGTTGCCCTCCGCAGCGCGCTTGGCCTCCTCGACGAAGCGCACGGCGCGCGCCGACGCGGCCGCGACCGCGCCGTCGCCCGCGCGAGCGGCGTCGCGCGAGCGCTCGTGCAGCAGCACGGTCATCGCGTCGAGCACGTCGGCGAACGCGCCGCGCGCCTTCGAGCTGCCCTGCACGAACGCGGCGCGCATCGCGTGCTCACGTCCCCGCCGCGCCGCATCGAGCAGCGCGCGAGCGCGCTCCAGTGCGAGGCCGCTGTTCTCCGCGCCGATCAGCGCGCCGGGCGCGCCGTGCGCGAGGAGCACGAGCTCGTCGGTCGTCGCGCCGGTGCCGGCCGCGGCCGCGGCCTCGGGCTGGGCGAGAAACGTCCGCACCGCCGCATCGGTAAGCGGCGGTACGCGAACGCTCACGACGCGCGAGCGGATCGTCGGCAGCAGCGCGCCCGGCTCGCTCGACGTCAGGATGATCGTCGTGTCGGCCAGCGGCTCTTCGAGCAGCTTGAGGAATGCGTTTGCCGCCTCCGTGCTCGCCGACTGCGACACCATTCGCTCGGCGTCGCCCACCACGAACACCTTGCGGCGCGCCATCGACGGCGTGCTGACCGCCTGCTGCATGATGAGCCGCGTGACGTACAGGAAAATGCCCTGCGATCCGTCTGCGCGCGCGTACAATCCATGCGCGGCCGCCCGCTCGGCGATCGCCTCCGCATAGTCGCGCGCGACCTCTTCGAGCGCGACGTCGGACGATCCCTTCAGGTGAGGACGGGGAAAGTACCAGCGCAGGTCCGGGTGGACGCCCTGCAGCGCGTAGGAACAGTGCTGGCATACGCCGCACGGCGCGTCGCTCGACTCGCAGAGCAGGCGCTGTCCGAGCCAGAGCGCGAGTCGCTGCTTGCCGATTCCGGGAGCGCCCTGCAGCAACAGGCTCGCCGGCAGCGCGCCCCGGGAGAGTTGCTCGCCTAGGCGATCGCGCAGTGAATCGTGACCGATGAGTGGAAGGAACGGCATGGCGAAGGAAAAGATATGCGGTATCTTCGCCGGATGCGCAGCCACCTGCTCGTGCTCGTTCCGCTCGCCGCGTGCGTGTCCCTCGCGGGAGCCCAGTCCCCTCGCGCCCGCTCGCGCGACCTCGGTGTCGCACCCGGCATCTTCAAGACCGGCGTCATCAACGCCATCACCGACGTGGCGGGCGTTCGCGTGGGGCAGGTGACGTTGAACGAGGGCGACAGGATCCGCACCGGAATCACGGCGATATTTCCGCATGCCGGCAACGCCTATCTCGAGCGCGTTCCCGCGGCGGTGTTCGTGGGCAACGGCTTCGGCAAGCTCGCCGGCAGCACGCAAGTGAACGAGCTTGGCGAGATCGAGACTCCCATTCTCCTCACCTGCACGCTCTGCGTCTGGAAAGCCGCCGACGCGATGGTCGAGTGGATGCTCGCGCAGCCGGGGATGGAACGCGTGCGGTCGATCAACCCGCTGGTGGCGGAAACGAACGACGGGACGCTCAACGATATTCGCGCGCGCCCGGTGACCGCCGAGGCCGTGCGGCGTGCGCTGGAATCCGCGTCCGGCGGCGCCGTAGCGGAGGGAAGCGTCGGAGCCGGAACGGGCACCGTCGCGTTCGGCTGGAAAGGCGGCATCGGCACGTCGTCGCGCGTGCTGCCGGCCTCGCTCGGCGGATACACCGTCGGCGTGCTCGTCCAGACGAACTTCGGTGGAGTGCTTCAGGTCCTCGGCGCTCCCGTCGGCACGACGCTCGGCCGCTACGCGTTCGAGGGCAGCGTGAGCCCCGAGCACGGCGACGGATCGTGCATCGTGGTGATCGCGACCGACGCGCCGCTCTCCGACCGCAACCTGAAACGGGTGGCCGCGCGCGCGATGCTGGCGCTTGGCCGCACCGGCTCCAGCGCGTCGAACGGTTCCGGCGACTACGCCATCGCGTTCTCCACCGCTCACGAAGTGCGGCGCCCGTGGGATGCAAAGCGCCTCACGACCACCGAGTTGGCCAACGAAGAAGTTTCGGGCGTCTTCGAGGGGGCGGTCGAAGCCGTGGAAGAGGCGGTGTACAATTCGCTCTTCATGGCGACGACCGTGACGGGAAACGGGCGCACCGTGGAAGCGCTGCCACTGGACCGCGTGAGGCAGATCCTCGCGGAGCACGGCATTGCCAAGAAGAAGTGAGCTGAGGACACGCCATCACTGGATCGTCCGCCTGACCCGTCGCTCGTCGATCAGTCCCGGGTAGTCGCCTGCCGCCCGGTCACCTGGTCCGCATGAATCCGGAACACTACCGTCCGGTCCGGCACCGGATCGTTCGGCCCCAGCGCATCCGGGTTGAAGCTCCTGAGCAGTTCCACGGCGTGATCGTACATCTCCCCCTGCGGACCACCGGGCTCGAGAATGTACAGCGCTCCCTTGATCACGACCGACCGCCAGTCGAACATGGCGGAGACCTCGTCCGTCTCGAACGCCACCCACCGATTGTGCGCGAGCGTGCGCAGCTTCGTTCCTTCGCCGGTGCGTCCGTAGACCCAGTCGTCCTCGTTCACGTAGTGGATCGGCTCGATGTCCACGTGGTCGTGGTAGCTGAACGCGATCCGCCCGACGTGCCTGCGTGCGAGGAGTGCGACGCACTCCTCGCGACCGAGCTCCCGAAAAGTCGGCGATTTCGACGGCGTCATGGCGTGGGCGCCTGTTGCGGCAGCGTCTGTGCGAGCACGTCGCGCGCGCGGCTCTCGCGCCAGGCGCGCAGCTTCTCGCGCACGTCCGG